>NZ_JBIWML010000004.1:0-282721 GCF_044766665.1 Kitasatospora sp. NPDC101801
CGAGCAGGCCTGGATCAACGAACCGAAGCGAGAGACAGAACCAGCACAACAGCCCGCATAGCATCAAACCGTCTCATTTGACTTGACAACTTCCGGGCCCCTGGGTGGTCGACGGCTGAGTGCCTGCCTACGGTGCAGCCCCGGGCCCCTGGGTGGTAGACGGCTGAGCGCCTGCCGACAGCGCAGCCCCCGGGCCCCTGGACCGTAGACCTGGAGCGCCTGCCTACGGTGCGGCCCCGGGCCCCCCGGGCAGTGCCATTCGGGTGCATCTCCGGGGTCTGACGTCGTGTCAGCCACCGGGGGTCGTCGGGGGCCGGTTGACTCGGGAGATGCGTGCCCGTCAGCTTCTCGCCGTTGCCGTCCTGACCGTGCTGTTGGCCGGGTGCTCCGAGGACCCGGGGCCCGAGCCGAGGGCGTCGGACGTCGCCACCGTGGCCCGGGACCAGGTCAAGGACGGCGGGACGCTGCGGTGGGCGGTGGAGGCGGTCCCGGCCACGCTCAACGTGTTCCAGCCGGAGGCCACCGCCGACAGTGAGCTGCTCACCGAGGCCCTGCTGCCGCACCTGTTCCGGTGGGACGACCACGCCCGCCCCACCGCGGACCCGGACTACCTGGCCGCCGCGGAGTCCACCCCGGCCGGCCAGCGCCCGCAGACCGTCACGTACCGCCTCAACCCGAAGGCGGTCTGGACCGACGGCACCCCGATCACCGCGGCCGACTTCATCGCGCAGTGGCACGCCCTGGGCGAGGCCGCCGACCCGGCCTACCGGACCGACCGCCCGGCGGGCTACGCCGCGATCGCCGCCGTCACCCAGGGCGCCGACGCCCGCGAGGTCAAGGTCGCGTTCAAGCAGTCGTACGCGGGCTGGCGGACGCTGTTCAGCCCGCTCTACCCGGCCGCCGCCAGCGCGACCCCGGCCGCCTTCAACCAGCCGCTGACCAACGCCCCGTCGGCCGGACCGTTCACGGTGAAGACGTACGACCGGGCCGGCGGCAGGGCCACCGTGGTCCGCAACCCGCGCTGGTGGGGTGACCCCGCCAAGGCGGAGGCGATCGACTTCCTGGCCACCCCGGCCGCCAAGCGCCTGGACGCTCTCGACCAGGGCACGCTGGACATCGCCGCGCTCACCGACGCCGTCGACCACGCCACCCCGGCCGCGCAGACCAACGCCGCCCCGCCCGACGCGGCCGCCGTCGCGGAGGCGTCCGCCCAGGCGCTGCGCCGGGCCGAGGCACTGCCGGGCCTGAAGCTGCACCGGGCCGTCGCCCCGGCCTTCGCCCAGCTGACCCTGAACGGCACCCGGGGGCCGCTGGCCGACCCCGCCGTCCGCCGGGCGGTGGCCCGCGCGGTCGATCGGCAGCGGGTCGCCGAGGCCGCCGTCGACCCGCTCGGGCTGACGCCCGTACCGCTCGGGCACCACCTGCTGATGGCGGGTCAGGACGGCTACCAGGACAACAGCTCCGCCGCGGGCGGTGCCTCCGCCGCCGAACTGCTCGACCAGGCCGGCTGGCACCGGGGCGGCGCGGCCCGGACCAAGGACGGCAAGGAACTGGCCCTCGGTCTGCTGATCCCGGAGGGCTCGGCCGGAGCCCGACGCGCGGCCGACGCGCTGACCGCCGGTCTGGCCGAGGCGGGCATCACGCTCCGCCCGCAGGCCGTCCCCGCGGAGAGCTTCCTGAAGGACCACCTGGCCACCGGCGAGTACGACCTGGCGCTGTTCTCCTGGCCGGCCGGCCAGGACGCCACCGGCGCGGCCACCCGCTACGGCAAGCCCCGGCCCGGTCCGGACGGCCTGCCGGTGATCGGCCGCAACTACGCCAGGACCGGCAGCGAGGAGATCGACCAGTTGATCGCCCAGGCGGACGCCGAGCTCGACCCGGCGGCCCGGCGGGCCCTGCTCCAGGAGGCCGACGCGCGGATCTGGCAGGTGGCCCACTCCGTCCCGCTCTACCAGCGCCCCGACCTGGTCGCGGTCCGGACCGAGGTGGCCAACGCGGGCGCCTTCGGCTTCGCCACCCCGCGCTTCCAGGACCTCGGTCTGCGCCGGGGCTGACCCGTTCAGAACCGCCCTGTGACCCGTCCGGCCTGCCCGTTTCGGTGGCGCTCGGTGGTTCCACGTACCATAGGAGGAAGCCGTGGCATGTCGTGCCCGGCGGGTGGACCGGTAGTAGCAGGCGGAACGGGCGGCGGCGATCAACGGATCGCAGGTCGCCCGCGGCGAAGACGCTGATCAACGCTGAACGCAGCCGGGCGCCGTAACCCACGATCCGGGAGATACCGCTCAGCATGCCCACGCGCAGTGACATTCGTAACGTTGCCATCGTCGCCCACGTCGACCACGGCAAGACGACCCTCGTCGACGCCATGCTGAAGCAGGCCGGTGCCTTCGCCGCCCACCAGCACCTCGACGACCGGATGATGGACTCCAACGACCTGGAGCGCGAGAAGGGCATCACCATTCTCGCGAAGAACACGGCAGTGAAGTACCACCCCAAGGAGGGTGGCGCGCCGATCACGATCAACATCATCGACACCCCGGGCCACGCCGACTTCGGTGGCGAGGTGGAGCGCGGCCTGTCCATGGTCGACGCCGTCGTGCTGCTGGTGGACGCCTCCGAGGGTCCGCTCCCGCAGACCCGCTTCGTGCTCCGCAAGGCGCTGACCGCCAAGCTGCCGGTCATCCTCTGCATCAACAAGACGGACCGCCCGGACTCCCGGATCGACGAGGTCATCAACGAGACCTACGACCTCTTCCTGGACCTGGACGCGACCGAGGACCAGATCGAGTTCCCGATCGTCTACGCCTGTGCGCGTGACGGTGTGGCCTCGATGACCAAGCCGGAGAACGGCACCGTGCCGCCGGACAGCGACTCGCTGGAGCCGTTCTTCTCCACCATCCTGGAGCACGTCCCGGCCCCGGTGTACGACGAGGCCGCCCCGCTCCAGGCGCACGTCACCAACCTGGACGCCGACAACTTCCTCGGCCGTATCGCCCTCTGCCGGGTCGAGCAGGGCGAGCTGCGCAAGGGCCAGCAGGTCGCGTGGATCAAGCGTGACGGCACCATCCAGAACGTCAAGATCACCGAGCTGCTGATGACCGAGGCGCTCACCCGCAAGCCGGCCGAGGTGGCCGGCCCCGGCGACATCTGCGCCGTCGCGGGTATCCCGGACATCATGATCGGCGAGACCCTGGCCGACCCGGAGAACCCGATCGCGCTGCCGCTGATCACGGTCGACGAGCCCGCCATCTCGATGGTCATCGGCACCAACACCTCGCCGCTGGTCGGCAAGGGCGGCAAGGGCCACAAGGTCACCGCCCGCATGGTGAAGGACCGCCTGGACCGCGAGCTGGTCGGTAACGTCTCGCTCCGCGTGCTGCCGACCGAGCGTCCGGACGCCTGGGAGGTCCAGGGCCGTGGTGAGCTCGCGCTCGCCATCCTGGTCGAGACCATGCGCCGGGAGCTGTTCGAGCTCACCGTCGGCAAGCCGCAGGTGGTCACCAAGATCGTCAACGGCAAGACCCACGAGCCGGTCGAGCGGATGACCATCGACAGCCCCGAGGAGTATCTCGGTGCCATCACCCAGCTGATGGCGACCCGTAAGGGTCGGATGGAGACCATGACGAACCACGGCTCCGGCTGGGTCCGGATGGAGTTCATCGTCCCGTCGCGCGGCCTGATCGGCTTCCGCACCCAGTTCCTCACCGACACCCGCGGCACCGGCATCGCGCACTCCATCTTCGAGGGCCACGAGCCGTGGTTCGGCGAGCTCCGGATGCGCAACAACGGTTCGCTGGTGGCCGACCGCGCGGGCGTCGTGACGCCGTTCGCGATGATGGGCATCCAGGAGCGCGGCACGCTCTTCGTGGAGCCCACCACCGAGGTGTACGAGGGCATGATCGTCGGCGAGAACTCGCGCCAGGACGACATGGACATCAACATCACCAAGGAGAAGAAGCTCACCAACATGCGTGCCGCTTCCTCCGACACCACCGAGAACCTGGTGCCGCCGCGCAAGCTCTCGCTGGAGCAGAGCCTCGAGTTCTGCCGCGAGGACGAGTGCATCGAGGTGACCCCGGAGACCGTGCGCATCCGCAAGGTCGTCCTGGACGCCAAGGAGCGTGGCCGTACGGCCTCGCGCGCCAAGAAGAACTGACGCAGTACCACCGGCCCGGCCCGGCACCTCTCTTGGGAGTGCCGGGCCGGGCTTTTTCGTGACGCTGTGCTGTCAACGCGCGTAGCGATTGTGAGAGGTAAGTGTTCGTTAATCGGACGTGACGAGCTGTCATTCATGACAACTGTCCGTTTAGTACCTGTCTGGGTATGTCTGGTATGTCCGATTTTCGAAACTCGGCGTCCGCTCATGTGACCAAAATGAGATCAGTAATGGCCTAGTTCGTATCCGAGCGTGACGGATAGTGGGTGCAGTCGAGCTCGGGTCAAAGGTTTGCGCAGGGGTGCGCGCCGAACCTGAGCGAGGAAAGCACCGTCTGACCCACGGCGACGAAGCCGGTCAGCCCCCCGCGGTGCGCTCCACGTTTGCAACAGGAATTCAGGAGGCACACCCATGCGCGGTGCCAGCCAGGCCAAGTGGGTCGTCGCAGCCGTCGCGGTCGCCCTTGCGGCCACCGCCTGCGGTAGCGGTTCGTCGTCCAGCTCGGACGGAGCGGCCAACGCGGCCGGGACGTTCAGCTACCAGAGCACCGAGCCGCAGCACCCGCTGCAGCCCGCCAACGCGATGGAGGTCGGTGGCGGTCGCGTCGTCAAGAACCTCTTCCGCGGTCTGGTCGACTACGACCCCGCCGACGGCAAGCTGCGCAACCAGGTGGCCGACAAGATCGAGACCACCGACGCCCAGCACTACACCGTCACCCTGAAGTCCGGCTGGACCTTCCACGACGGAACCCCGGTCACCGCGGCCTCCTTCGTGGACGCTTGGAACTGGTCGGCCAACACGAAGAACGACCAGATCAACTCGAACTGGTTCTCCGACATCGCCGGCTACGACGCGGTGCACCCGGAGAAGGGTGACCCGACTGCCGACAAGATGTCCGGTCTGAAGGTCGTGGACGACACGCACTTCACCATCGACTTGACTGCCCCGGTCTCGTACTTCCAGTACAAGCTCGGCTACACCGCCTTCTCGCCGCTGCCGAAGTCCTTCTTCGCGGACCCGGCGAAGGCCGGCGAGAACCCGGTCGGCAACGGCCCCTACAAGTTCGTCTCGTGGGAGCACAACAAGGCCGTCACGCTCGCCGCCTACGACAAGTACGCCGGCAGTGACAAGCCGAAGAACGGCGGCATCGTCTTCAAGAACTACTCCCAGGCCGAGGCCGCCTACAAGGACCTGGTCTCGGACAACCTGGACGTGCTCGACCAGGTGGACCCGTCCGACCTGGCCTCGTACAAGAACGACCTGGGTGACCGCGCGGTCGACCAGCCGATGGGTGGCATCACCTCGATCGCCTTCGCCATGTACCAGGACGCTTGGAAGAGCGTCGACAAGGCGAAGGTCCGGCAGGGCCTGTCGATGGCGATCGACCGCGAGACCATCACCAAGACCGTGCTGAACGGTTCGCGGGCCGCCGCCGACGCCTGGGTCGCCCCGGGTGTCGCGGGTTACAAGAAGGGCGCCTGCGGCGAGGCGTGCACCTTCAACCCCGAGCAGGCGAAGAAGCTGATCACCGAGGGTGGCGGCGTCCCGAACAACAAGCTCACCATCACGTACAACGCCGACGGTGGCCACAAGGACTGGGTCGACGCGGTCTGCAACTCGATCCGCCAGTCCACCGGTGTGGAGTGCGTCGGCGACGCGAAGCCGGACTTCAAGTCCGCCCGTGACGTCATCGACGGCCACAAGGTCGAGTCCCTGATGCGCTCCGCCTGGCAGCAGGACTACCCGCTGAACGCCAACTTCCTGCGGGACATCTACGGCACCGGCGCCTCGGCGAACGACTCGCTGTACTCCAGCCCGGCGTTCGACAAGCTCGCCAAGGAGGCCGACGCGGCCGCCGACGTGACCAAGACCACCGAGCTGTACGCGCAGGCCGAGGCCCAGCTGGCCAAGGACATGCCGTCCATCCCGCTCTGGTACTACAAGGTCAACTCCGGTTGGTCCAAGAAGGTCCAGAACGTGAAGTTCGACTCGTTCGGCGACCCGGTCTTCACCCAGGTCGAGGTCAAGAAGTAATTCGGCCGGAACCACTCGGCCCGCCTGGGCTGCGAGCAGCGCAGCCCGGCACACAGCAGCAGGCGTAACGGGCCGGTGCGGATCCCCGCTCCCCACAAGGGAGTTGGGGCCCGCACCGGCCGCTTCCGCGCCGACCACGCAATGGAGGCATGATGGGGCGCTTTGTCGCGAGGCGACTGCTCCAGATGATCCCGGTGTTCCTCGGTACGACCGCGCTCATCTTCTTTATGGTGAACGTTCTGCCGGGTGACCAAGTCCGGGCACTGTGGGGCGACAAGCAGCCGGACCCGGCCCAGCTCGCCTCGCTGAAGCACAAGCTCGGCCTGGATCTCCCGCTCTGGCAGCAGTACCTGCACTACATGGGGAACCTGTTCACCGGGAACTTCGGCGAGACCATGGCGGGCCGTCAGGTGATCGACGTGATCACCGAGGCGCTGCCGGTCACGATCCGGCTGGCGCTGATGGCCTTCGCCATCGAGATCGTCTTCGGGGTCGGGATCGGCCTGCTGTCCGGTCTCAAGCGCGGGAAGTTCGCCGACAAGAGCACCCTGGTCTTCACGCTGATCCTGATCTCGATCCCGGTGCCGGTGCTCGGCTACCTGTTCCAGACGCTCTTCGCGGACCAGCTCAAGTGGGTCACGCCGACCGTCCAGGACTCGATGAACCTGAGTCAGCTGCTGCTGCCCGCCGTGGTGCTGGGCTCGCTCTCGCTGGCGTACGTCGCCCGGCTGAGCCGCACCTCGATCGTGGAGAACATCCGCGCCGACTACATCCGCACCGCGACGGCCAAGGGCCTGCCGCGTCGGAGGATCATCGGCACCCACCTGCTGCGCAACTCGATGATCCCGGTCGTCACCTTCCTCGGCACCGACCTCGGCGCCCTGATGGGCGGCGCGATCGTCACCGAGGGCATCTTCAACGTCAAGGGTGTCGGCAACGCGCTGTTCCGCGCGATCAACCAGAAGGAAGGCGCGACGGTCGTCGGCTTCGTGGTCGTCCTGGTCATCGTCTACCTCGTCGCCAGCCTGATCGTCGACCTGCTCTACGCGGTCCTGGACCCGAGGATTCGGTATGCCTGACCTGATCGAGAAGAAGACCGCCGCCAAGATCCCGGCCCAGAGCGGTGGTTCGGCCCCCGCGCCGAAGCCGGAGAAGGCCCGCAGCCTCGGCTCGGACGCCTGGGACGACCTGCGCCGCCGACCGATCTTCCTGATCTCGGCCGCGCTGATCCTGGTGCTGATCGTGATGACCGTGGTCCCCGGCCTGTTCACCTCGGTGGACCCGCGCGCCGGCGACCTGCGCAACCACTACCTGAGCACGCCGAACTACGGCCACTTCTTCCAGGCCGACTGGCTCGGCTACGACGGCCAGGGCCGGTCGATCTACGCCCGCGTGGTGTACGGCGCCCGGGCCTCGATCATCGTGGGCATCTGCGTCACGGCCGCGGTGACCGTGACCGGTGGCATCATCGGCATGCTGGCCGGCTACTTCGGCGGCTGGATCGACACCCTGCTCTCCCGGGTGACCGACATCTTCTTCGGCATCCCGCTGCTGCTCGGCTGCCTGGTGGTGCTGAACGCCTTCACCGAGCGCACCGTGTGGTCCGTGGTCTTCGCGCTCACCGCGCTCGGCTGGACCCAGATGGCCCGCGTGATGCGCGGCTCGGTGATCACGGTCAAGCAGGCCGACTACGTCACCGCCGCCAAGGCGCTCGGGGCCGGCACCAGCCGGATCCTGCTCAAGCACGTGCTCCCGAACGCGATCGCCCCGGTGATCGTGGTGGCCACCATCGCGCTGGGCGGTTACATCGCCACCGAGGCGACGCTGAGCTTCCTGGGCATCGGTCTGCAGGACCCGACCATCTCCTGGGGCATCGACATCAACTCGGCCCAGAAGGTGATCCGCACCGCCCCGTTCGCGCTGTTCTTCCCGGCCGGGATGCTCAGCCTCACGGTGCTGGCCTTCATCATGATGGGCGACGCCGTGCGTGACGCCCTCGACCCGAAGCTGCGCTGAGAGGCGGTAGGCACCATGACCACTGTGATCGAGAAGGCCCAGGCGACCGACCGCCTCGTCCCCGGCACGCCCCTGCTCGAAGTGCGTGACCTGCACGTCGAGTTCAAGACCAAGGACGGCATCGCCAAGGCCGTCAACGGGGTCAACTACAGCGTGAGCGCGGGGGAGACCCTGGCCGTGCTGGGCGAGTCGGGCTCCGGGAAGTCCGTCACCGCGCAGACCATCATGGGCATCCTGGACATGCCGCCGGGCCGGATCACCTCCGGGGAGATCCTGTTCCGCGGCCAGGACATGCTCAAGATGAGCAACGAGGAGCGCCGGAAGCTGCGCGGCCGGAAGATCGCGATGATCTTCCAGGACGCGCTGTCCTCGCTCAACCCGGTGCTCAGCGTGGGCTACCAGCTCGGCGAGATGTTCCGGGTGCACGAGGGCGCCTCCCGCAAGGAGGCCAAGGCCAAGGCCATCGAGCTGATGGACCGGGTGCGCATCCCGGCCGCCAAGCAGCGGGTCGGCGACTACCCGCACCAGTTCTCCGGCGGCATGCGGCAGCGCATCATGATCGCGATGGCGCTGGCCCTGGAGCCGGACCTGATCATCGCGGACGAGCCCACCACCGCCCTGGACGTCACCGTCCAGGCCCAGGTGATGGACCTGCTGGCCGAGCTCCAGGCCGAGTACCACATGGGCCTGATCCTGATCACCCACGACCTCGGCGTGGTGGCCGACGTCGCGGACAAGATCGCCGTGATGTACGCCGGCCGGATCGTCGAGACCGCCCCCGTGCACGAGCTGTACGCCAACCCGGCGCACCCGTACACCGAGGGCCTGCTCCGCTCGATCCCGCGGTTGGACCAGAAGGGCCAAGAGCTCTACGCGATCCAGGGCCTGCCGCCCAACCTGCTGAAGGTGCCCGCCGGTTGCGCCTTCAACCCGCGCTGCGACAAGGCCACCGACCTGTGCCGCAGCGAGATCCCCGCGCTGCACCAGGTGCTCGACCGGGACGGCGCCGAGCTCGCCGGCCGGAAGAGCGCCTGCCACCTCTGGAAGGAGACCCTCCATGGCTGAGCCCATCCTGGAGGTCAAGGACCTGGTCAAGCACTACCCGCTCAGCCAGGGCATCCTCTTCAAGAAGCAGATCGGCGCGGTCAAGGCGGTCGACGGCATCTCCTTCGACCTGATGCGCGGTGAGACGCTGGGCATCGTCGGCGAGTCGGGCTGTGGCAAGTCCACCCTGGCCAAGGTGCTGATGAACCTGGAGCGGGCCACCGCCGGCCAGGTGCTCTACAAGGGCGAGGACATCTCCAAGCTCTCGGGCGCCGCGCTGAAGGCCGTCCGCCGCAACATCCAGATGGTGTTCCAGGACCCGTACACCTCGCTGAACCCCCGGATGACGGTGGGCGACATCATCGGCGAGCCGTACGAGATCCACCCGGAGGTGGCGCCGAAGGGCGACCGTCGCAAGGCCGTTCAGGACCTGCTCGACGTGGTCGGCCTCAACCCGGAGTACATCAACCGGTACCCGCACCAGTTCTCCGGCGGTCAGCGGCAGCGGATCGGGATCGCCCGTGGGCTGGCGCTCAAGCCGGAGATCATCATCTGCGACGAACCGGTCTCCGCGCTGGACGTCTCGGTGCAGGCCCAGGTGATCAACCTGCTGGAGCAGCTACAGAGCGACTTCGAGCTGTCGTACATGTTCATCGCGCACGACCTCTCGATCGTCCGGCACATCTCCGACCGGGTCGGCGTGATGTACCTCGGCAAGATGGTGGAGATCGGCACCGACGAGGAGATCTACGAGCACGCCACCCACCCGTACACCCAGGCGCTGCTGTCGGCGGTGCCGGTGCCGGACCCGACCGCGCGGGCGAACCGGGACCGGATCGTCCTGGTCGGCGACATCCCCTCGCCGGCCAACCCGCCGAGCGGCTGCCGGTTCCGGACCCGGTGCTGGAAGGCGGAGGAGCGTTGCTCCACCGAGCTCCCGCTGCTCGCGGTGCCGTCCCTGGACGGCGCGGCGGCGCACGAGTCGGCCTGCCACTTCGCCGCCGAGCGGGTGCTCAGCACGGTCTGACCGAGCCTCAGTCTGACGGCCCCACAGCTCACGCTGTGGGGCCGTCGGCGTTGTGGCCTCCACCCATCCGGCGGTACCACGGTCGCGCCGTCGGGCCGGTGCCCGTCGAATGGGGTGTGATGCGTCACAGACCTTCTGAGGAGGAGCCCTCCATGCCCGCAGCCACCAGAACCCGCTGGGCCGTTATCGGTGCGACGTCCGTGGCCCTGGTGGCCACCGGATGCGGAAGCAGCGGGAGCGGCGGCGGCTCGGCCGACGCCGGCAAGACCTTCAGCTACCAGAGCAGCGAGCCGCAGAACCCGCTCCAGCCCGCCAACGCGAACGAGGTGGGCGGCGGCCGGATCTCGCAGAACCTGTTCAAGGGTCTGGCCGACTACGACCCGGACAACGGCAAGCTGCGGATGCAGATGGCCGACAAGATCGACACCACCGACTCGAAGACGTTCAACGTGACGCTCAAGTCGGGGTGGACCTTCCACGACGGCACGCCGGTCAAGGCGAAGAACTTCGTGGACGCCTGGAACTGGGCGGCGACCACGGCGAACAACCAGATCAACAGCTCCTGGTTCTCCGACATCCAGGGCTACACCGACGTGCACCCGAAGAGCGGGGCCGCGACCAAGACCACCATGTCGGGCCTGACGGTGGTGGACGACACCCACTTCACCATCGTGCTCAACAACACGGTGTCGTACTTCCCGTACAAGCTCGGCTACGTCGCCTTCTCCCCGCTGCCGGACGGCTTCTTCGCCGACCCGACCGGGTACGGCCAGAAGCCGGTCGGCAACGGCCCGTACCAGTTCGTCAGTTGGGAGCACAACTCCCAGGTCGTCACCAAGGCCTTCGCCAACTACCAGGGCGTGGACAAGCCGAAGAACGGCGGTGTCGTCTTCAAGATGTACACCACAGCCGAGGCCGCCTACGCGGACCTGCAGTCCAACAACCTGGACGTGATGGACCAGGTGCCGCCGTCGGCGCTGGCCAACTACAAGAACGACCTCGGCGACCGGGCGATCGACGCGCCGCAGGGGTCGATCCAGAACATCGGCTTCACGCTCTACCAGTCCGACTGGGCCGGGGCGAACAAGGCCAAGGTCCGGCAGGGCCTGTCGATGGCGATCGACCGCGACACCATCACCAAGACGGTGCTCCAGAACTCCCGCAAGCCGGCCAGCTCCTGGGTGGCCGAGGGCGTCGAGGGCTACAAGGAGGGCATCTGCGGTGACTCCTGCAAGTTCGACGCCACCAAGGCCAAGCAGCTGATCACCGAGGGCGGCGGCGTCCCGAACAACAAGCTGCTGATCACCTACAACGCCGACGGCGGCCACAAGGAGTGGGTGGACGCGGTCTGCAACTCGATCCGGCAGGCCACCGGCGTCGACTGCGTCGGTGACCCGAAGACCGACTTCAAGACCGCCCGTGCGGCGATCACCGGACACACCATCAACGGTGCGTTCCGGACCGGCTGGCAGCAGGACTACCCGCTGAACGCCAACTTCCTCGCCGACGTCTACCGGACCGGTGCGGCCTCGAACGACTTCGGCTACAGCAGCCCGCAGTTCGACCAGCTGGCCAACACCGCCGACCAGGCCGCCTCGGTGCAGGCCTCGGTCACCGGCTACCAGGCGGCGGAGGCGGTGCTCGCCCAGGACTTCCCGGCGATCCCGCTCTGGTACTACCGGACCAACTCCGGCTACTCCACCAAGGTGCAGAACGTGAAGTTCGACTCCTTCGGCAACCCGGCCTGGACCCAGGTCGAGGTCAAGGGCTGACAGCCACCCCCGCCGGCCCCGCCCTCCCCATCCGGGAGGGCGGGGCCCAGGCACCCGGGAGTGGCCCGTGGATCAGGCCGCGGCGCCAGGGCACGCACCTCGCCGGTCTGTCGCCGATGCTCCGCATGGACTCCCTCCTCCGCACCGCCGAGGCACGCACCCTGGCGCCGCGGCCTGATCCGACCTGATCCACAAGCCACTCCCGCCCCCCTTGCGGAAGGAGGAACGATGGGCAGCTACGTCCTACGGCGAGTGCTGCAGATGATCCCGGTGTTCTTCGGTGCGACCCTGCTGATCTTCCTGATGGTCTACACCCTGCCGGGTGACCCGATCGCCGCCATGTACGGCGACAAGGCGGCCGACCCGGCGACGGTGGCCAACCTGCGGCACAAGTTCTACCTGGACCAGCCGCTCTGGAAGCAGTACCTGCACTACATGGGCAACGTCCTGACCCTGGACTTCGGCACCAGCTTCACCGGACGCCCGGTCTCCGAGATCATGGCCGACGCGTTCCCGGTCACCATCCGGCTGGCCCTGGTCGCCTTCTTCTTCGAGATCGTGATCGGTCTGACGCTGGGTCTGCTCTCCGGTCTCAAGCGCGGCTCGGTCGCCGACACCCTGGTGCTGGTGCTCACCCTGGTGGTGATCTCGATCCCGGTGTTCGTGCTCGGCTACATCGCCCAGACCATCTTCGCGATCGATCTCGGCTGGGTGACCGCGACCGTGCAGGACTCCACGGACATCACCCAACTCATCCTGCCCGGCCTGGTGCTGGCCTCGCTCTCGTTGGCGTACGTGGCCCGGCTCACCCGGACCTCGATCGGCGAGAACCTGCGGGCCGACTACATCCGCACCGCGACGGCCAAGGGCCTGCCCCGACGCACCATCATCAGCCGTCACCTGCTGCGCAACTCGCTGATCCCGGTGGTCACCTTCCTCGGGACCGACCTGGGCGCGCTGATGGGCGGTGCGATCGTCACCGAGGGCATCTTCAACATCGCGGGCGTCGGCAACATCCTCTACCGGGCGATCAACCAGAAGGAGGGCCCGACCGTGGTCGGCGTGGTCACCGTCCTGGTGCTGGTCTACCTGGTCGCCAGCCTGGTGGTGGACCTGCTCTACGCCGTCCTGGACCCGAGGATCCGCTATGCCTGACGTGCACGACGAGAACGACCCGAGGCCGGTCCCGCCGGCCGGCAGCAGCCACCTGGACTACGCGGGCAGTCAGGGCCTGCTGGTCGAGCAGGACACCATACTGGAGCCCGATCCGACCAAGCGCGAGGAGGCCCGCAGCCTCTGGGGCGACGCCTGGCGGGATCTCCGGCGGCGGCCGATCTTCCTGATCTCCGCCGTGCTGATCGTCCTCCTGCTGGTGATCGCGGCCTTCCCCGGCCTGTTCACCGACGCCGACCCGCGCCAGGCGGACCTGGTCAAGAACTACCTGCGCAAGCCGGACTGGGCCGACGTCTTCGGCGCCGGCTGGTTCGGCTACGACGGCCAGGGCCGGTCGATCTACGCCCGGGTGCTGTACGGCGCCCGCGCCTCGATCATCGTCGGTGTCTGCGTCACCCTCGCGGTCACCCTGGTCGGTGGCCTGGCCGGCATGCTGTCCGGGTACTTCGGCGGCTGGGTGGACGCGATCATCTCCCGGATCGTGGACATCTTCTTCGGCATCCCGCTGCTGCTCGGCGCCCTGGTGCTGCTGAACGCCTTCACCACCCGCACGGTGTGGAGCGTGGTCATCGCGCTGGCCTTCCTGGGCTGGACCCAGATCGCCCGCGTGATGCGCGGCGCGGTGCTGACGGTCAAGCAGGCCGACTACGTGGTGGCGGGCCGGGCCCTCGGCGCGGGCACCAACCGGCTGATGTTCCGGCACATCCTGCCGAACGCGATCGCCCCGGTGATCGTGGTCGCCACCATCGCGCTGGGCGGCTACATCACCGCCGAGGCGACGCTGAGCTTCCTGGGCATCGGCCTGCAGGACCCGACCATCTCCTGGGGCGTGGACATCTCCTCGGCCCAGAAGGTGATCCGCACCGCCCCGTTCGTGCTGTTCTTCCCGGCCGCCGCGCTGTCCGTCACCGTGCTGGCCTTCATCATGATGGGCGACGCCGTGCGTGACGCCCTCGACCCGAAGCTGCGCTGAGAGCGAGGGACGCACCGATGACCACCGCAGTCGACACCGGCAAGCAGGTCCACGAGGCGCCCTACCAGGGGCCGCTGCTGGACGTCCGGGACCTGCACGTCGAGTTCAAGACCCGGGACGGGCTGGTCAAGGCCGTCAACGGGGTCAACTACAGCGTGAGCGCGGGGGAGACCCTGGCCGTGCTGGGCGAGTCGGGCTCCGGGAAGTCCGTCACCGCGCAGGCCATCATGGGCATCCTGGACATGCCGCCGGCCCGGATCCCGCAGGGCGAGATCCGGTTCCGCGGCCAGGACATGCTCACCATGGACAAGGAGACCAGGCGGCAGATCCGCGGCCAGAAGATCGCGATGATCTTCCAGGACGCACTGTCCTCGCTCAACCCGGTGCTGACCGTCGGCTTCCAGCTCGGCGAGATGTTCCGGGCCCATCGGGGCGCCTCCCGGAAGGACGCCAAGGCCAAGGCGATCGAGCTGATGGACCGGGTGCGGATCCCGGCCGCCAAGGACCGGGTGGGGGACTACCCGCACCAGTTCTCCGGCGGCATGCGGCAGCGCATCATGATCGCGATGGCGCTGGCCCTGGAGCCGGACCTGATCATCGCGGACGAGCCCACCACGGCGCTCGACGTGACGGTGCAGGCGCAGGTGATGGACCTGCTGGCGGAGTTGCAGGCCGAGTACCACATGGGCCTGATCCTGATCACCCACGACCTCGGTGTGGTCGCCGACGTCGCGGACAAGATCGCGGTGATGTACGCCGGCCGGATCGTCGAGACGGCACCCGTGCACGAGCTGTACGCGCGCCCGGCGCACCCGTACACCCGGGGGCTGCTGGACTCGATCCCCCGGCTGGACCAGAAGGGCCAGGAGCTCTACGCGATCAAGGGCCTGCCGCCCAACCTGCTGCACATCCCGCCGGGCTGCGCCTTCAACCCGCGCTGCCCCCGGGCGCAGGACATCTGCCGCCAGGAGGTGCCCGCGCTGTTCCAGGTCACCGACCGGGACGGGGCCGAGCTGACGGGGCGGCAGAGTGCCTGCTTCTACTGGAAGGAGACCCTCGGTGACGCCTAACGGAGCGAGTGCGCTCGGCACCACGGTGCCGGAGGAGGTGGCCTTCCAGCAGGAGGTGCCGAAGGGCGAGCCGATCCTGGAGGTGCGCGACCTGGTCAAGCACTTCCCGCTGACCAAGGGCATCCTGTTCCGGAAGCAGGTCGGCGCGGTCAAGGCGGTCGACGGGGTCTCGTTCGACCTGATGCAGGGTGAGACGCTGGGCATCGTCGGCGAGTCGGGCTGTGGCAAGTCCACGCTGGCCAAGGTGCTGATGAACCTGGAGAACGCGACGGCCGGCTCGGTCCGCTACAAGGGCGAGGAGATCTCCCGGCTGAGCGGTGCCGCGCTGAAGGCGGTGCGGCGCAACATCCAGATGGTGTTCCAGGACCCGTACACCTCGCTGAACCCCCGGATGACGGTGGGCGACATCATCGGCGAGCCGTACGAGATCCACCCGGAGGTGGCGCCGAAGGGTGACCGTCGTAAGGCGGTGCAGGACCTGCTGGACGTGGTGGGGCTGAACCCGGAGTACATCAACCGGTACCCGCACCAGTTCTCGGGCGGTCAGCGGCAGCGGATCGGGATCGCGCGAGGTCTGGCGCTCAAGCCGGAGATCATCATCTGCGACGAACCGGTCTCCGCGCTGGACGTCTCGGTGCAGGCCCAGGTGATCAACCTGCTGGAGCAGCTGCAGAGCGACTTCGAGCTGTCGTACATGTTCATCGCGCACGACCTCTCGATCGTCCGGCACATCTCCGACCGGGTCGGCGTGATGTACCTCGGCAAGCTGGTCGAGATCGGCAGCGACCTGGAGATCTACGACCACGCGATCCACCCGTACACCCAGGCGCTGCTGTCGGCCGTGCCGGTGCCCGACCCGACCGCGCGGGCCGACCGGGACCGGATCGTGCTGGTGGGTGACATCCCGTCGCCGGCCAACCCGCCGAGCGGCTGCCGGTTCCGCACCCGGTGCTGGAAGGCCCAGCCGAAGTGCGCGGAGGAGGTGCCG
Source organism: Kitasatospora sp. NPDC101801 (assembly GCF_044766665.1). Classification (NCBI taxonomy): domain Bacteria; kingdom Bacillati; phylum Actinomycetota; class Actinomycetes; order Kitasatosporales; family Streptomycetaceae; genus Kitasatospora; species Kitasatospora sp. NPDC101801. Next base: position 16,254 of record NZ_JBIWML010000004.1, read on the forward strand.
GAGCTGGTGGTCCGGCCCTGGTTGCACGATCTGGCGGCGCACGACTCGGCCTGTCACTTCGCTGCCGAGCGTGAGACGGACCTGGAGAAATGACGAAGGGCCGCCCCCTCGGGGGCGGCCCTTCCGCCTTCTACAGTTCCTTCGCTTCCCGGGGCTCCGGGACGGCGGCGGTGCTGCCGTCCTCCGGGAAGTGGCAGGCCGTCAGGTGGCCGGCCAGGTTGCCGGAGAGCTGCACCAGCGGCGGCTCCTCGGTGGCGCACTTGTCCTGCGCCTTCCAGCACCGGGTGCGGAACCGGCAGCCGGTCGGCGGGTTGATCGGCGACGGGACGTCACCGACCAGCCGGATCCGCTCGCGGACGTCGTCCGGGTCGGCCTCGGGCACGGCGGAGAGCAGCGCGTGGGTGTACGGGTGCCGGGGGCTCTCGTACAGCGACTTGCGGTCCGCGATCTCGACGATCTTGCCCAGGTACATCACCGCGACGCGCTGCGAGAAGTGCCGGACGATCGAGAGGTCGTGCGCGATGAACAGGAAGGCGATGCCCAGGTCCTTCTGCAGCTGCTGCAGCAGGTTGACCACCTGGGCCTGGATCGAGACGTCGAGCGCGGAGACCGGCTCGTCGGCCACGATCAGCTTCGGGCTGAGCGAGAGCGCGCGGGCCACGCCGATGCGCTGGCGCTGGCCGCCGGAGAACTCGTGCGGGAAGCGGTTGTAGTGCTCCGGGTTGAGGCCGACGGTCTCCAGCAGCTCCTGCACCCGGTTCTGGATGCCGCCCTTGGGGTTGATCCCGTTGATCTCCATCGGCGCGCCGATGATCGCGCCGACGGTCTGCCGCGGGTTCAGCGAGGAGTACGGGTCCTGGAAGATCATCTGGATCTCGGACCGGATCGGCGCCAGCTGCTTGCGGGAGGCGTGGGTGATGTCCTGGCCCGCGTAGGTGAGCTTGCCGTCGGTCGGTTCCAGCAGGCGGGTGACCACCCGGCCGAGGGTCGACTTGCCGCAGCCGGACTCGCCGACCAGGCCGACCGACTCGTTGGCGTACACGTCGAGGTCGATGCCGTCCACCGCGTGGACCGCGCCGACCTGACGCTTGAACAGCAGACCGTCCATCACCGGGAAGTGCTTCTTCACGCCGGAGAGCTGGAGCAGCGGGTCACCGGTGGCGGGGGTCGCGTCGGGCTTGTCGAGGGTCAGTTCGTTGCTCATGGTGTCGCCGTCCCTCTCAGCCGAGTCGGGGCTGGATCTGGTCGATGAAGATGCTCTGCTTCTGTCCCGCGGACAGGTGGCAGGCGGTGGCGTGCCCGGTCTCCGGCGCGAGCGGCGGACGCTCGGTGGTGCACTTGCCGCCGACCACCTGCTCCCGGTGGTCGCAGCGCGGGTTGAACGGGCAGCCGGTGGGCAGGTTGATCAGGCTGGGCGGGGTGCCCCGGACCGGCCGGAGCGGGACGTCCACCGGGCCGGTGAGGCTGGGCATCGAGGACAGCAGGCCCCAGGTGTACGGGTGCTGGGGGTTCTTCAGCACCTCGCGCACGGTGCCGCGTTCGACCGCCCGGCCCGCGTACATCACCATGATGTCCTGCGCGGTCTTGGCCACCACACCGAGGTCGTGGGTGATCAGGATGATCGCGGTGCCCATCTCCTGCTGGAGGTCCTTGAGCAGGTCGAGGATCTGGGCCTGGACGGTGACGTCCAGCGCGGTGGTCGGCTCGTCCGCGATGACCAGCTTCGGGTTGCAGACCAGCGACATGGCGATCATCGCCCGCTGGCGCATACCGCCGGAGAACTGGTGCGGGTAGTCGTCCACCCGGGTGGTCGGCTGCGGGATGCCGACCTTGGTGAGCATCTCGATCGAGCGGTCCCGGGCCTCCTTCTTGCTGGCCCCGGTGTGCTTCCGGAAGGTCTCGCCGATCTGCTTGCCGATGGTGTGGAACGGCGACAGCGCGGTCAGCGGGTCCTGGAAGATCATCGACATGGTGGCGCCGCGGAGCTTCTCCAGCTCCTTGGCCGGGGCGCCCACCAGCTCCTGGCCGGCCAGCCGGATCGAGCCGGTGATCTCGGTGCTGTCCGGGTTGTGCAGACCGAGCACGGCCAGGTTGGTCACCGACTTCCCGGAGCCGGACTCGCCCACGATGCCGAGCGTGGTGCCCGGCTCGACCTCGAAGGACAGGCTGTCCACGGCCCGGACCACGCCGTCCTCGGTGCTGAAGCGGACCGAGAGGTCACGGACGGAGAGGAAGGGCGAGCTGCTGCTGCCGCCGCGGTCGGCGGCCGCCTCCTCGGGCTTGGCCAGGGTGGTCATGGACGGGGCTCCTCGGTGTGGTACGTGAGGTCGGGCGGGCTGGAACGGCCAGGGGGTGTCGGCCGTCAGGCCAGACGGATGCGCGGGTCGATCAGGGCGTACGCGGCGTCCACGATGATGTTGAAGACCACGATCAGGGTGGCGGCCACCAGGGTGACACCGACCAGCATCGACAGGTCGGAGTCCCGGTAGGCGCCGATCGCGAGCTCGCCGAGACCGTGCAGGCTGAAGACGGTCTCGGTGATGATCGCGCCACCGAGCAGGACACCGAGGTCGATGCCGAAGACGGTGACGATGGTGCCCATCGCGCCGCGCCAGGCGAACCGGAGGAAGACCGAACGGCCCGACATGCCCTTGGCCCGCGCGGTCCGGACGTAGTCCTCGGACAGCTGCTCGACCATGGAGGAACGCGTCATGCGGGTGTAGTTGGCGGTCCAGATCAGCGAGAGCACGATCCACGGGACCAGCAGGCCGCTGAACCAGGCGATCGGGTCCTCGGTGATCGGGGTGTAGGACGGCTGCTTCAGCAGGTCGGTGGAGTACACCAGCGCGAACAGGGCGAGCGGGCCGGCCACGTAGATCTGCATCGAGGAGGCGATCAGCGAGGCGGCGCTGGCGATCTTGTCGGCGGCCTTGCCCTGCTTGTGGGCGGCCAGCATGCCGGTACCGATACCGAAGACCAGGAAGACGGCGGCCGAGCCCACGGTCAGCGACAGCGTGGTCGGGAAGCGGTCCAGCAGGACGTCGGTGATCATCTCCTGCTTGACGAAGGAGTAGCCGAGGCAGGGGGCGTCGCAGTGGGCGGCGGAGTAGTCACGGCCGATGAAGATCCCGCTGAACCAGTGCCAGTACTGCATGATCGTCGACTCGTCGAGCCCCATGCTGTGCCGGATCAGGGCGAGGTTCTCGGGGGTGCAGACCTTGCCGCAGGAAAGGCGTGCCGGGTCCGCCGGGATTTTGAAGAACAGCCAGAAGGTGACCAGGCTGATGATCAGCAGGATGACGAGTGCGCCGAGAGAACGGCGGACGAGGAAACGGAGCATGGGGTCGGGCTCTCCTGGTCGGGGCGCCGGCTGCGAGTGCGGTGGGCGGAGCAGGGCGGTGGGGCGATGGCCGGACCACGGGGCGCCGGTGCTCGGGGATGTGCGAGACCGGCGCCCCGTGGAACTACCGCTGGGCTGTTACTACTTGACGTAGATGTTCAGCGGGTACTGCAGGCCGAACAGGCTGTCGAACTTGACGCCACCGAGGCCCGAGCCGTAGAGGCTGAGCGAGCGCTGGTAGACGTCCGGGATCGAGTAAGCCTTCTTCTGCAGCTCCTTGTCGATCGCGGCCCACGCCTTGCCCTGGGCGACCGGGTCGGCGATCTTGACCGCGTCGTCCATCAGCTTGTTGATGGCCTCGTCGTTGACGTGCGCGTAGTTGGCCGCACTGTCAGCGATCGCGCGACCGTCCCACACCGGCTGGAGCGAGGTGTAACCGGTCGGCCAGTCGGCACCCCAGCCACCCCAGTACAGGTCGAACTCGTTGTTCACGACGCCGATGGCGTCGTAGTAGGTCTTGGCGTCGAGCGGCTTCGGGACGAACTTGAAGCCGGCCTTCTCCAGGGCGATGCGGATCGCCTCGGTGACCTTCTGCTGCAGCGGGGTGTTGTTGTACGCGTAGACGATGGTCTGACCGGTGGCGCCGGCCTCCTCGAGCAGCTTCTTGGCCGCCTCCGGGTCACCCTCGGGCTTCTTGAGGATGCCGTACTGGTCGTTGGCCTCGTAGCCGAGAACAGTCGGGCTCATGTAGTTGGTCGCGTAGTCACCGTAGCTGGTGCCGCCCTGGAGCTGACGGGTCTGCTGGTGCGGGAACGCGCGGAGCAGCGCCTCGCGGACCTTCTGGTCCTTGATGCGGCTGTTGTTGATGTAGTAGTAGTCCACGTACGGGGTCAGGCCCTCGAGCGTGCGGGACTTGAGGGTCTCGTCGCCCTTCACCTTGTCGATGAAGGTGGGGTGGACCTGGTTGTGGAAGCTGAAGGTCGTCTTGTCAGCGCCGTTGTCCGCGATGAAACGCTCGGTGGACTGCTGCGACTGGACGCCGAACTCCATGTGCCACTTGTCCGGGTACGCGTTCCGGATCGGGTCGGTGGCCGGGTCCCAGTTGGGGTTGCGGACCAGGTCGAGCGACTTGTCGGTGACGTGCTCGGCGATCTGGTACGGACCGGAGGAGAACGGCTTCTTGTCGTAGGCCTCCTTGGTGTCCTGGGCCTTCGGCACGACGCCGTAACCGGTCATCGCCACGGTGAAGTTGGCGTCCGGGTGGACGTCCTTGAAGTTGAAGACGACCGTCTTCGCGTCCGGGGTCTGGATCGCGTCCAGCTCCTTGCCCTCGTACGGGCCCGGGTACGCCTCGCGGTACTTGTCGCTGGTCAGCCACGTCTGGAGGTACGTCGGGCCGGACTTGATGAACGGCGCGAAGGTGCGCTCCACCGAGTACTTGACGTCCGCCGAGGTGATCGGGGTGCCGTCCTGCCACTTCACCCCGTCCTTCAGGGTGAACTTCCAGGTCTTGCCACCGTCGGTGGTGCTGCCGGTGTCGGTCGCGAGGTCGCCGACCAGCTTCGAGGTGCCGTCCGCCTGCAGCTTGTAGCCGGTGAGCTGACGGGTGAAGAGCAGCGAGGCCTCGCTGTTGTAGTTCAGGTAGACCTGGGCCGGGTCGAGGTGCGAGAAGTCGTCGCGGTCGATCATCGTGACCGTGCCGCCCTTCTTCGCGCCGGGCTCCGCGACGGCCGGGCCGACCGAGTCGGCAGCGGTGCCGACGGTGATCGAGGTGGCCGCAACCTTGGACTTCGAGGCATCGGGCTTGCTGCCGGAGTTGCTGTTGCCGCTGGAGCACGCCGTGGTGACGGTGAGGGCCCCGACAACCATGACGGCCGCGGCGAGCTGCCGCGACTTACGAGCGTTCATGTTCTTCCTGCCTCTTGAGTGCCAGATAGGTGGTGGGTTGCCCGGGGCGGGCATGCCGATCCCCCCGGAGTCTGTGGGTCTTGGTACGCGGCTCACCGACGGCGGGCGACGGTCATCGCTTCGTCTTCGGGTCGAAGGCGTCGCGGACGGAGTCCCCGAGCAGGTTGAAGGCGAGGACGAACAGCACCATCGCCAGGCCCGGGAAGAGCAGGAAGGTGACGTCGGTGCGCAGGAAGTCGGCCGCGAGGGCGATCATCCGGCCCCAGTCCGGGGTGGGCTCGGGGACACCGACACCCAGGTAGGACAGACCGGCCTCGGCGGTCACGAACGCGGGCAGCGTCAGCGTGGACTGCACCAGGATCGGGGTCCACAGGTTGGGGAGCAGCTCCTTGAAGATGATCCGGAGCGGCGAGGCCCCGGTCACCTTCGCGGCCTCGATGAACTCCCGCTCGCGCAGCGACAGCGCGGTCGCCCGGAGGATGCGGGCCAGACCCATCCAGCCCAGCACCGAGAGCACGATGGTCACCGCGACGAACGGCAGCCAGGTGGGCTGCGCCTCGTTGTTGGCCACCAGCAGACCGGTCACCACCGGCATGATCGCGATCAGGAAGATCTGCGACGGGAACGACATCAGGATGTCGATGATGCGGCCGATGAAGTAGTCCGTCTTGCCGCCGAGGTAGCCGGCGGCGATACCGATCGCCACACCCAGCACCGTGGTCAGCAGCGAGGTGAGGAAGGCGATCAGCAGCGAGGTGCGGATGCCGTAGATCAGCTGCATGAACACGTCGCGGCCGAGGCCGGGCTCCAGACCGAACCAGAAGTCGGGGCTGATGCCGCCGTTCGGCCCCGTCGGCAGACCGGAGTCGGTCAGCAGGTCGGGGGTGTTCTGGCCGTACGTGGTGTTCGGGTCCTTGCCGTAGATCATCGAGATCAGCGGCGCACAGACGGCGATCAGGATGAACAGCAGCACGATGGCGGCACTGACCACGCCGGTGCGGTCGCGCAGGAAGCGGCGCCACATCAGCTTGCCGGGCGAGAGCCCGCGGAAGACCGGGGCCGACGCGCCGTCGGTCGGCGCGAGGGTGTCGGCCGTTCCGAGTTCGTCGGCCTCGGGGGCCTTGGTGGGGTTAGTCATGGTGCTGGAGCTCCCGCCCGGGGTGTAGCGGCTGCAAAAAGGTGATCGCACGGACTCTTGCAAGTCGTTTATCGAACGTCAAGAGTTCCCCAGTTGCTGGCCGTGCATTTCTTGGTTCGTGTTGGAATATCAACCACTTCGTAGTTCCAGACACCTTGACAAGCGTCCAGCGATACCGTCAAAAGTGGACATAGCGCCACAAAGTGAGTTCATGCGTCCGTAACCCGAACTTGGCAACTCCGGTATCAGGACAGACTGTCCGCGCATCCGTAAATGTGATGCGCGTAGACCCGGTGTCCGTTATGACGGTTATCACGGTCAATGTCCAGTGCAATTGCATGTCCGATAATCGGACACTACCGCTTTGTTGGGTCCGGCGGGGAATTTGGGGGCCATCGACCCAATTCAACCGGGGTCGTTGTCACGCACGGTTGCTGGCAATTTCACGCCACTGGCGAGTATTCGCCGCCCGGGGGAGCGGAAAGCGCGAGCCGGAGCCGTGGTGGCTCCGGCTCGCGCTGGGGCTTGCAAGGCGGGTCAGGCGAACTTGTACGCCCTGGTGCCGGTCTTCTCCAGCATCGAGGTGATGCCGTCCGCGACGTCCTGGGTGGTGATCGGGACGAGCGCGCTGCCCTTCTTGGTCTTGCTCTTGGCGAAGGCGCCGTCCAGCTCGGCGGTCAGCTTGTCCAGGTCCCAGGTCGGCACGATCTTGCCGGAGGCGTCCGGGGCCAGCGTGAGCACCTTGGCGGCGATCGCCTTGGTGAAGTCCCAGCGCTTGGTGCCGGCGGTGACCGAGACCGGCCCGCTGGTGACCTGCTTGCCGAGCGACTCGGCGGCGGCCTTCAACGCCTCCTCGGAGACCTTCGGCTGAGCCGCCGTCACCGGGACGCTCAGCACCGCGTCCGGCTGCCCGGCGGCCCGGGCCCGGTACGCCTGCTCGACCTGGTCCAGCGCGGCGGCGGCGTCCACCCGCTGTCCGGCCCGGCCGGGCACCACCTCGGCCTTGCCGTCCGGGGTGAACCGGACGAAGCCCTCCTGCAGGCCCGTGCTGGACTTGGCGCTCAGGCCCTCCAGCGCGGCCTTCAGCTTGGCCCGGTCGACCCGTACGGCGGGGGCCACCGCCTTGCTGCCGCCGGCCAGCGAACCGATCACCTCGACCGGGTTGTAACTGTGCCGGGTCAGCCCGTCCACCGTCTCGGTGGTGTCGAAGCCGAGCCCGGCGGCGGTCGGGTCCAGGTCCACGGTCTGCTCGCCGAGCTTGAGCTTGAGCGGCTGCTGGCCGGTCTTGGCCACCGTGCCGTCCAGCACGCTGACCGCCTGGTCCCGGGTGTCCCCGCCGATGTCGGTGCCGAGCACGGTGGTGCCCTTGGGGATGTCGGCCTGATTGAGCATCAGGCCGGTGCCGTACGCGGCGGCTCCGGCGAACAGCAGGCCGACCACGGCGTAGGTGGCCAGCTTGCGGCCCTTGCCCCGGCGGGCGGGGGCGGCGGCCGGGGCCTTGGCGGCGGGCTTCGGCGCGGGCGGCTCGGCCTCGGCGGCGGCCGGCTCGGGCGTGGCGGTGCCGAACGGGTCGGCGGGGGCGGTGCCGAACGGGTCGGCGGCCGGCGGCCGGGAGCCGTTCGGCCGGGTGCCGGGGAACGGCTCGGCGGGCTCGTACGAGACGTCGGCGAACCGGCCCGGCGCGGGCGACCGGCCGGTGCCGAACGGGTCGTTCGGGGGCTGCGGAGTGGCCTGCGGGGCGGAGCCGAACATCGCGGCACCGCCAGGTATGGCACCGGGCCTGGCCGAGGGGTCCTCGTAGTCGTCCCGGATCGGGTCGAAGCCGCCGATCTGGGTGTCCTCCGGCTCGCCGTGCGGGCGGGTCGCGAACGGGTCCGCCACCGGCGGGGCCTGACGGACCGGCTCCTCGCGGAACTGCTCCCCGCGGAACGGTTCGGCGGCGTACGGGTCGGCCGCGTACGGGTCGTTGGAGAACGGCCCGGCCGGCGGCCGGTGGTCGGCGTACGGGTCGTCGGACCGGCCGCCCGCAGGGGGCGGTCCCGAGGGCGCGAACGGCGAGGCGGGGGCCCCGGACGGGAGTGGTCCGGGCGGCATCCCGGGGCCGCCGGGGCGGGCCTGCCGGTCGGCGCTCTCGGCGCGCGGCGCACCGGCGGTCACCGGGGCCTGCGGGCCCTTCTGCCGGGGCCTGAACCACTCGCCGGTGTCGCTCCCGGATGGTGCGGCCGGGCCCTCCTGCTGCCACTCGGGCGGCAGGTTCGCCGGGGTGCTGCTCGGGGCGGTCGCGTCGACCACGCCCAGCACCGGGGAGGAGGGGGCGGCCGAACGGTGCCGGGGACCGGCGGGCTCGGCCGGCTCGCCGCTCTTCACCGGACTGCGCATCACCACCGGCGGGATCGGCCGGGAGCCCGGGATGTTGATCCGGACCCGGGTGGTCAGCGTGGTCTCGGTCTTCGGCACCTCGTCGGCCTCGGCCGGCTGGGCGGCCGCTGGCTGACCGGGCGTCGGGCCGAACGGGTCGGCACCGGAGCCGTTCGGGATGCCCGTGCCGTACGGCGGGGTGCCCGACGGGTAGGCATCCGGCCCGGTACGTCGGGGCGACGGATGCGCGCTGTCAGATTCGCGGCTGCTCAATGCTGCTCTGCTCCGGGTTCGCGGCCGCGCCGTGGGAACGGCGGTCGCGGGTTGTGGGGGTCACGGTCTCCCGGCGGCGGCTGCTGCACCGGCCGATGGGACCGAACACCCCTCCGACACCAGCTCTTCACATAGCTTCGGCAGGCCAGCAGGCCTGTCGCGGCACCACCTTACTGGGCAAACGTGCGTGGCGAACTGGTTCGGATAGAACCCGTTACGTCCGGTTCCTCCGGGAAAGGCGGGGTGACCGCTCGGGACCGGTCAGCGCGTCAGGCTGCCGTAGCCGAAGCCGGACCTGGTCGGCAGGGTGGCGCAGATCACTCCGCCGACCGCGCCGAGGAACAGGTAGGCGTAGGAGGTGAACCCGGCCGCCAGTACGAAGTCACCCTCCGGGCGCGGGGCCATCAGGACCATCAGCAGCAGGAACCAGCCCGCCAGCGGGACCCCGGCGCCGAGCTTGGTGCCGGTCACCCGCAGGCCGCCGTAGAACACCGCGAGGGTGGCGGCCAGCGCCAGCAGCAGGCCGGCCGGCGGCCAGAGCGACTGGACGAAGCAGCCGCAGAGCGAGACCACGGCGCCCAGGACGAACAGCAGCGGGTAGGCCACCAGGCGTCCGGTGCGCGACGGCTGACGCTCGGCCAGCCGCTCCGCGCGGCTGCCGAGGATCCGGGCGGGCAGGGTGCGGATCATCGGTGCGCCTCCAGCCCGAGACCGGCGAACAGGTCGGTCTCCGGCAGCTCGGGCCCGGGCTCGCCCCGGACCAGCTGGTAGTACTCGGTGGCCACCAGCGGCTGCCCGAGGTCGTTGCTCAACGCGAAGTACTCGCCGGAGACGGTGATCTGGGTGGCGTGCGCCGCCATCGCGGCGGCCTTCGCCCCGGCGTACGCCGCGCCGTCCAGCACGGTGGTGACCAGCTCGTCCGGCACCACCCCGGGCACGTCGGCCGGTGCCGCGACGCCGGGGAAGGGCGCGGCGGCGGCGGTCGCGGCCAGGCCGGCCTCGATCACCGAGCGCGGCATCCGGTTCCAGTACACCTTGGCGATCCGCCAGGCCGGGCCGAGCTCGGGGCGCCAGGCCGGGTCGGCGGCCAGTTCGGCGGCCCGCATGGCGACCTGATGGGCCTTCACGTGGTCCGGGTGCCCGTAGCCGCCCTGCTCGTCGTAGGTGACCAGGACCTGCGGCCGCAGCTCGCGGACCACCGCCACCAGGTGCCCGGCGGCCTCGTCCAGCGGGGCCCGCCAGAAGCAGTCGGGGCGGTCGTTCTCCGGCAGGCCCATCATCCCGGAGTCCCGGTAGCGGCCGGGGCCGCCCAGGAAGCGGAGGTCGGTGACGCCCAGCTCGCCCATCGCGGCGGCCAGTTCGCCGATCCGGTAGGTGCCCAGGGTGTCGGTCCGGTCGGCGGTCAGCTCGGCCAGCTCCGGCGGGATCACCTCACCGCCCTCGCCGAGCGTGCAGGTCACCAGCGTGACGGCGGCACCTTCGGCGGCGTACCTGGCCATGGTCGCGCCGTTGCCGATCGACTCGTCGTCGGGGTGGGCGTGCACCAGCAGCAGCCGGCGCGCGGGCCGTTCGGAGGCAGCGGTCATACCGGGCAGCCTACCGACCAGCCTGTCCCGTCCGGTCAGAGCTTCAAGCCGTTGATCATGCCGGCCACGTTGCTGGTCACCTGCTGGATCGAGGGGGCGATCGAGCTGGACGCCAGGTAGAAGCCGAGCAGTGCGCAGATGACCGCGTGCGCCAGCTTCAGTCCGGAGCGGCGGATCAGCACCACCACGATGACCAGCATCAGCACGGCTGCGGAGATGGAGAGAGCCATCAGGCTCACACCCTTTCTCGGGTGCACCGCCCTGGGCGGGGCGGCAGGGGGGACGTGATGGCTCAAGGAATACCCGATCAGTGAGGGGCGCATTACTTTCCGTGAGCCGTCGGGTCCGTCCGGAGCAGCCCGCCGTCCGGCCCCTTGGCCGGTGGGAGGGGGCGTGAAGCCCTCCCGAGGCCGGTTACGGAGGCTGCTCCGAAAGAGTGATCAAGGTCTAGGGTTCGGTGCCATGACCACCGACACATTCCCCCGGCAGTACGCGCGCACCCAGCGCTTCACCGTCGGCGCACCCCGGTCCTTCGCCGTCGCACCCGACGGGTCCCGGGTCGTCTTCCTCCGTGCCCGGGGCGGCGGGGAGCGCGCCAACCTGCTCTGGACCCTCGACCCGGCCACCGGCGCGGAGCGGATCGCCGCCGATCCGGTGGCCCTGCTCGGCGGCGGCGAGGAGAGCCTGTCGGCCGCCGAGCGGGCCCGCCGCGAGCGCAGCCGGGAGGGCTCGGCCGGCATCGTCGGCTACACCCTGGACGGAGCCGGCGCGCTGGCCGCCTTCGCGCTCTCCGGCCGCCTGTTCGTCGCCGACCTGACGGGCGCCGAACCGACCCGTGAGCTGCCCGCCGCCGGGCCGCTGATCGACCCCCGGTTCTCGCCCGACGGGCAGTACGTGGCCTACGCGACCGTCGAGGGCGAGCTGCGGGTGACCCGCACCGACGGCTCCGGCGACCGCGCGCTGGCCACCCCGGAGCAGGCGGGGGTGACGTGGGGTCAGGCCGAGTTCATCGCCCAGGAGGAGATGGACCGGGACCGCGGCCACTGGTGGGCCCCGGCCGGCGACCGGCTGCTGGCGGCCCGGGCCGACGACGCCCCCGTGCAGCGCTGGTGGATCGCCGACCCGGCCAACCCCGGCACCGTGCCCGCCGAGGTGGCCTACCCGGCGGCCGGCACCGCCAACGCCGAGGTCGGCCTCTGGCTGCTCGGCCTGGACGGCTCCCGGACCGAGCTGGACTGGGACCGCGCGGCGTTCCCGTACCTGGCCCGGGTGCACTGGTCCGAGCAGGAGCTCACCCTGCTGGTGCAGGCCCGTGACCAGTGCAGCCAGCAGTACCTGACGGTCGACCAGACCACCGGGGCGACCGGGACGGTGCTGACCGAGACCGACCCGGTCTGGCTGGACCTGTTCTCCGGTGTGCCGGCCAGGACCGCCGACGGGCAGCTGGTCCGGATCGCCGACCAGGACGGCGCCCGGGTGCTGGTGGCCGGGGAGCGGCAGCTGACCGACCGTCGGCTGCACGTCAGGTCGGTGCTCTCGGTGGGCGACACCGTGCTGTTCACCGCGAGCGGCGGCGCCGAGGAGGCCGACCCGGTCGTGGGCTGGATCGGCACCTTCGAGATCGGCCTGGACGGCTCCGGCCTGACCCGGCTCGGCGCGGCCGGCGCGGTCTCGGCCGTCCGGGGCGGCGACGTCACGGTGCTGGTCAGCGCGGACCCGTCCTGGTCCGGGGCCCGGGTCGAGGTGCTGGTCGACGGCGAGCCGCTGGCCACCGTCGCCTCGTACGCCGAGACGCCGCTGATCACCGCCCGGCCGGAGTTCGTCTTCGCGGGTGAGCGCCGGATCCCGACCGCCGTCCTGCTGCCGACCGGTTACGACCGGGAGCGGGACGGGCTGCTGCCGGTCCTGATGGACCCGTACGGCGGCCCGCACGGGCAGCGGGTGGTGCGGTCGCAGAACCCGCACCTGACCTCGCAGTGGTTCGCCGACCAGGGCTTCGCGGTGATCGTCGCGGACGGCCGGGGCACCCCGGGCCGGAGTCCGGAGTGGGAGAAGGCGATCGCCTTCGACTTCGCCGGGGCCACCCTGGAGGACCAGGTGGACGCGCTCCGGGCGCTGGCCGGGCAGTACCCGCTGGACCTGGAGAAGGTCGCCATCCGGGGCTGGTCGTACGGCGGCTACCTGGCCGCGCTCGCGGTGCTGCGCCGCCCGGACGTGTTCCACGCGGCGGTCTCCGGCGCCCCGGTCACCGACTGGCGGCTCTACGACACCCACTACACCGAGCGCTACCTCGGCCACCCGGACCAGCGCCCGGAGGTCTACGACGCCAACTCGCTGACCGCCGACGCCGCCAAGCTGGAGCGTCCGCTGATGCTGGTGCACGGGCTGGCCGACGACAACGTGGTGGCCGCGCACACCCTGCGGCTGTCCTCCGCGCTGCTCGCCGCCGGGCGTCCGCACACCGTGCTGCCGCTCTCCGGGGTCACCCACATGACGCCGCAGGAGCAGGTCGCCGAGAACCTGCTGCTGCTTCAGGTCGACTTCCTCAAACGGGAGTTGGGCCTGACCTCGGCCGTCTGACGACCGGTCACGGGCCCCGGTGTCACGCCGGGGCCCGTGACATCCGTCATGCCGAGCACACGACGGTGCACACTGACGCCGGACCCCCTGTCCACGGGATTCTTGAGTGGTCGGGCCGAGAAGCGGGCCGAACGGGGAGAGGACAGGACATGGGCACGGTGACAGCGGCGGAGACCGAGGTGGCCGCCTTCCGTCAGGTGAGCAAGAGCTACGGCTCGGTGCAGGCGGTGAGCGGCCTCGACCTGGTGCTGCGGCCGGGCGAGACGGTCGCGCTGCTCGGCCCGAACGGGGCGGGCAAGTCCAGCAGCCTGGACCTGCTGCTCGGCCTGCGGGAGCCCGACCAGGGCACCGTCTCGCTGTTCGGCGGCAGTCCGCGGGCCGCGATCGAGGCCGGCCGGGTCGGCGCGATGCTGCAGAGCGGCGGCCTGCTCGGCGAGGTCAAGGTCCGCGAGCTGGTCACGTTCGCCTGCGACGTCCACCCCCGGGGCCACAACCCGGCGAAGGTGATGGAGCACGCCGGGATCACCGACCTGGCCGAGCGCAAGGTCGACAAGCTCTCCGGCGGCCAGGAGCAGCGGGTCAGGTTCGCCCTGGCGATCGCCGGGGCCAACGACCTGATCGTGCTGGACGAGCCGACCACCGGCATGGACGTCTCAGTTCGCCAGCAGTTCTGGGCCGCGATGCGGGCCGAGGCCGACGCGGGCCGCACGGTGCTGTTCGCCACCCACTACCTGGAGGAGGCGGACTCGATCGCGGACCGGGTGCTGGTGCTGCACCGGGGCCGGCTGATCGCCGACGGCACCTCGGCCGAGATCAAGGCCAAGGCCGGCGCCCGCCGGATCTCGTTCGAGCTGCACCCCACCGACGGGTCGGCCGAGGAGAGCGTGCTGCGCGCCCTGCCGGGCACCGTGGGACTGGACGTGACGAACCGTCCGGACGGCGTCCGCAGTGTCCGGATCCGCAGCACCGACGCCGACGCCGGGGTGGCCGGCCTGTACCGGGCTGGGCTCTACCCCCGCGCCCTGGAAGTCACCAGCCTGGGCCTGGAGCAGGCCTTCCTGACCATCACCGGCGAGGCCGACGAGGAGAACGCGCGATGAAGACCCTGGTGCAGCTCGAGATCCTGCGGACCCTCCGGAACAAGCGCTACCTGATGTTCACGGTGCTCTACCCGGCGCTGCTCTACTTCTTCTTCATCAACGCCTACGGCAACGAGACGGTGGCCGGCGGCGTGTCGGTGAAGGCGTACTTCATGGTCTCGATGGCCACCTTCGGCGCGGTCGGCGCGGTGCTCACCGGCAGCGCGCAGCGGATCTCGCTGGAGCGGAAGAGCGGCTGGGTCCGGCAGTTGCGGCTGACCGCGCTGCCCGGCCGGGCGTACACCGTCGCCAAGATCGCCTCCTGCGCGGTCACCACGCTGCCCGCGATCGTGGTGGTCTTCGTGATCGGCGCCTTCGAGGGCGTCGAGCTCTCCGCCGCCCAGTGGCTCGGTCTCGGGGTGGCGCTGTGGCTCGGCAGCTTCGTCTTCGCGGCGCTCGGGGTGGCGCTCGGCTACGCGGCCCAGCCGGACGCGGTGCAGCCGATCGTGATGATCGTCTACATGCTGATGGCGCTGTTCGGCGGCACCTGGTTCCCGGTCGGTGACTCGCTCAAGACGGTGGCGCAGTTCAACCCGGTGTACCTGTACAACCAGTTGGCCGGCTTCGTGCAGCCGGGCCGGTCGCTGGACCTCGGCGCGGTGGCGGGACTGGCCGGCTTCCTGGTGGTCTTCGTCGCCGGGGCGGCCGTCCTCTACCGCAAGGACACCAAGCAGGCATGATGGCCGGCATGTCGAAGTTCATCCCCGCCCGCTTCCGTCCCACCGGGACGGGGGCGGGCGGTTCCGAGTCGTTCGCCGTCGTGCCCGGCGCCCGGGTCGAGAACGTCCGCCAACTGGTGGTCAAGCTCGCCTGGATGCTGCTCTGGATGGTCTACCTGTACTACCCGGTGGAGGACCTGCTCGGTGACGAGCACACCCTGGCGGGCAAGCTCGCCGGCTGGATCGCGCTGACCGCCTTCCTGGCCGCCTACCTGGGCATGGTGGCGGTCCGCTCGATGGCCTCCCCGCACTGGCGCGGCGGGATGGCGGTGGCGGGCGCGATGCTGCTGATCGCGCTGGCCACCTCGCTCTCCTTCGGGGTGCCCTGGCTGGTGCTGTTCACCTACACCTCGGTCTGCGTCGGGGCGGTGCTGCCCCCCAGGCTCGGGTTGATCGGGGTGGCCGGGATCACCGTGATCGCGGTGCTGGTCGCGCTGGGTATCCACACCGAGCGGGACACCCTGGCGGCGATCGTGCTGCCCTGCTTCCTCAGCGGGCTGGCCATGAACGGCCTGCAGCGCCTGATCAGCACGATGCGCGAACTCCGGGAGGCCCGGGCCACGGTGGCCCACCTGGCGGCCTCCGAGGAGCGGCTGCGGCTCGCCCGCGACCTGCACGACCTGCTCGGCCACTCGCTCTCGCTGATCACCATCAAGGCCCAGCTGGCCGGCCGCCTGCTGGACCAGGAGAAGGGCGAGGCGGGACGGGGCCAGGTGGACGACATCGAGCAGGTCGCCCGGCAGGCCCTGACCGACGTCCGGGAGGCGATCGGCGGCTTCCGCCGGCCCACCCTGGCGGTCGAACTCGCCGCCGCCCGCAGCGCGCTGACGGCGGCCCAGATCGCCGTCGAGGCCGACCCGGCGATCGCCGACCCGCAGCCCGACCTGGAGGCCCCCGAGGCGGCCGCCCTGGCATGGGCGCTCCGGGAGGCGGTCACCAACGTGGTCCGGCACGGCCAGGGTGCCACCCGGTGCGGTATCGGGCTCGACCGCACCTGGGAGGAGGACGGCAGCCGGTTCGCCGTCCTGGAGGTCAGTGACAACGGCCGTGGCCCGGGCAAGTCCCCGGCGGGCAACGGGCTTTCGGGCCTGCAGGAGCGGCTCGCGCTGGTCGGCGGCCGGCTCGACACCGGTCCCGGCGCCCGGGGGAAGGGCTTCCGGCTGCGGGCCCTGGTCCCGGTCCGGGCCGTGGCCGATAGTGTGCCCGAATGATCAGGGTGCTGCTGGCCGAAGACCAGGGAATGGTGCGGGAGGCGCTGGCCGCGCTGCTCTCGCTCGAGGGCGACATCGAGGTGGTCGCCCAAGTGGCGCGCGGCGACGAGGTGGTGGCCGCGGTGCTGGAGCATCAGGTCCAGGTCGCGGTGCTGGACATCGAGATGCCCGGGATGACCGGCATCGAGGCGGCGGCCGAGCTCCGCCGGGCCGCCCCGGGCACCCGGGTGGTGATCGCCACCACGTTCGGACGGCCCGGCTACCTGCGCCGCGCGATGGAGGCCGGGGCGGACGCCTTCCTGGTGAAGGACGCCCCGGCGGCGGAACTCGCCGAGGCGGTCCGGCGGGTGCTCCGGGGCGAGCGGGTGATCGACCCGACGCTGGCCGCAGCGGCCCTGGCGGAGGGCGCCAACCCGCTGACCGCCCGCGAGCGGGACGTGCTCGGGGCGGCGGCCGACGGGGCGGTGAACGCGGAGATCGCGGCGCGGCTGCACCTCTCGGAGGGGACGGTCCGGAACTACCTGTCGATGGCGATCCAGAAGACCTCGGCGCGGAACCGGGCCGAAGCGGTGCGGCTCGCCCGCGAAAAGGGCTGGCTCTAGGCAGGCGCTCCAGGGCCACGGTCCAGGGGCTCGGGGAACTGCGACGGTTCGTGGCCGGCGGGTGTCACTGCGAAAGTCCCTGACCACCTACGTGACGATCACCTTGCACGAGGCCGGCGTCGCCCACGCGGCGGAGCCGCGCAACAGCAGAGCCCCGAGCCCCTGACCGTGGACCCGAAGGCCCTGCCGAAGGCTGAGCTTCAGTTGAGGCGGTGCCGGGCCGCGCGGGCTTCGTGGCGGGTGCGGGCGGCGCCGTCGGGGTCGAAGGCGTCGAGGATCTCCGCGTAGGCGTCCATCTCAGCTGCGCCGGCGATGAAGTCTCCGGTGCGGACCATGAGTTGGGCGCGTTCCAGCCGGAGCTGGGCGGGGTGGCGGGGGAGCAGCAGGGAGAGTTCGGTGGCCCAGAGCTGGTGCCGGGCGTGTTCGGGGCGGTCGGCGGCCCAGCTGCGGATGTTGCCGAGCACCCGGAGGACCAGGTCCAACGGCTGTGCGGGGCTGAGCATCTCGGGGGAGAAGTGGTGCCCGGCGGCGGTGGCCAGCCGGGCCACGTCGGGCAGGTCGAGCAGCCGGCCGCCGTGGTACGGGTCGGCCAGTACGTAGTCCTCGCCCCCGGCGGGGTCGCCCACCGCGACGATGAAGTGGCCCGGCAGCGCCACCCCGTGGGCGGTCAGCCCGGCCCGGCGGGCCACCGTCTGCCAGACCAGTGCGAGCATGATCGGCAGCCCGCGCCGCCGCCGGAGCACGTCCGGCAGCAGCGAGGACTCCAGCCGCCCGTAGTCGGACGGCCGGCCGTGGAAGCGTTCCCGGCCGCCGAGCACGGCGGCCAGCAGCGCGGCGACCTCGTCGGCCCCGGCCGGTGCCCGTTCGCGCACGGCTAGTCGGACGGCGGCGGCGTGCCGGTCCAGGGCGGCCTGACAGGCCGCCACCAGCTCGTCCAGCGTCGGTGGTTCGGAGCCGTCGGCGGGCGGCTCGGCCAGCGTGTGCTCGGCGGCGGCGAGCACACAGAGCAGCACCGGGTCGGGCTCGTCGGCCCTGGCCTCGGCGCGGAATCGTGCACGGCTCTGCTCGGTCACAGTCCACACTCTCCGGTGACGCTACCGCCGGGGCAGGCCGGCGTAGTGGTAAGTGTGACTGGTGGTGAAGCCCAGGCGGTCGTACAGGGCGATCGCGCCCGTGTTCGTCACCTCGACCTGAAGGTACGCGCCGGTGGCGCCCTCCTCGGCGGCGCGCGCCGCCAGGACCGCCATCACGGTGGAGGCCAGCCCGGTCCGGCGGGCGGACGGGTCCACCTCGACCGCGCCGAAGCAGGCCCAGGGGCCGTCGATGACGCACCGTCCGATCGCGACCGGCGGCCGGCCGGGGCCGCCGGGCACCGTGGCGAACCAGACCGAGGGGCCACCGTGCAGCACCTGGTGGGCGGCCCGTTCGACCTCGGGGTCGTCGGTGACCCGGCGGTAGCGGGACAGCCAGTCGGCGTCGGCGGTCCGGGAGAGCCGGACCCGATCGTGTCCGGAACCCAGCTTCACCAGACCGGCCGGCGGGGCGACCCGGACCGTGGTCGGGGCCTCGGCGGCACCGAGCCGGGCGAGTTCGGCGGCCAGCTCGGGCGGCGAGCCCGGCGTGGTCACCTCGAAGAAGGCGGGCAGGCCGCGCGCCTGGTACCAGTCCCGGGCCACCTCCAGCGCCTCGGGCAGCGGCAGACCCGGATCACCGAGCGTCTGCACCGAGTTGGCCCGCCGGGTGAAACCGGCGGAGGCGCGCAGGGTCCACTCGCCGAGCGGTTCCTGCTCGACGGCGGGCCAGCCCCGGGCGGCGATCCGCTGCAAGTCGACCGGGGAGCTGACGGGCAGTGGGGCGCGGCGGGCCGGGAACAGCGGCACCGGTTTGCCCGCCACCAGCAGTTTCTCCGGGAAGGACACTTCGGGGCCGCTTCTGGGCACCACGGTGAGGCCGTGATCGTCCCAACGGGCGAGCACCCCGATCACATCGCGGAACACCGGACGGTCGTCCACCAGCTCCGAAATCCGCCGTACGGAGACCCGTCGCCCCACGTCAGAGCGGTCGAGCCGGACCTCGGGACGGCCGCCGGCGACGGTTCCATCCATCATCAAGGGCACCTCCTGTGTAATTGCGGTCTCTGACCCGCGATACTAGGGGCGGGCATCGACGACGCCGCGCGTATCCGCGCACGCAAGCAATGAGTTTGGGCTGCCACGCCCAACCGAGGAGGAACGACAGCGTGACCTACGTCATCGCGCAGCCTTGTGTCGACGTCAAGGACAAGGCGTGCATCGAAGAATGCCCTGTTGACTGCATCTACGAGGGCCAGCGTTCGCTCTACATCCACCCGGACGAGTGTGTCGACTGTGGAGCCTGCGAGCCGGTCTGCCCGGTCGAGGCGATCTTCTACGAGGACGACACCCCGGAGGAGTGGAAGGACTACTACAAGGCCAACGTCGAGTTCTTCGACGACCTGGGCTCCCCGGGCGGCGCCTCCAAGCTCGGCCTGATCGACTCGGACCACCCGTTCATCGCGGCCCTCCCGCCGCAGAACGCCGACAGCGGCCACTGAGCACGTGAGCACCGAAGACACCACGCACGCGCCGCTCCCGGGCCACCCGGGGGCGGCGCGCCGCGTCTCAGACCTGTTGCCCACGTTCCCCTGGGACAAGCTGGAGCCGTACAAGCGGACGGCGCTGGCCCACCCGGACGGACTCTGCGACTTCTCCGTCGGCACCCCGGTCGACCCGGTCCCCGAGGTGATCCAGCAGGCGCTGGCGGCCGCCACGGACACGCCCGGCTACCCGACCGTCTGGGGCCCGGTGGAGCTCCGCGAGGCGATCGCCGGCTGGCTGCGCCGCCGGCTCGGCGCCGAGATCGGCCCGGACGCGATCCTGCCGACCATCGGCTCCAAGGAACTGGTGGCCTGGCTGCCCGCCCAGTTGGGGCTCGGCCCCGGCGACCAGGTGGCCTACCCGACGCTCGCCTATCCGACCTACGAGGTCGGCGCCCGGCTCTGCGGGGCCGAGCCGGTCGCGTACGACTCGGTGGACGAGCTGGACCCCACCCGGGTCCGGCTGCTCTGGCTCAACTCGCCGTCCAACCCGACCGGTCGGGTGCTGACGGCGGACCAGCTCCGGCACGCCGTGGCCTGGGCCAGGGAGCACCGGGTGCTGCTGGTCAGCGACGAGTGCTACCTGGAACTCGGCTGGGAGGCCGACCCGGTCTCGGTGCTGCGCCAGGACGTCTGCGGCGGCGACCACCAGGGCCTGCTCGTGGTGCACTCGCTCTCCAAGCGCTCCAACCTGGCCGGCTACCGCGCCTCCTTCGTGGCCGGTGACCCGGTGGTGGTCCGGGAGTTGCTGGAGATCCGCAAGCACGGCGGGATGATCGTGCCCGCGCCGGTGCAGGCCGCGACGGTCGCGGCGCTGGCCGACGACGCGCACGTGGCCGAGCAGCGGGGGCGGTACGCGGCGCGCCGTTCGGCGCTGCGGACCGCACTGGAGGCGTACGGCTTCCGGATCGAGCACTCCGAGGCGAGCCTGTACCTCTGGGCGACCCAGGACCGCCCCTGCTGGGAGACCGTGGCCGAACTGGCCGACCTGGGCATCCTGGTGGCCCCCGGCGACTTCTACGGCCCCGCGGGCGACCGGTTCGTCCGGGTGGCCTTCACCGCCACCGACGAACGCGTGGCGGCGGCCGTGGCCCGCCTGAAGCACTAGGCACACGGTTCAGAGGGCGGGGGGCTCGGGGCTGTGCGTTCCGGGCTCAGCCACCAGGGGCTCGGGGCTGTGCTGTCGGCAGGTGCTCAGCCCGCTACGGAGTCAGGGGCTCGGGGAACTGCGACGCCGACCTTTGCAAGGTGATCGTCGCGTAGGTGGTCAGGCACTTTCGCAGTGACCCGAACGCCAGATCTCCTCGCTCACGCGGCGGAGCCGCACAGCAGCAGAGCCCCGAGCCCCCCGGACAGCGCAACCGTGCGCCCTGCAAAGAGCCGAGCGCCGGCCGAAAGCGCAGCGCCGAGCTTCTGGGGTGGCGCAAGTGAACGTCCCGCCGAAGTGAAGGGCCCCTACCGAGGTCGGTAGGGGCCCTTCGTGATGGGAGGTCAGCCGCCGATGGGCAGGCCGCCGAGGGGGAGGCCGCCGCCGAGGAGGCCGGTCACGGCGCCGAGCGGGTTGCCCGCGCCGCCGAGGCGGTTGCTGCCGTCGGTCGGGTCCTGGGTGTCGATCGGCAGCTTGGCGGTGTCGGGCAGGGCGTGGCCCAGGCCGCCCGGCAGGGCGCCGGTGAGCTGGTGGGTGTCGGGCATGCCGCCGGTCGGCAGCGCGCTGGAGGCGAGGCCGGTGAGCGAGCCCGAGGTGAGCTGACCGAGCGGCAGGCCGGGGACGGCCGCGCTGCGGGTGCCGGCGGCCGGGGAGCCGGGCAGGTGCGGCACCTTGTCGGTGACGGCGGGGGCGAGGCGGTCGACCAGGGCGGGGGTGGCCTTGCCCGCGACGGCGGCCAGCACGCCTGCGGTCTCGGTGGTCTTGGCGGCCGGGGCGGCCACCTTGCCGAGCATCTGGTCGGCGTCCGGCAGGGTGCCCGCGACGGCCTTGCCCGCGACGTCGGCGGTGGCCGGGACGCCGGTCTGCACGGTGGCCGCAGTGGTGTCGGCGGCGGCGTGGCCGGCGTCGTGGGTGGCCCCCTGGAGCGTCGCGTGCGGCTGGTCGAGCTGGCTCAGCCCGGCCCCCAGGTCGGTCGGCGGCACCAGGTCGGCGGCGGACGCCGCGCCTGCTGCGGCCATCGGGGTCGCGGCGGCGGCAACGAGCAGCGCGGCCTGGGCGATCCGGCGCGTGAGGGGGAGAGACATGGTGCTCCTAAGAGGTGAGGTCCCCCCGGCTGTGCACATGCTCGGGCCAGGGGTGTCCGTCGGGCGGACGACGTTATTACCGCTGGAGCCGTCAGAAGGTTTCGCCACCCGATGGTCAAGGGTCGGCAAAGATCGGACGATCCTCTTTCTGGCATTCGCGACATTTCGGGCAGCTTCGCGCGTGCTGGCGAAACGTCACTCCTCTTGGGGGGCAAGGGAAGTACGGCGATGGTCCGCCGCAGCGTCAGGGCGCCCGGTGCCGTCCACCGGGATTGACCGGAATCACCCGGTCGGCCGGTGGTAGTTCACCAGTGCGTCAACCGGACTTCGGGGTGCCCAGCGTGACCAGCACCCGGTCCGCACCGATGCCCTCGGCGCCCTTCGACTGCCAGCCGTCGGCGGGCCGGTCGACCTTCCAGACCTTGCCGTCGTAGGAGACCTGACCGATCCCCAGGTCGCCGGCCTGGGCCACCGCCCACTGGGCCAGTGCCCAGCCGGTCTGCCGCTGGGCCGCCCCAGCCTGCGGGGTGAGCGCCAGCACCGTCCGGGTCTCCTTGCCGGCCGGCGGGACCGGTGTGGTGGTGACCAGCTTGCCGAACTCGCGGCGGGCCCGGTCGGCCAGGCTCGGCTGCGGCTGCTCCTCGTTGGCGGCCGCGACGGTGGCCGCCAGGTCGTGCACCACGCAGCTCAGCGCGGCGGGCTCCCGGCCGGTCAGGGCGGAGGCGAGCAGGGTCGCGTTGGTCTCGTGCTTGGCGTACGCCTGCGGGAAGCCGCTGCGCTGCACCTCCTGGGCCGCGTCGGTGAGCGGCAGCCGGGCGTAGCCGGGCACCTTGACCAGACCGTCCAGGAACTTGTTGGTGGCGTACACCGGGTCCTTGATCTGCTGGACGGTGCCCCAGCCCTGCGAGGGGCGCTGCTGGAACAGGCCGACCGAGTCGCGGTCGCCGCCGTCCAGGTTGTGGATCTTCGACTCCTGCATCGCGGTGGCCAGCGCGATGGTGACGGCCCGCTCGGGCAGGCCGCGGGAGAGGGCCACGGCGGTGATGGTGGCGGCGTTGGCGGCCTGGGCGAGTTCGAGGTCGCCCTTGCCCGTGCCGGTGGCCACCGTGCAGCCCTCGGGCGGGGGGCTCAGCTTGTCCCGGTTGAGGAAGAGCACGGTGCCCGCGAGCACCGCGAGCGCGGTGAGCCCGACCAGCACCCGGCGTACCGGATGGCGCCGACGGCCCGTCGACTCCTCTGCCGCAGTCTCGGCCACCACTACCCCTCTCGCCTCGCGTTCTCGCCCGCACACCGTACCCACTCGGACGGCTGTGCGGTGCCGGTGGTTGCAACGGCGGCTACTAGGCTGGCCGCCATGACCAGCCCTGAGACGTCCCTGCACCAGAGCCTCGACCTCGGCCTCGACGGCGGCACGCTGACCGCCAGGTTGGTCGACTTCCCCTCCGTGAGCGGGAGCGAGGGCCCGCTGGCCGATGCGGTGGAGACGGCGCTGCGGGCGTACCCGCACCTGACCGTGGACCGGTTCGGCAACAACGTGGTGGCCCGGACGAACCTGGGCCGGGCCGAGCGGGTGCTGCTGGCCGGGCACCTGGACACCGTGCCGATCGCCGACAACGTGCCCTCGCACGTCGAGGGCGACCTGCTCTACGGCTGCGGCACCTCCGACATGAAGTCCGGCGTCGCCGTGCAGCTCCGGCTGGCCGCGACCCTGCCCGACCCGAACCGCGACCTCACCTTCGTGTTCTACGACTGCGAGGAGATCGAGGCGTCCCGGAACGGCCTCGGTCAGCTGGTGGCCAGTCACCCCGACTGGCTGGCGGCCGACTTCGCGGTCCTGCTGGAGCCCAGCGGCGCGATGGTCGAGGGCGGCTGCCAGGGCACCCTGCGGGTCGACGTGAGGCTGACCGGCACCCGGGCCCACTCGGCCCGCAGCTGGCTCGGCGAGAACGCCGTCCACAAGGCGGGCGAGGTGCTGCGGCGGCTCACCGCGTACCAGCCGCGCCGGGTCGAGATCGACGGCCTGGAGTACCGCGAGGGCCTGAACGCCAACCTGATCAGCGGCGGGGTGGCCGCCAACGTGATCCCGGACGAGTGCGTGGTGCACGTCAACTTCCGCTACGCGCCGGACCGGACCGAGGAGCAGGCCCTCGCGCACGTCCGCGAGGTGCTGGCGGGCTTCGACCTGGTGGTCGCCGACTCCGCCCCCGGCGCGCTGCCCGGCCTCGACCAGCCCGCCGCCCGGGCCTTCCTGGCGGCGGTAGGCGGCGAGGCCAGGGCCAAGTTCGGCTGGACCGACGTGGCCCGGTTCAGCGCGCTCGGCGTCCCGGCGGTCAACTACGGCCCCGGTGACCCGAATCTGGCGCACAAGCGCGAGGAGCACTGCTCGCTCACCGCCATCGCCGAGGTCGAGGACCGGCTGCGGGCCTGGCTGACGGCCAACTGACCGTCACCGGGCGTACCTTCCGTTGTTCCCCGAAATCGGGGAACAACGGGCGTAGGGTTTCGTCATGACAGGCACTGGAGACGAAAAGCACTACGGGGACAGCCCTGACCAGGGCCAGGACCCCGAGCAGAAGAACGTTCCGGAGAAGCGGAAGGGCCCGGTCCTGCTCCGTCGGGACCAGGTCGGCACCAGCACCACCGACCAGCGGCTGCTGGACACCACGGGTCCGACCGACTGGCTGCACACCGACCCCTGGCGGGTCTGGCGGATCACCTCCGAGTTCGTCGAGGGCTTCGGCGCCCTGGCCGAACTCCCGCCCGCGATCAGCGTGTTCGGCTCGGCCCGGACCCCCGTCGACTCACCCGAGTACGCGGCCGGGGTGGCCATCGGCCGGGCCCTGGTGGACGCGGGCTACGCGGTGATCACCGGCGGTGGGCCGGGCGCGATGGAGGCCGCCAACCGGGGCGCCTCGGAGGCCGGCGGCCTCTCGGTCGGGCTCGGCATCGAGCTCCCCTTCGAGCAGGGGCTGAACGAGTTCGTCGACCTCGGGCTGAACTTCCGGTACTTCTTCGTCCGGAAGACGATGTTCGTGAAGTACGCCCAGGGCTTCGTGGTGCTGCCGGGCGGGCTCGGCACGCTGGACGAGCTGTTCGAGGCGCTCACCCTGGTGCAGACGAAGAAGGTCACCCGGTTCCCGGTGATCCTGTTCGGCTCGGCGTACTGGGGCGGGCTGGTCGACTGGCTGCGGGACACGCTGGTCGCGCAGGGGAAGGCGAGCGCGCACGACCTGGAGCTCTTCCACGTGGTGGACGAGATCGACGAGGTCCTCAAGATCATCGCGGAGAACCGCCGCCCGGCGAACGAGATCTGACGCAGCGCAGCCAGGTGCACTACCCAGGGGCTCGGGGAACGGCGACGGTTGGTGGCGACCGGGGCAAAGTGCGAGAGTGCCTCACCCGGTACGCACGTCGAACGCTCCTGAGGCCGGCGCCGCCGTTCCCCGGGCCCCGGTCTTCCGAAGCGTGTGCCTCAGGCGAGGCCCCGGCGGGCGACGGCCGGGGGGCGGGTGCCCTGGATGGCGGCGACCATGTCGAGGACCTGGCGGGTCTCGGCGACCTGGTGGGCGCGGTAGATCCGGGCGCCGAGCCAGGCGGAGACCGCGGTGGTGGCCAGGGTGCCGAGCAGGCGCTCGTCGACCGGGCGGTCCAGGGTCTCGCCGACGAAGTCCTTGTTGGAGAGCGAGACCAGGACCGGGAAGCCGGTCGCGGTCATCTCGGGCAGCCGACGGGTGGCCTCCAGCGAGTGCCGGGTGTTCTTGCCGAAGTCGTGACCCGGGTCGATGATCAGCGCGTCCCGCCGCACCCCGAGCCCGGCGGCCCGCTCGGCCAGCCCGACGGTGACCCGCAGGATGTCGGCCATCACGTCCTGGTACCCGACCCGGTGCGGCCGGGTCCGGGGCTCGGCCCCGCCGGCGTGGGTGCAGACCAGCCCGACGTCGTACCGGGCCGCGACCTCGGCCAGCTTCGGGTCGACCCCGCCCCAGGCGTCGTTCAGCAGGTCGGCGCCGACCTCGCAGACCGCCGTGCCGACCTCGTGCCGCCAGGTGTCGACGCTGATCACGGCCTCGGGGTGACGCTTCCTCAGCTCGGCCACGAACGGGACGGTCCGGCGCAGTTCCTCCTCGACCGTCACCTCCTCGCCGGGCCCGGCCTTCACGCCGCCGATGTCCAGGATCGCCGCGCCCTCGGCCACCGCCCGGTCCGCGGCGGCGAACGCCGCCTCGTCCGCGAAGGTCGCGCCGCGGTCGAAGAACGAGTCGGGAGTGCGGTTGACGATGGCCATGATCACCAGTTCGTCCTCGCCGAATTCGCGTGGGCCCAGACGGAGTGCCACCGGTGTCTCCTCCACAGCTCGCCCGGGTGCAATGATGGGCCCCGGTCTGTTCGGGGACCATGATCCCATCTCTCTGGCCGGGTCCACTGGAAGGTACTGGAGGACAGCTCGTGTTCTGGTTGGTCGTGGTCGCGATGGCCGTGGTGGTCGGTGGAACCGCACTGGTGGCCCTGGGTGGTGGCGGTACCCTGCCCGAGGCGGTGCACGACCGGATCGCGGCCCGGTTGCCGCAGGACCGGCCGTTGAGCCGGACGGACGTGGACGAGATCCGGCTGCCGATGGCGCTGCGCGGCTACCGGATGGACGAGGTGGACGACGTGCTCGACCGCCTCGGTGCCGAACTCGCGCTCCGCGACACCCGGATCGCCGAGCTGGAGGCCACCGCGGTGCTGGTCGGCTCGGTGGAGGCGAACACGCCCGAGGGCGAGGAGCCGTTGCCCGGTCTGGAGGAGTTCGCCAAGGTGACGGACCACCGGGACGGCGGGGCCGGGCTGTGACCGGAGCGGTGCTCGGCGCGGACGGCCTGCGGCGCTGCGGCTGGGGCGACTCGGCGGACGACTACCGGGTCTACCACGACACCGAGTGGGGCCGTCCGGTGCACGGCGACGACGCGCTGTTCGAGCGGGTCGCCCTGGAGGCGTTCCAGTCCGGGCTGTCCTGGATCACCATCCTGCGCCGCCGGGAGGGCTTCCGGGCCGCGTTCGCCGGCTTCGAGATCGCCGCGGTGGCGGAGTTCGACGAGGCGGACGCCGAGCGGCTGCTCCAGGACCCCGGCATCATCCGGAACCGGGCCAAGATCGCGGCCACCATCGCCAACGCCCGGGTCGCCCGTGAGCTGGACGGCGGACTGGACGCGCTGATCTGGCAGTTCGCGGTCGAGCCCGGTGCCCGGCCGGCGCCGCACACCCTCTCCGACGTACCGGCCGTGACGCCGGAGTCCACGGCCCTGGCCAAGGAGCTCAAGAAACAGGGCTTCCGCTTCGTCGGCCCGACCACGGCCTACGCCCTGATGCAGGCCTGCGGCCTGGTCAACGACCACCTGATCGACTGCCACGCCCGCTGAGCCCTCTTGGCAGGTGCTCAGCTTTTCGGCAGGTGGTTCGGAAGAGTCAAGGGCTCGGGGCCCTGCTGAGGTGCGGCTCCGCCGCGTGGGCGACGCCGGCCTCGGAAAAGACGATCGTCGCGTAGCTGGTGAGGTACTTTCGCAGTGACCCGCACGCCGGATCTCCGCGCCCACGCGGCGGAGCCGCACGTCAGCAGAGCCCCTGGACCGTAGACCTGGAGCGTCCGGCCCAGGGTTACCGGCCGAGGTAGACCGGCTGCTCCTTGGCGATGAAGGCGTTGACCGCGATGCGGTGGTCCTCGCTGGCGCCGGCCAGGGTCTGGAGTTCGTCCTCCTTGTCGAGGAGCTCGCTCAGGGTGTGGGTGGCCCCGTACGCCAGGGCGGTCTTGATCGCGCCGAGGGCGACCGTCGGCCCCTGCGCCAGTCGCTGCGCGAACTCGCGGGCGGTGGTGGCCAGTTCGGCGGACGGAACGACCTTGGTGGCCAGCCCGAGCTGGGCCGCCTCGGCCGCCTTCACGGTGCGCGGGAACATCAGCAGTTCGGTGGCCCGGGCGTGCCCGACCAGCCGGGGCAGCGTCCAGGACGCGCCCGAGTCGGCGGTCAGCGCGACCCCGGCGAACGAGGTGTTGAAGCCCGCGGTGTCGGCCACGATCCGGAAGTCGCAGGCGAAGGCCAGCGAGGCGCCGGCGCCGGCCGCGACGCCGCCGACCGCCGCGACGGTCGGCTTGTTCATCCCGGCCAGGGCCCGGACCAGCGGGTTGTAGTGCTCGGCGACGGTCCGCAGCGGGGCGTCGCTGGTGCCGAGCAGGCCGAGGTGCTCCCTGAGGTCCTGGCCGACGCAGAACGCCTTCTCGCCCGCACCGGTGAGCAGCACCGCCCGGACGGCACCGTCCTCGGCCGCCGCGATCACGGCGTCCCGGAGCGCCACCTTGGTGGCGATGTCCAGGGCGTTCATCGCCTCGGGCCGGTTGATGGTGATGACGGCCAGGCCGCCGTCGAGTTCGAACAGCACGGAGTCGGACATGGGCGGGGGCTCCCTGGGTGTCGAGGGTGGACGAAGTCAGCATGCCCGAGGGGCGCGGGTGGCGGGGAGTGTGAGGTCGGGCACCTTTTCGCGGTGCCGCCGGAGCAGTGCCGCCAGGGCTTCTGGTGGGTAATGCGGTGCTCTGGGCGGGTGTGGCCGGTGGTGCGGAGAGAGTGACGTTGGTCATCAAGCCGTCCGATGCGGGATAATGGCTTCCGATCAATGCGTTCGATACCGGCGGTGGACGGACTGCCGGGACGTAGCTGAGCGGTTGCAGGAAGGGGAACGAGCATGGCGGCCATGAAGCCGCGGACGGGTGACGGCCCGCTCGAGGTCACCAAAGAGGGACGGGGCATCATCATGCGGGTGCCGCTCGAAGGCGGCGGACGTCTCGTGGTGGAGCTCACGCCGGATGAGGCGAGCGCCCTCGGTGACGCCCTGAAGGCGGCCACCGGCTGACCCAGCGGGTGATCCCGCGTTCTCCCCGGAGACACGCGCACACCGCCGAGCCCGGCTCCGGAACCTCGGAGCCGGGCTCAGTGCTGCCCGGCGGGCCCGCGTGCGGACAGTGGCGGCGTCAGCGCTTCACGGCGCAGAGCAGCCCGTCGCTGACCGGCAGCAGGGCGGGCAGCAGCAGGTCGCTCTCCCGGACGTCCCGGACCAGTTCGCGGACCGCGCGGGTCTGCGGGTCGTGGTGGTCGGGTTCGGCCAACCGGCCCTGCTGGAACACCCCTTCGAAGCAGACCACGCCGCCGGGGCGAAGCAGGCGCAACGATTCTGCAAGGTAGGCCTGCGATTCGGCCGGGTCGCCGTCGCAGAAGACCAGGTCGTACTGACCGTCCGCCAACCGGGGCAGCACGTCCAGTGCCCGGCCGGGGATGAACCGGGCCCGGTTCGGGGCGAAGCCGGCCGCGTGGTACGCCTCCCGGGCGTACTGCTGGCGGACCGGCTCCAGGTCGACGGTGGTCAGCACGCCGTCCGGCCGCATCCCGCGCAGCAGGTAGACCCCGGAGACGCCGGTGCCGGTGCCCACCTCCGCGATCGCCTTGGCGTCCACCGCGGCGGCCAGCAGCCGCAGCGCGGACCCGCCGCTCGGCCCGATCGCCCGGATGCCGGTCCGCGCGGACTGGGCCCTGGCGTAGGTCAGCACCGCGTCCTCGCCGACGAAGGTGTCGGCGAGAGCCGCGTGTGCGGGCCCGAAGTCGGTGATGGCTGCCTCTTCCGGAGCGCCTGATGTCGATATTTCCAGCCACAGATTACTGGCCGGGCGGGAACCGCGTTCGAAGACCGGCCGTTGACCCGGAAGGGAAGTGGTGATCGGCCCACGGAGCAGTGGCTCCCCGGGCGGGAATCGGTGCTTTATCCGGATCTGACGGGTGAGGTGGATATGGTGGTGGCCCTGCTGGGCAGAAGAGCCGACCGAGGAGGTGTGGCCGAGGACGACGTCCGGACGCCGTGGCACCTGAGCGGCTCTGCGTCGGCCCGTACGCCGAAGCCCGTGATGAACCAGTCTGCGCACTCCCCCCTGGACAAGTCGACCGCAGCCGACACCGTGGTGGTCGACGCCCCCGCCCCACTCGCGACCTTCGCCGAGGGCCCCGACGCGCAGACCTGGACGCCGCCGAGCTGGGCGGAGATCGTCGAGGCGCACAGCGCCCGGGTGTACCGGCTGGCCTACCGCTTGACGGGCAATCAGCACGACGCCGAGGACCTGACCCAGGAGGTCTTCGTCCGGGTGTTCCGCTCGCTCTCCACCTACACCCCCGGCACCTTCGAGGGCTGGCTGCACCGGATCACCACCAACCTGTTCCTGGACATGGTGCGCCGCCGTCAGCGGATCCGGTTCGACGCGCTCGGCGACGACGCCGCCGAGCGGCTGCCGAGTCGTGAGCCGAGCCCGGCCCAGCACTTCAGCGACACCCACTTCGACGCCGACGTCCAGCAGGCGCTGGACACCCTGGCCCCCGAGTTCCGCGCCGCCGTGGTGCTCTGCGACATCGAGGGCCTCAGCTACGAGGAGATCGCCGCGACCCTGGGCGTCAAGCTCGGGACGGTCCGCAGCCGGATCCACCGCGGCCGTTCGCACCTGCGGGCCGCGCTCAAGCACCGTGCCCCGGGGTCCGCTCCGGGCCGGGTGCGCCGGGGCGGGGCCGAGCCGGTGGCGGTGGGTGCCGAGCCCGCCGGGGCCGATCGGGGGTCGGCGTGACCTCCGCCGAACCCACCGGCCGGGCCAGGCGAGGCTCCGGCTGGGCCCAACTCGGCCGTCGGGCCGAGCCGGTGACGGAGCTTCGGGCGGTCCCGCTGCGGGCCGCCGCCGAGCCGCCCACCGAGCAGCACCACCTCGGTGACCGGCTCTCCGCCTTCGTCGACGGCGAGTTGGACCACGACGCCCGCGAGCGGGTCCAGGCCCACCTGGCCACCTGCCCCGACTGCCTCGCCGAGGCGGACGAGAGCCGGTCGGCCAAGCAGCTGCTGACCAGCAGCGCCGCTCCCGGCCCGTCCGCACTGCTGATGGCCCGGCTGCTCGCGGTGGCCGCGCTGCCCGAGGACGACGAGCACCCCGGGGCCGGCGGTCCCACCGTGCCCGAGGTCGGCACGCTCGGCGGCAGCCGGCTGACCGGCGGTTCGTTCGGCCGGGGTGCCGGGGCCTCGTTCGGGGGCGGTGCGCTCGGTGCCGGTGCCCCGCTGCCCGGGGTGGACCCGAGGGCCCGTCGGACGTTCCGCCCGCTGGCGGCCGCGGCCGCGCCGCCGGTGACGCGCTCCGCACCGCTCGGCCGGCGCTTCGTCTTCGCGGCGGCCGGCGCCTTCTCGGTCGCGGCGGTCACCCTGGGCGGGGTCTCCGCGGTCTCCGGCGAGGAGCAGCACGGCACGGTCACCCCGGTGAGCGGCCCGGGCGGCGGCTCGGTGGTGGTCCCGGTGGACTTCCCCGCCGCGTACCCGGTGCGGACGCCGGGCGGGCTGATGGCGGCGCTGCCCAGTTGGCAGCCGAGCGCGGAGGCCGACCGCCGACCCGTCGCGCCCCAGCACTACCTTCGCTGAACCACGCAGGGGCCCGGCCGCCGGCCTGGATCTTTGCCACAGCTTCATCAAGCTGGGGCCTCGGGACACGCCGGTGGCCATTACTCTGTACTGACGCTGTCCAGATTTCATCAGGTGCCGGGAGCTCGGGTGTTCACAGACGTAGGCCCACTTGAGGTCGTGACACTGGTCATCCTGGCCATCGTGATCTTCGGCCCGGACAAACTGCCGAAGCTGATCCAGGACGTGATGGGCTTCGTCCGCAAGGTGCGCACCTTCGCGGACAGTGCCAAGGAGGACATCCGCTCGGAGCTGGGCCCGGACTTCAAGGACTTCGACTTCGAGGACCTGAACCCGAAGACCTTCGTCCGCAAGCAGCTGCTCGGCAACAACGAGGACCCGCTGGGCTTCAAGGAGATCCGGGACGGGCTGGACATCAAGTCCGTGCTCAACGACGACCCGGCGCCGAGCCGGGCGGTCTCCGACCTGACCAAGTCGGCCTCGCCGCTCGCCTCCCCGGTCGCCGCCGATCCGCTGAAGAAGGACGAGCGCCCGCCCTTCGACCCGGACGCCACCTGACCCACCCCCGCCTTCCGTACGCCCCGCCCGGCCGCCGCGCTGAGCGGGGCGTCGGCGGCTCCGCCGCTATTGTGCTGAGAGCCATTGACCAGTGCGGTACGAGGAGGCCCAGGGATGGACGCGACGAGCCGTGCGGTGGGGACGGCCACGGTGGGCGCCACCGTGGGAGCACAGACCCGGGCGGCGGCCGACCCGCTGGCGCCCTACCTGGCCGCCGACTTCCCCTGGTACGGCCTGGACGACGGCTGGACCGGGCGGCGCTGGCTGCTGCAGGCCGGAGCGGCGGCGGGCCGGGCCGAGCAGCCGATCGACTACGGCACCCTGGGGCACGGCGAGGAGCCCGCCAGGCACTACGAGGCCCGGGACGTCCGCAAGTTCGCCGTGGTGGTCACGGTGGCCCGCCGGGACAACCGCCGCAGCGCCGACAACACCGGCATGCTCGAAGCCACCTCCGCCTCCTCCGCCGCCTGGCTGGCCGGTTCGGGGCTGCTCGCCGCGACCTGGCCCGGCCAGCTCGACCGTACCCTCCGGCAGGACTGGCTCGACCAGCAGAGCGCCCTCGCCTGGGACCTCGCCGACGACCTGGACGGCCCCGGCTGGTCCCCGCTCAGCCTCCCCGTCAACGGCCTCCCGCAGCCCTTCCGCTACCGCGAGTCCGAGTACGGCTGGGTGCTCGCGGGCGAGGCCCCCGGCGTCCTCCTCGGTGCCTACGGCCGCGGCGTCAGCGCCTACGGCGCCGGCTTCGCCACCGTCCCCGACCTGACGGTCTACGACGGCCGCTGAGCCCCTCCCGGAGCCGCCCCGGCCCGGGTAACGCCGAAGGCCCCGGGAGCACCTCCCGGGGCCTTCGGTGACGTCACGTCAGAACTTGTTCTTCGGGGTCAGCCCCAGGGAGAGACCGGAGAGGCCGCGCTGGCGGCCGCCGAGCTTGCCGGCGATGGTGCGCAGGGCGGTGGCGGCGGGCGAGTCCGGTGCGGCCAGGACGACCGGGCGGCCGTCGTCGCCGCCCTCGCGGAGGCGGACGTCGATCGGGATCGAGCCGAGCACCGGGACGGTGGCGCCGACCGAGCGGGTGAGGGCGTCGGCGACGGTCTGGCCGCCGCCGGTGCCGAAGACGTCGATCATCTCGTCGCAGTGCGGGCAGGGCATGCCCGACATGTTCTCGATCACGCCGACGATCTTCTGGTGGGTCTGCAGCGCGATGGTGCCGGCCCGCTCGGCCACCTCGGCGGCGGCCATCTGCGGGGTGGTGACGATCAGGATCTCGGCGTTCGGGACCAGCTGGGCGACCGAGATGGCGATGTCGCCGGTGCCCGGCGGGAGGTCGAGCAGCAGGACGTCGAGGTCGCCCCAGTAGACGTCGGCCAGGAACTGCTGGAGGGCGCGGTGCAGCATCGGGCCGCGCCAGACCACCGGAGCGTTGCCCGGGGTGAACATGCCGATCGAGATGACCTTCACGCCGTGCGAGGACGGCGGCATGATCATGTCCTCGACCTGGGTCGGGCGGCCCTCGACGCCGAGCATCCGGGGGATGCTGTGCCCGTAGATGTCGGCGTCCACCACGGCGACCTTGAGGCCGTCGGCGGCCATCGCGGCGGCCAGGTTGACGGTGACCGAGGACTTGCCGACGCCGCCCTTGCCGGAGGCGACGGCGTAGACCCGGGTCAGCGTGCCGGGCTTGGCGAACGGGATCTCCCGCTCGGGCGCGCCGCCGCGGAGCAGGTGCGAGAGCTCCTTGCGCTGCTCCTCGCTCATCACGTCGAGCTCGACCTGAACCTCCGTCACCCCGGCGACGCCGGAGACGGCGGTGGTCACCCGCTCGGTGATGGTCTCGCGCATCGGGCAGCCCGAGACGGTCAGGTAGATCGCGACCCGGACGGCACCGCCGTCACCGATCTCGACCGATTTCACCATGCCGATCTCGGTGATCGGACGGTTGATCTCCGGGTCGTTGACGGTCGCCAGCGCCTCGCGTACGGACTCCTCCGTGACGCCTGCCGCAACCTCTGTCTCGTTGGCCATGCCTTGATGGTACGGCGCGCCGAAACGACGCCGACCCGGCGGTAACGTGCCGCCGGTCACAACCGGTCGGCGACGTCCCGGCGTTCGTCCAGTTCCTTGAGCAGCGCCTGCAGTTCGGAGCGGACGAAGTCGCGGGTGGCGACCTCGCCGAGCCCGTGTCGCAGGGCCGCGACCTCCCGGGTCAGGTACTCGGTGTCGGCGATGTTGCGGTCGCTGCGGGCCCGGTCCTGCTCCATGTTGACCCGGTCCCGGTCGTCCTGGCGGTTCTGCGCCAGCAGGATCAGCGGGGCGGCGTAGGAGGCCTGCAGGGAGAGCATCAGGGTGAGGAAGATGAAGGGGTAGTTGTCCCACCGCAGGTTCGCCGGACCGACGGTGTTCCAGAGCACCCAGGCGATGATCACCACCGTCATCCAGACGATGAACCGGCCGGTGCCGAGGAAGCGGGCGATCCGCTCGGAGAGCTTGCCGAACGCCTCCGGGTCGTACACCGGCAGCGTGATGAAGCCGGGCCTGGCGGTGCGCGGCTGGTCCAGCCGGCTGCGGGCCGGGCCGGTCGGCTCGGGGCGGGGCGTACGGCGCTGGGAGCCCTCGCGGGCGCGCAGCTCCCGGAGCTCGCGCAGTTCGCGCAGCTCGCCCTGGAGGCGCTGGCGCGGGGTCTCGTCCCGGCGGCTCTTCCGGTCAGCGTCCACCACTCGCCTCGCTCTCGTGTGCGTCGCCCGCGTGCAGGGCGGCCTCGCGCCAGTCGTCCGGCAGCAGGTGGTCCAGGACGTCGTCGACGGTGACCGCGCCCAGCAGGTGGTCGGCCTCGTCCACCACCGGTGCCGCCACCATGTTGTACGCCGCCAGGTAACTGGTGATCAGTGGCAGCGGGGTGTCCGGCGGCAGCGGGTCGAGGTCGTCGTCGACCAGCGAGCCGACCAGGGTGTACGGCGGCTCGCGGAGCAGCCGTTGGAAGTGGATGGTGCCGAGGTACTTGCCGGTCGGGGTCTCGTTCGGCGGGCGGCAGACGTACACCTGGGCGGCCAGCGCGGGCTTGTTGTCGGAGATCCGGACCCGGGCCAGGGCCTCGGCCACGGTGGCGTCCGGCTCCAGCACGATGGGTTCGGTGGTCATCAGACCGCCGGCGGTGTTCTCCTCGTAGCTGAGCAGCCGGCGGACCGAGGCGGCGTCCTCGGGCTCCATCAGCCGCAGCAGCCGTTCGGCCGCCTCCTCGGGGAGGTCGGAGAGCAGGTCGGCGGCGTCGTCCGGGTCCATCGCCTCCAGCACGTCGGCGGCGCGTTCGTCCTTCAGCTTGCCGATGATCTCGACCTGGTCGTCCTCCGGCAGCTCCTCCAGGACGTCGGCCAGCCGGTCGTCGTCCAGTGCGGCGGCCACCTCGGCCCGGCGCTTGGGGGAGAGGTGGTGCATCACGTTGGCCAGGTCGGCGGGGCGGAGCTGTTCGAAGGTGGCCAGCAGGTTGGCCGCGCCCTGGCCCTCCTCGACCAGCGAGAAGCCGCTGACGGCGGACCAGTCCAGGGTCAGCGTCTCGCCCTTGGCCTTGCGCAGCCGGGAGACCTTGCCGGCCTGGACGAAGACCTTGCTGATCTCCCACTCGCGGACCCGGGTCTGCACCATCGCCACGTCCAGCACGGTGACCTCGGCGCCGGTCTTGGTCCAGGTGACGGTCCGGTCCAGCAGCTCGGCCAGCACCAGGGTCTCGGACGGGCGCTGCTCGAACCGCCGCATGTTGATCACACCGGTGGTGAGCACCTGGCCGGACTCCAGGCTGGTCACCCGGGTCATCGGCAGGAAGATCCGGCGGCGGCCGACCACCTCGACCACCAGGCCGAGCACCCGGGGCGGACGTCCGCCGATCCGGAGCGAGACCACCACGTCGCGGATCCGGCCGACCTGGTCGCCGTTCGGGTCGAAGACCGCGATCCCGGAAAGATGGGAGATGAAGACCCGGCTGCCTGGCCCTGCCATGGACTTCCTCTCTCGCGACGATCCGGGCCCAGGTTACCTGTCCGGGCGCCCCGCAGCCCGCCGACCGGCGGGCGCTACGGTGGGGCCGCCGACCGAGAGGGGAAGATCGTGAACGGTGCGTCACATGTCAGGATCGCCAGGCCGTCCAGGGATCTGGCGGCGGCGGAGCGGTTCTGGGTCGACGGGTTCGGCCTGAGCGTGCTGTGGCGCTCGGAGGCCGACGGGACCTCGGAGGAGCACGCCCTGCTGATGGTCGGTCGGCCCGACGCCGCCTGGCACCTGGAGCTGGTGGAGGCCGGGGAGATCCAGCCCCGGCCGACCGTCGAGGACCTCTTCGTGGTCTATCTGGGCGGGCCCGTGTCGGAGCAGCTGGTGGCCCGGCTGGAGGCGCACGGCGGCCGCCGGGTGAAGGCGCACAACCCGTACTGGGAGCAGTGGGGCGTGACGGTCGAGGACCCGGACGGCTACCGGCTGGTGCTCTCCACCCGCGAGTGGTCCAACAGCCGCGCGCTGTCCGGGTCCTGACCCGTGGTCAGGCGGTGGTGATCGGCTCCTGGAGCTCGGTCACCCAGGTGGACGGGTCGCCCTCGCACTCGATGTACAGCTCGCGGGTGTAGCCGAGCGAGCGGTGGCCGGTGGAGTCGATCCAGCGGGCCAGCGTCTGCGAGGTCGGCAGGATGTCGTCCATCGCCCCCCGGTACACGATGGTGGCCGCCACCGGCAGGGCGGGCAGGTCGGCGACCTCGAAGCCGTGGGCCGGACCGGGCTCGGCGCCGACCGGGATCGCCGCGAACGCGCGGACCCGCTCGGTGCCGGGCTCGACCTCCTCGTAGTACGCCAGGCCCGGACCGGCCGGGGTCAGCCCCGCCTCGGCGAGCAGGCCGCAGAGCCGCCCGAACAGCGGCCCGATCACCGGGCCGATGTGCTCCGGTTCGAAGCTCTCCGCGACGGCGGACAGCCGGGCCACCCGGACCGCCGGAATGCTCTTGACCACAACGTCGTCGGAAGGCATGTGCCCCTCGCTCTCGATCGTTCGGAGCCGCGACTCGACCCGGGCCAGCCGGACGGTTGCCTCCTGCACCACGGTCGCCAGCTCCGCCTGTCGCAGGCGGAGCATCCCGCGCAGCTCCTCCGCGCTCACCTGCTCGTCGACGATCGCGGCCACCTGGTTCAGGGTGAAGCCGAGGTCCTTGAGCGCGATGATGCGGTTGAGCCGGGCGAGCTGGGCCGCCTCGTAGCCCCGGTACCCGGTGAACGGGTCCACCCGGGCGGGGAGCAGCAGGCCGATGGCGTCGTAGTGGCGGAGCATCCGGATGGACACCCGGCCGTGCTTCGCGAAGTCTCCGATACTGAACATGATGGGGCTACTCCATGGCCTGACACGGTGTGAGGGTCAACTCTTCGGGCACACGGCTCGGAAGTCAGGGGCTCTGCTTTTGGCAGGTGGCTCGGAAGGGTCAGGGGCTCGGGGAACTGCGACGCCGGCCTCGGGAAAGGCGATCCGTTCAGGGGTGGTCAGGCACTTTCGCAGTGACCCCGGCGCCAGATCTCCTCGCAGTTCCCCGAGCCCCTGGACCGTAGATGCCCAAGCGCTGGCCAAAAGTGCAGCCCCCGAGCCCCTGACCGTAGCTGCCCGAGCGCCTGCCGAAGGCGCAGCCCCGCGCCCCTGGGTGGTCGACCGCTGAGCGCCTGCCTGTGGCGCAGCGCCGAGTGTTAGCGGGTGCGCTTGAAGAGGAGCTTCGGGAGACCCGCCGGGATGGGCTTGCGGGTGGTGGCCGGGGTGGGCATCGGGGTGGTGGCGTGGGAGTCGTCCGGCATGGCGCCGGGCTGCTCGGTGAGCGGGCCGGTGGGCGTCAGCCGGAGGACGCGGCAGTCCCGGGCCCACCGCTCGGCGATGGTGTCGGTGTCGGGGGCGTTCAGGCGCTTGCCCTTGAGCTCCTCGACCGCGCCGAGCCAGGCGTCGCTGCCGGCGGCGAGCTCGCTGACGGTGGCCGGCCAGGCGGTCAGGCGGCCCCACTTGTCCTTGCTGCGGACGGTGACCTCGGCCTGCTGACCGGCCGTCAGCCCGTGCAGGGGCTGCTCGATGCCGTCGCCGACCACCACCACCGCGCCGTCGTGCCAGGCGTGCCAGAGGGCCCGGCTCTGCGGCTGCCCGTCGGCCCGGACCCAGAGCAGACCGGACTTCTTCGCGGCCTCCTCCAGCAGGGCCCGGTCCAGCGTGGCCCGGTCGGGTCCGGTGGGGGCGTCGGTCGTCGTAGGCTCCATGGCCGACAGCGTAAGGCTTCGCCCCCGGGTGTGGTCCGCGTGGTGTCTCACGGCGCAGGACGACAGTTCCATGGGTCCGCTACAGCCCTTACCGTGGTGTCCGTCCGCCTCCTGCCCCCGTTCCGTCGCCCCGAGGAGAGCTGTGCCCGCCGCCCGGCCCGACACCGCCATGCCCGCCCCGTCGGCGGCCCCCGCGCTCACCACCCACCCGGCCACCCTGCCCAAGGTGGACCTGCTGCTGCTGGCGGTCTCGATCGCCGGCATCTCGCTGTCCGCCCCGCTGATCAGTGCCACCGCCGCCCCGGCGCTGGCCATCGCGTTCTGGCGGAACGTCATGTCGGTCGGGGTGCTCGGCCCGTACGCGCTGCTCCGGCACCGGGCCGAACTGCGCGGGATCGGCCGCCGGGCCCTGCTGCTGGCGGTGGCGGCGGGGGTGCTGCTGGCGCTGCACTTCGCGCTCTGGATGCCCAGCCTGCGGATGACCTCGGTGGCCTCGGCCACCGCGCTGGTGACCACCACGCCGCTGTGGACGATCCTGCTGATGCGGCTGCTCGGGCACCGGCCGCCCCGGCTGGTCTGGATCGGGACGTGCGTGGCGTTCGCCGGGGTGCTGGTGCTGACCGGGGTCGACATGTCGCTCTCGCCGGACGCGTTGCTCGGGGACGCGCTGGCGCTGGGCGCCGGGCTGGCCGCCGCCGGGTACATGCTGCTCGGCGCCGAGGTCCGACGGACCGTCAGCACCACGGCGTACACGCTGGTCTGCTACGCCACCACGGCCCTGGTGCTGCTGGTGGTCTGCCTGGTCGGTGGGGTGTCGATGGGTGGCTGGTCGGCCGGGGTCTGGTGGCAGATCGCGCTGCTGATGGTGGCCGCCCAACTGCTCGGCCACTCGCTCAGCAACCGGGTGGTGCGGACCCTGGGCCCGTCGGTCACCTCGACGGCGATCCTGCTGGAGACCCCCGGCGCCGCCCTGATCGCGGCGCTCTGGCTCGGCCAGCTGCCGCCGGTGGCCGCGTACCCGGCGCTGGTGGTCATCCTGCTCGGCCTGGTGCTGGTCGCCCGGGGCGGCCGCAGCACCGGGAACTAGAGCCAGCCGTTGCGGCGGAAGCCCCGGTACATGCCGATACAGAGCACGGCGATGCCGGCCATCACGATCGGGTAGCCGTACCGGCTGTGCAGCTCCGGCATGAAGTCGAAGTTCATCCCGTAGACCCCGGTGACCATGGTGGAGACGGCGAAGATGGCCGCCCACGAGGTGATCTTGCGCATGTCCTCGTTCTGCGCGACCGAGACCTGCGCCAGGTTGGCCTGGAGCAGCGAGTTGAGCAGCTCGTCGAAGCCGTGCACCTGCTCGACCACCCGGGTCAGGTGGTCGGCGACGTCCCGGAAGTACTTGCGGATGTCCGGGTCGACCAGCCGCTGGCCGGGCTCGGAGAGCTGCTGCATCGGGCGGAGCAGCGGCGAGACCGCGCGCTTGAACTCCAGCACCTCGCGCTTGAGCTGGTACACCCGGCCGACGTCCGCGCCCCGGCCGCCCTTGTTGGCGAAGACGTCGAACTCGATGTCGTCCACGTCGGTCTGCAGCCGGTCGGCGACCAGCAGGTAGTTGTCCACCACCTGGTCGGCGATCGCGTGCAGCACGGCGGACGGGCCCTTGGCCAGCAGGCCGGGGACGTCGCCGCTCTCGCTCTCCAGCCGCCGCCGCAGCTCGTGCAGCGAGCTGTGCCCGCCGTGCCGGACGGTGATCACGAAGTCCGGGCCGACGAAGACCATCAGCTCGCCGGTCTCGACCACCTCGCTGGTCGGGGTGAGCTGGTCGTGCTCGACGTAGCGGATGGTCTTGAAGACCGCGAACAGCACGTCGTCGTAGCGCTCGACCTTGGGGCGCTGGTGCGCGTGCACGGCGTCCTCGACCGCCAGCGGGTGCAGGCCGAAGCGCTGGGCGATGCCCTCGAACTCGGCCTCGGTGGGCTCGTGCAGGCCGATCCAGCTGAACGGTCCGGCATCCGTCTCGCGGGCAGCGCGGACCCGGCGGGCGGCCTCCCGGGGGCTGCACCGCTCGCCGTGCCGCTTGCCGTCCTGGTACACCGCGCAGTCCACCACGGCGGACGGGGTCTGGCTCTCGTGCGCCGGGTCGAAGCCGTTCAGCTCCGCCCGGCGGGGACGTGGACGGACGGCGGCACGCAGGTTGTTGATCATCGACATGACGGGACTCCTCGGGCAGGAGGCGTCGCAGGGCGGCACGTGACAGACGGACCGTGGTGCGACGGCGGGGCGGCACGTTCAAGGCCGGCGTGGCCGGTTGTTCCGGAGCCGTGCAGAAAAGTCCAGGTGCCTTGCTGGGGCGCGGTTTGGACGATGCGACTCCGGGGAATGTGCTCTCCCGGCCGGACGTGACGCTGCCTCAGGAACTCCGTCGAGGAGTGGGGCCGCCGCTCAGACGAGGGCGGGGTGAAGGCGACGCGGCCGGGCAGAGCTGCCGGTACTGCATGGTCGGCTGGTATCCACCGCGAACCACCTCCTTCACTTCGTGGCCGTGTGGCGGAGATTCTCCAGTGGCCAGCTCCATACCCTAACAGTTGACAGGGCGCCAGCGCTGGGGTCTGCACGGGCCGGACGTCAGCGGGGCGTTAGGGTCTGGCCATGGCGCACGACTTCCACGACCCCGCCGAGCTCTCCCGCGCGTCCGTGCTGGCCGCGGTCGAGGCCCGCCTGCTGGCAACTTTCGGCGAACCGAGCGGCCGGGCCGCCGTCACCTTCCTCGGCGCGGACCGGATCGAGGTGCTCCGCTTCGGGCCGGACTCCGACGGCCTGGTGAGGTATGTCACGCTCGGGATGTCCGCCGCACCGATGGCCGACCCCACCTCGGTGGTGGCCGACCCGGTCCGCGGGCCCCGGGCCGAGCTGGTGCTGACGGTCCGTGGGGGCCACGACGACGTGCTCCGGACGCTGGCCACCTTCGCCGCCACCCCGCAGGTCGAGGGCCTGGTGCTGGCGCCGGGGGGTTCGCTCGACCTTGGTGCGCCGCTCTGGGCGGGCGCCCCGTTCACCTCGGTGCTGGCCGCCGAACCCGGCGGCCTGGTCCCGGACCTGGAGCTGGCCGAGCCCGCCGAGCCGGTCCGCTTCCTGCCGCTGCTGCCGATGACCCCGAACGAGGCCGGCTACAAGCGGGTGCACGGCGCGGCCGTGCTGGAGGAGCGCTGGCTCCGGTACGGCAGCGACCTGCGCGACCCGCTGCGCCGGGGCGTCCCGCTGGACTGACGTCCGGTCAGGCCCCGGGTCACGGCTGGTAGTCCTTGATGAAGCCGTAGACGCCGCTGGCCACCAGCTGGACCGCGATCGCCGAGAGCAGCAGCCCGGAGAGCCGGGTGATCAGCACCACGCCGCCCTCCTTGATCAGCCGGATGATCACCAGCGAGAACCGCATGGTCAGCCACATCACCACGTGCATGGCCAGGATCGCGGTCCACACCGCCAGGTCCTGGGCCGCCCCGTGGGCGCCCTGGACCGCCAGGATCACCGCGACGATCGCGCCGGGCCCGGCCAGCAGCGGGGTGCCGAGCGGGACCAGGGCGACGTTCACGTCCTTGGTCTGGGTCGGCTCCTCGATCTTGCCGGTCAGCAGGTCGAGCGCGATCAGCAGCAGCAGGATGCCGCCGGAGACCTGGAGCGCCGGGATCGAGACGTGCAGGTAGTCCAGGATCTGACGGCCGAACAGGCCGAAGCAGGTGATCACCCCGAGTGCGACGGCGGCGGCCTGCCAGGCCATCCGGCGCTGCACCTTGGCCGCCCGGCCGGAGGTGAGCGCCAGGAAGATCGGGATGGTGCCCGGTGGATCCATGATCACGAAGAGGGTGACGAAGAGCGACCCGAAGGTCGTGACGTCGAAGAAGCTCATGGGAGCGGATCGTTCTGGGGGATGGCACGGCTCATGTGACGAATTGTCCGATCCGCCTACCGCTGACGCGCGCTCAGCGCGCCGGGCTTCACCCGGCGATCGGCTGCACTCCGGTCGCCTGTGCCACCAGCGCCTCGTACACGGCGGGGTCGGTGGTGTACTCGCCGAGCCGGACGGTCTTGCGGTGGCCGTGGTAGTCGCTCGACCCGGTGGCCAGCAGCCCCAGGTCGGCCGCCAGCCCGCGCAGCCGGGCCCGGGTCTCCTCGTCGTGGTCCAGGTGGTCCACCTCCAGGCCGCCCAGACCGGCCGCCGCCAGGTCGGCGATCACCTGGTCGGACACGGTCCGGCCGCGCTTCACCGCGCCCGGGTGGGCGAACACCGGCACCCCGCCCGCCGCCCGGACCAGCCGGACGGCCGTCGCCGGGTCGGTCTCGTGCTTGGGCACGTCGGCCCGGCCGCCGTTCGCCAGCCAGTCGTGGGTGAAGGCGTCCGAGACGGTCGCCACCACGCCCGCCTCGACCAGCGCGCTGGCGATGTGCGGACGGCCCACCGAACCGGCGCCGGCGATCCGCTCGACCTGCTCCCAGCTGAT
Organism: Kitasatospora sp. NPDC101801; assembly: GCF_044766665.1. Classification (NCBI taxonomy): domain Bacteria; kingdom Bacillati; phylum Actinomycetota; class Actinomycetes; order Kitasatosporales; family Streptomycetaceae; genus Kitasatospora; species Kitasatospora sp. NPDC101801. The sequence continues at coordinate 58,716 of NZ_JBIWML010000004.1, forward strand.
CGGCGCCCCCAGCTCCCGGCAGCGCTCCACCACGGCCCGCCCCCGGCGGAACCGGTCGGTGCGGACCAGCTCCCGCTCGGCGGCGAAGGCCGGCTCGGCCGGGTCGAAGAGGTACGCCAGCAGGTGCAGGCTGACGCCGCCGACCCGGCAGGACAGCTCGGCCCCCGGCACCAGGGTCAGCCCGGTGCCCCGGACCGCCTCGGCCGCCTCGGCGTGGCCCGCCACCGTGTCGTGGTCGGTCAGCGCGACCACGTCCAGACCGGCGGCCACCGCGTTCGCGACCAGCTCGGCGGGCGAGTCGGTGCCGTCCGAGGCGTTGCTGTGGGCGTGCAGGTCGATGCGCACGGGTGACGGCTCCTCAGGGATCGGGGAGCCCCAATCTACGCGCCCGGCGCCCCGCTCAGCCGAGCAGCCGAGGGGACAGCGCCCCGCAGGGCAGCAGCCCGAGCTCGGCCCCCGCGTCCCGCAGGTCGGTGAGCACCAGCTCGTCGTACATCATCAACGCGGACTGCTCGGGCCAGGCGATCGCCCAGAGCCAGAGCCCGCGCGCTTCGCCGACGTAGACCGCCCGGTCGTCCGGCGCCTCGGGGACGTGCCACATCGGGGTCGGCCGGCCGGCGGCGGTCACCTTGGCGTCGGCCGGCTTGTAGAGCGAGACGCTGGGGCCGGGATCGGGGCCGGGCAGGCCCGCGTACCGGGCGCCGAGGCCGACGCCGAGCTCCTCGGCGACCAGCACCAGCTCGCCGAAACCGCCCAGCGGCCCGGGGCCCGAGCAGGCCACGGCGGTGGCGCGGGCGCCGGAGACGTCGTCTCCCGCGTGGGCGATGCCGGTGAACAGCCAGCCGACCGGCAGCGGCCACGGCAGCCAGACCGGCACCTGGGACCGGGCGACGGCGACCCCGAGCGCCTCGACGCTCGGTGGCAGCACCGGCTGCATCGGGTGCACGGCGCCGTGCTGGTCACACTGCCAGGTGTCGGAGAAGAGACCGGGCGCGCGGACCCGGCCGGCGCACCTCGGGCAGCTTGGCTCGCCCCTCATAACGGACAACGCTCCTCCCTCCGGAGCGCCGCGTCAAGGACGATCACCCGGATGGAGTGCGGTTCCGTCCGGGCCGGTGGCAGCCCCGTTGGGGGATGTCCCGTGGCGGGCGGCGGCAAACGTCGGGCAGCTCGGAGCGGGTCGCGCGGCGGAAGCACTGACGCCCCGTCACCGGTGTTGCCGGTGACGGGGCGTCAGTGCTGATCGGGGTCGCGGAACCGGCCGGAGCCGGCCCGGCACCCGTCACACCGTCTTGAACGGGCGGATGTACAGGCGCTCGCCGGTGCGGGCGGCCCGCTCCACGAACTCGCGGACGGTGTCCGCGTCGGCGATCAGGGTGTCGGTGGCGGTGCCCTGGACGTCGTCCAGGCGGAGGATCTCGAAACGCATGGGTCTCTCCCTTCCCTGCCTCACTGCATGACTGAGGCTTCAACTGACAGCTCGGTCTTCGTCGTCCGGGGTGCTGCTGTCGTACTGCTTCACCAAACGGCACCGGGCGGAAGCCGATCGAGCCTCATCACCACGGTGTCGTACTGCTGCTTCGGGGTGGTTGCCCACCCGTAAAGTCCCGGTTTCGGCGCACGGGTGCGCCGTTGTTCCCAACAGCGCTCGGAGCGCGATGATTCCCGGACAGAATCAAATATTACCCGAACTAACGAGTTTCTGTCGGTGAAAACCCCGGCAGGGCGCTGACCTGCGGTTACTCCGCGCTGTTCCAGAACCCGGCGAGCACGGCGGCGGTCGCGGCGGGCTGCTCGGCGTTCGGCGAGTGCAGCGCCCCGGGCACCGTGGTGTGCCGGACCCCCAGCCGGTCGGCCATCGCGATCTGCTCCGGGACCGGCCAGGCGTAGTCCTGCTCGCCGGAGACCACCTGCTTGGGCAGCTCGACCGCGGCCAGCTCGGCCACCAGGTCGGGCGCGGAGATCAGGTGCCCGCCCATCACGACCAGCGCCTCGGGACGGTTGGCCACCCAGCGGCGGTGCAGGAACTCGCCGATCTCGGGGCGGGGCCTGGGCTTGTCCTGCTCCAGCTGCTGGAGCAGCTGCCAGATCTCCTCCAGGCTCATCCCGCCCAGCGCGTCGATCAGCAGCTTGGTGCGGGCGGCCTCGTTCGGGTCGATCGCGGCCGGGCCGGTGGAGAGCAGGGTGAGCGACCGCCACGGCAGCGGCCCGCCCCGGCGGTCCGCCGTCAGCACCGCCTGCCGGCTGACCTGACCGCCGAAGGAGTGCCCCAGCAGGTGCAGCGGAGTGGTGGTGCCGAGCGCCGCCGTCAGCGCCAGCAGGTCGAGCGCCAGCTCCTCGATCGCGTACGCGGCGGGGTCGGTGTCGCCGCCGGTCTCGTACTGGCCGCGCTGGTCGACCGCCACCGTGCGGTAGCCCTGCTCGGCGAGCGGCTCCAGGAGGGCGATGAAGTCCTCCTTGCTGCCGGTGAACCCGGGCACCAGCAGCGCCGTCCCGCGCACCGGCCCGGCCGGCTCGGCGACGAACGACGCGAAACTCCCCCGCGAGGTCGCCAGCCGGACGGCACTGGCACAGACGGGCAGCTTCAGAAACGGCGGAGTACTCACACCGCCGAGCCTAGTGGGCCCGTTCCCGGTATCCGGTCGGCTTCGCCGCGTGGGCGACGCCCGCCTTTTGGCAGGTGCTTCGGAAGCGTCAGGGGCTCGGGGAACTGCGACGCCGGCCTCGGACGAGGTCACGCGTACGTAGGCGGTCAGGCACGGTGCGGTGTGACCCGCGCGTCAGACCTCCTCGCAGTTCCCCGAGCCCCTGGTGGTGCTGCCTCGGGTCCTGAAGAAATCAGCTCTCGTCGGTGGTGGTCCGACGGGTGCGGGTCCGGCGGCGCGGCGCCTCGGCGGTCTCGACCGCGGGGGCCGGAGCCGCCGCCGTCTCGGTGCCGGCGGCAGCCGAGCGCGGGCGACGCCGACGACGACGCGGTGCGTCGTCCTCGACCGCTGCGGCACCGTCGACCTGCGCGGCCTCGGTGACCACGGCCGCGGCCTCCGCGACGACCGCACCGTCGGCGGTGCTGCCGCCCCGGGTGCGACGCCGCTCGCGCGGGGCGCGGGCCGGCCGCTCGGCGGCCGGTGCCTCGACGGCCTCGGTACGGCGACCGCGGCCGGCGCCGGCCGCGCTGCGCGAACCACGCCCGCCGGTCTCGCCGAGGTCCTCGATCTCCTCCGCCTTCAGACCCGCCCGGGTCCGCTCGGAGCGCGGCAGGACACCGGTGGTGCCGGGCGCGATCTTGAGCAGCTCGTACAGGTGCGGCGAGGTGGAGTAGGTCTCCTCCGGGTCCGGGAACTTCAGGTCCAGCGCCTTGTTGATCAGCTGCCAGCGCGGGATGTCGTCCCAGTCGACCAGGGTGACGGCGGTGCCGAAGGCGCCGGCCCGGCCGGTGCGGCCGATCCGGTGCAGGTAGGTCTTCTCGTCCTCGGTGCACTGGTAGTTGATGACGTGCGTGACGCCCTCGACGTCGATGCCCCGGGCCGCGACGTCGGTGCAGACCAGCACGTCGACCTTGCCGGCCCGGAAGGCCCGCAGGGCCTGCTCGCGCGCGCCCTGGCCGAGGTCGCCGTGCACGGCGCCGGCCGCGAAGCCGCGCTGGGTCAGCTGGTCGGCCACGTCGGCGGCGGTGCGCTTGGTCCGGCAGAAGATCATCGCCAGGCCGCGGCCGTCGGCCTGCAGGATCCGCGCGACCATCTCTACCTTGTCGAGCGAGTGCGCCCGGAAGATGTGCTGGGTGGTGTTGGCCACGGTGTGGCCGGTGTCGTCCGGCGCGGCCGCCCGGATGTGGGTCGGCTGGCTCATGTACCGGCGGGCCAGCGAGATGACCTGGCCGGGCATGGTGGCCGAGAAGAGCAGGGTCTGCCGCTTGGCGGGCAGCATGGTGATGATCTTCTCGACGTCCGGCAGGAAGCCCAGGTCGAGCATCTCGTCGGCCTCGTCGAGCACCAGCGCCTTGACCTTGGAGAGGTCCAGCTTGCGCTGGCCGGCCAGGTCGAGCAGGCGGCCCGGGGTGCCGACGATGATGTCGACGCCCTTCTTGAGCGCCTCGACCTGCGGCTCGTACGCCCGGCCGCCGTAGATCGCGAGGACCCGGACGTCGCGGACCTTGCCCGCGGTCTGCAGGTCGTTGGTGACCTGGGTGCAGAGCTCACGGGTGGGCACCACGATGAGCGCCTGCGGGCCGTCGGAGAGCTGCTCCTCGGTGGCCCGGCCGGCGTCCACGTCGGCGCGGACCACGACGCGCTCGATCAGCGGGAGGCCGAAGCCGAGGGTCTTGCCGGTGCCGGTCTTGGCCTGGCCGATCACGTCGTGGCCGGTCAGGGCGACCGGCAGGGTCATCTCCTGGATCGGGAACGGGTGGAGAATGCCGACGGCCTCCAGGGCCTCGGCGGTCTCCGGGAGGATCCCGAGCTCCCGGAAGGTGGTCTTGGTGGGTTCAGCGGTGGTGGACAGGGTGCTGCCTCTTCCATGTGGTGGGGCCGAGAGCGAGAGGGCGGGCGGGCAGCCTCGTGAACGGCAACGGGCCGCAGAACAGCCCGACTCGTCGGATACGAGGTCGCACAACCGCGCCGGCCCCCGCGGCCTGCCGACTCGACCGGCCCGGTGACGGGCGCGTCGATCGGCGGCGTAAGGGAGGATTCCCGTGAGGGGCCAGGCGCGGGACCTGCGCCAGGGCGGCGTGGTCCGCGGCGGCCCTCGCTCGGCCACTGATGCGGTGCCAGGGCCCGAGGTCCGGGCCATGGTCGGAGCCGATCGGGTCTCCGACCGGGCATCCGCGTACGTGAACGCCCGGTGTCCGTACGCGGCACCAACACGTGCCACCGGGATACATCGAGCTTCCCTACCACCATACAGTCAGGCGACGACTCGAACACGTGACGTGCCCTACTCCGTACCGGGAGGCCCGCCGCGCGGGCGATAGGGTGACCGCAATGAGCACTCAGGCAGCCGACGACGGCACCCCGCTGGACGCATCCGTCACCTCCGTCGCTTCCGACCCGCCCGCCTCGATCGGCGGCTGGGCCGTCCGCTCGGCCGACCCGGACTACCGGGCCGCCGTGCTGGACCTGCTCGGCGCCCTGGCGTACGGCGAACTGAGCGCCTTCGAGCGGCTCGCCGAGGACGCCAAGTTCGCGCCCGGGCTGGTCGACAAGGCGATGCTGGCCAGGATGGCCTCCCACGAGTACCAGCACTACCAGCTGCTGCACGACCGGCTGGTGGAGGTCGGTGCCGACCCGACCGGCGTGATGACCCCGTTCGTCGAGCCGCTGGAGGCGTTCCACCGGATGACGGCGCCCGCCGACTGGCTGGAGGGCCTGGTCAAGGCGTACGTCGGGGACGCGATCGCGACCGACTTCTACCGTGAGGTGGCCGCCCGGCTGGACGACGACACCCGGGACCTGGTGCTCCGGGTCTCCGGTGACACCGGGCACGCCCAGTTCGCGGTGGACCGGATCAGGCAGGCGATCGAGGACGACCCCCGGGTCGGCGGCCGGCTGGCGCTCTGGGGCCGGCGGCTGATGGGCGAGGCGCTCAGCCAGTCCCAGCGGGTGGTGGCCGAACGGGACGCGCTCTCCAACCTGCTGGTCGGCGGCGCCGAGGTGCAGGGCTTCGACCTGGTCGAGGTCGGCAAGATGTTCAACCGGATCACCGAGGCGCACACCCGGCGGATGGCCGCCCTCGGGCTCGCCTCCTAGCGGTGACCTAGGCGTGCCGGTGCCGCCCCGTCCCGGGCAGCAGGTCGGGGCGGGCGAGCACCGAGACCAGCAGCACCGAGGTGACCGCCGAGAAGAGCAGCGCCAGTGCGGGCAGCTGGTCGCCCAGCGCGTAGTGGGAGATGACGCCGCCGAGCAGGGCGGCGACCACCGCGGTCGCCACGGTCAGCGATCTGGCGGCGGGGAAGTACTCGGGCAGCAGCATCAGCGCAGCGAAGCCGACGGCCAGGCCGATGAGCGCGAAGGCGATCGTTTCGAGGACCACGGGTTGCCTCCCAGGGGGTTCCCCATCGGATACCCCGCCGCCCCGGTCGGTACGCCCACCCAAGCCGAACGGCCGCCCCCTGTCCGGGGACGGCCGTTCGGGTACTGCCGGACTGCGTCAGCTGCCGAAGCCGACCTTGCGGACGCTCGGCTCGCCGATCTCCACGTACGCCAGGCGCTCGGCCGGGACGATCACGCGGCGGCCCTGCTCGTCGGTCAGCGTGAAGAGCTTCGAGGTGCCCTCCAGCGCCTTGGTGACCGCGCTCTCGACCTCATCGGCAGTCTGCGAGCTCTCGAGAACGATCTCTCGGGGCGCGTTCTGCACGCCGATCTTGACCTCCACGGCTTCCGTCCCTCCGGGTTGCAGCCATCCACACGCTCGAACCGCTGTTCGCGGGCTTCGCGCCGTACGGCTTCACCTTAGACCAGCCACCCCGCCGAACGGCGAAGGTCCGCTGATCGCCTATTCGGCGGAAGCGTCCGAGGACTCCTGGCCCGGGTGCATCGGGAAGCCCTTGAGGCCGCGCCAGGCGAGGCTGGCGACCAGCTTGACGGCCGCGTCGCGGGGGATCTCCAGGTCCTGCGAGAGCCAGTACCTGGCGGTGATCTGGGCCAGGCCGCAGACGCCCACGGCGAGCAGCTTGGACTCCGCCTCGGGCAGGTCGGTGTCCTCCGCGATGACCTGGCTGACCAGCGTCGCGCTGGCGTCGGCGGCCCGCTCGACCCGCTCGCGCACGGCGGGCTCGTTGGTCAGGTCGGACTCGAAGACCAGCCGGAAGGCGCCGGACTCGCTGGAGACGTAGTTGAAGTACGCCTCCATGGTCGCGGCCACCCGCAGCTTGTTGTCGGTGGTGGTGGTGAGCGCCTCGCGGGTGGACTCCACCAGGGCGTCGCAGTGCTTGTCGAGCAGGGCGAGGTAGAGCTCGAGCTTGCCGGGGAAGTGTTGGTAGAGCACCGGCTTGCTGACCCCGGCGCGGTCGGCGATGTCGTCCATGGCCGCGGCGTGGTAGCCCTGGGCGACGAACACCTCCTGCGCGGCACCGAGCAGTTGTTCACGGCGGGCGCTGCGCGGCAGGCGGGCACCACGCGGGCGCTCCTGCGCCTCCTGGACGGCCGTCACGGGCGCTCCTCACTTCACGGTCTGCGGCAGCGCCCACTGGGACGGGTGTGCCGGGCATTGCTGGCAAGGTGACTGATTCTACTTTTGGGTAACCCGATCCGCGCCGGGCGAGCGCGAGAAATGCACCCGGACCCCCTTGTCGGAAGCACACAATACGGGGCTCACCTGCGCTGTCCAGAGCTTGAGACGTCGTGGAGGCTGGGCCGACGCGGTCGGGCTCACTACGATCGTGCCTCATGAGCACTGAACAGCAGGTGGCGGCCGGGGACGCGGGGCCGGAGCGGACCGTCCGGGTCCCCGGGGCGGTCCTCGCGGTACGCGGTCCCGGGCCGGGCACCGAGGGCCTGCCGCCCGCACTCTTCGTGCACGGGCTCGGCGGCTCCGGGGACAACTGGACCGAGCTGATCGCCGAGCTCGGTGGTGAACTCGCGGCCGAGACGGTGGACCTGCCCGGGTTCGGCTGGTCGGCGCCGCCGCAGGACGGCAACCTGTCGGTCTCCGGGCACGTCCGGGCGGTGATCGGGTACCTGGAGGCGGCCGGCCGCGGCCCGGTGCACCTGTTCGGCAACTCGCTCGGCGGCGCGGTCGCGGTCCGGCTGGCCGCGCTCCGGCCCGACCTGGTGCGCAGCCTCACGCTGATCTCGCCCGCGCTGCCCGAGCTGCCGCCGCAGCGCACCGCCTGGCCGACCGGCCTGCTGGCGGTGCCCGGCGTCCCGGCGCTGCTGGGCCGGACCCGCAGCCCCGGCGGCGACGTCGAGCAGGCCACCCGGGAGCTGCTCGCGCTGGTCTACGGCGACCCGGCGGCGGTGCCGTCCGCCCAGTGGGACCGGGCGGTGGCGGAGTACCGGCGCCGGGCCGGGCTGCCGTACGCGCTGTCGGCGCTGGCCGGGTCGGCGCGCGGGATCGTCGCGGCGTACACCGAGCGCGGCGAGCAGTCGCTCTGGCGGCAGGCGGCGCAGGTGAAGGCGCCGGTGCTGCTGGTGTACGGGCTGCGCGACAAGCTGGTCTCGTACCGGTCCGCCCGGCGGGCCTGCGCGGAGTTCGCGGACGCCCGGCTGCTGGTGCTGCCGGACTCGGGGCACGTGGCGATGCTGGAGCACCCCGAGCTGGTGGCGCGCTCGGTGCGGGAGCTGCTGGCCGAGAGCTGACGGCCCGGAGCCGACGGGGCGGCGGACGGCCGGAGAACGGCGGACCCCGGCCGAGGTCACGCGGTTTCACTCGTTCAGGTGGCAGCCGGGTCGGTGGCCGATGGCCTGTCCGCGTTTCGTTCTACCTTCGTGCTGTCGGACCGAACAGGTGTGGGGGAGCAGCAGGCGTCCGCGGCTGCGCAGGGTGTCGAGCGGTGCGGCGCAGCCCGCCGGAGCCCGTTCCGAGTTACCGGTACGCCGGCTGAGGCCGCGGCGGTACCGCACCCGGTCAAGGGAACCGCTCTGCTCTGGAGGTCGTCGTGCGCATTGCTCTGCTCACCGAGGGTGCCAGCTCGTACGCACAGCGTGTCGACAGTTGGTGCGGGCGGCTGATCGAGGGCCTGCCGGAGCACGAGTTCCGGCTCTACCTGCTGGGTGGTGGCGGCGGGCCGGTCGAGGGGCCGGTGCCGGTCGCCGAGCTGTCGCTCTGGGGGCGGCGGCCGAAGGGGCGCGGGCCCGCGCTGCACCGGCGGCGGTCCTACCAGCAGGCGTACCGGACGCTGATCCGCTCGCTGGTGATACCCGGCGAGCGGGAGTCCTTCGGCCCCGCGCTGCACCGGCTGGCCGCGCTCGGCCGGGAGGACGGCGCGCTGCCGGCCTTCCTGGCCTCGGGCCCGGCCCAGCGGGTGCTGGAGCAGGTCTGGCGCTCGCCCGGTGCCGAGACGGCGGCGGGCCAGCCGCAGGTCAGAGACGTGCTGGTGGCGGCGGACCTGCTGGAGCAGTGCCTCCGGCCGCTCTCCGCACCCTGGTACGGCACCGGCCCCGGGGGGCTCGGCTCGGCCGACCTGTGCCACGTGGTGGGCGGCGGCCCGGCCGCGCTCCCCGCGCTGGTCGCCAAGGAGCTGCACGGGGTCCCGTTCGTGATCACCGAGCACGGGCTGCACCTGCGCGAGCAGTACCGCAGCTACCGCACCGCGCCGTACCGCTGGCCGGTCCGCGCGCTGCTGATCGCCTTCTTCCGGCTGCTGACCGAGGAGACCTACCAGCAGGCCGCGGTGCTCACCCCGGGCAGCGGTTACGACCGGCACTGGCAGGAGCGCTGCGGGGCCGACCCGGCCCGGATCAGGGTGGTGCACGAGGGCACCCCGGCGGTGGCCCGGGCGGCGGCCGGGCCGGAGCCGGAAGGCCCGGTGCTGGTCTGGGCCGGGGCGCTGGAGCCGGGCCGCGACCCGGCGCTGATGCTGCACGCCTTCGCCCGGATCAGGGCCGAGCTGCCCGCCGCCCGGCTGCGGATGTACGGCGAGGAGGGGGCACCGGGCTTCCTGGCGCACTGCCGGGGGATAGCCGAGCGGCTCGGGGTGGACGCGGCGGTCTCGTTCGAGGGCAGGCCCGAGGGCGGCCCGGCCGAGGTCTGGGCGGCGGGCAGCCTGGTGGTGTTCTCGGCGCTGGCCCAGCGCAGCCCGCGCCTGTTGGCGGACGCGATGCTGAGCGGCCGCGCGGTGGTGGCCACCGAGGTCGGGGTGGCCCGTGAGGTGGTCGGGCCGACCGGTCTGCTGGTCCCGCCGCGTGACCCCGCCGCGCTGGCCACCGCCTGCCTGGCCCTGCTCGGCGACGAGGAGCGGCGGGCCAGGCTCGGGCTGGCCGGGCGGCTGCGGGCGCAGGAGCGGTTCGCGGTGGAGCCGGTGGTGACCGCCTTCCGGGAGGTCTACCTGGAGCTGGTGTCCCGCTGGCCCGCCTTCCCGGCGGCGGCGAAGACGGCCGCCCGCCCGTTCGCCCGGCCCGCCGAGTACTGGGTGGCGGGGCCGGCCGACGCCGTGGCCGAGGCCGTCTGATGACCGGGCGGGAGGTGGATCCGGTGCGGGAGCTGATGGAGCGTCACCGCACCTCGTGCGAGCAGGCCGTGGACGCGCTGGAGATCGCCGCCGCCCTGGAGGACGCCGGGTTCGGCCCGGCCGAGGCGGCCCGCTGCCGGCACGCCGACGTGTTCTCGCTGGCCGAGGAGCTGTACGCCCGGGTCCCGCGCCGCCTGCCGACCGCCCCCGTGCCGGTGCCGCCGGTGCGCCGCGGGCAGCGGTCCTGGCAGGCGCTGCGCAGCGCCGTCCGGCACGGGCTGCCGGCGGCGGTGCTGGCCGGGGGTGCCGCACTGCTGCCGTCGGTGGCCCGGGGGCCGCTGGCCGTGCTCTGCGGCGGCTGGCTGGCCTGGGCGGCGGCCCGCCCGCCCGCGCGCTCCGACCACCCGTCGGCTGACGCCGGATCAGGCGGAACGGTCCTGCACCGGGCCGGCCACGGCGTCGGGGTGGCCCTGCTGGTGGTGCTGCCGGTGACGGCCGGCGGGCCGGCCGGGGCGGTGCTCGGCGTGGCCGCCGCGACCGCCGCCGGTGCGGTGGAGTGGGCCACCGGGTGGCTCCGGCAGGTGGCCTGGAGCCACCTCGGCGCGGCCCGCACGATGGCCGAATTCCGGGCCCGGATGTGGCCCGCGCTGCCGGTGGCCGCCGGCCTGCAACTGCTGGCGACGGCCGGGCTCGGCCTGGCCGGCCTGCTGCTGCTCGACGTGGTCGACCCGGGCCCGGGTGGCGGCCTGCTGTACCAGGCCGTGCAGCGGGCCGACGGTCCGCAGTGGGCCGGCCAGGCCGCGCTCGGCCTGCTGCTGCTCCCGGCCACGGTGCTGCTGCGCTGCGGCCGGGGCACCCCGGCGGTGGCCGCCCTGCTGGCGGCCGGCTCGGCCGGTCTGCTGCTGACGACGGTCGCCCGGTGGCGGCCGGAGACCGCCCAACTGTTCACCTGCGGCTCGGCCGCCGCCCTGCTGCTGCCGTACGCCTGGCTGGTGCTGGGCCGGCCGGGCGCGCACCGCCGCTCCCCAACCCCTGTCCGTATCTCGTGGAAGGACACCCCCTGATGAGGGTGCTGCTGCTGGGCGCCGACGGCTTCATCGGCCGTCGGGTCGCCGAACGACTGCTGGTCGAACCGGACCTCCAGGTCACCGTGCTCGGCCGACGCGATTCGGCCGACATCCGCTTCGACCTGACGGCGGGCAGTCCCGGCGCGCTGGCCCGGTTCCTGGACGCGGTGGCCCCGCAGGCGGTGATCAACTGCGCCGGGGCGACGTACGGCAGCTCACGGTCGCTGATCCGGTCCAACACGCTCGCGGTGGCCACCGTCTGCGAGGCGATCCGGCGCAGCCGGGAGCCGGCCAGGCTGGTGCACGTCGGCTCCGCCGCCGAGTACGGGCCGATGCCCAGCGGGGTGCCGGTCCCGGAGAGCGCGGAGCCCCGGCCGTCCGGCCCGTACGGGGTCTCCAAGCTGGCGGGGACGGAGCTGGTGCTGGCCTCCGGGTTGGACGCGGCGGTGCTCCGGGTCTTCGACGTGGTCGGCCCCGGGTCGCCCGCGGCCTCGCTGTTCGGACGGCTGGCGGAGGGGCTGCGCCGGGCGCTGGAGCAGGAGGAGCACCAGGTCCGAATGCCCGACCTGTCCGGATACCGGGATTTCGTCGACGTCCGGGACGTCGCCCGGGCGATCCAGTCGGCCGCCGTCTCGGCCGCCACCGGGGTGATCAACATCGGCAGCGGCCACGCCGTCCGGGCCCGGGACGCGGCGCAGCTGCTGGTGCGGGCGGCCGGCTTCGAGGGCTCGATCAGCGAGGACGCCCGGGTGGCGGTGCTGCCGGGGCAGCTCGGGGTGGGAGCACTCGGGACGGGGCACGACCACCCGCCGCACCGCCCGGGCGGTGAGCCGGTGCAGTGGCGGCAGGCCGACGTCCGGACCGCCAGGGACCGTCTCGGCTGGCGGACACAGGTGCCGCTGGAGGAGTCGCTCGGCGACATCTGGCTGGAGACGGCCTGCCGGGTCTGACCGCCGCCCACCAGGGGAGTTGGGCGTTCGGGGGGTGGTCCCAGCATCCGGCGCCGACCGTCTCACCCATCGGACCTGCTGTCTCGGAATACCCCGGCCGAGTGACACTGTTGGCGTAGCTGAGTCACCGGATGGTGCCTCCTGCCCAGCCCGAACTGACGACCATCGGAGTCCCCGTGTCGCTGCCACCCCTGGTCGAACCGGCCGCCGAGCTCACCGTTGACGAGGTCCGCCGGTACTCCCGCCACCTGATCATCCCGGATGTCGGGATGGCCGGGCAGAAGCGGCTGAAGAACGCCAAGGTGCTCTGTGTCGGCGCCGGCGGTCTCGGCTCGCCCGCCCTGATGTACCTGGCGGCGGCCGGTGTCGGCACGCTCGGCATCGTCGAGTTCGACGTCGTCGACGAGTCGAACCTGCAGCGGCAGATCATCCACGGCCAGTCCGACATCGGCCGCTCCAAGGGCGAGTCGGCGCGGGAGTCGGTCCAGGAGATCAACCCCTACGTCAACGTGATCCTGCACGAGGAGCGCCTCGACAACGACAACGTGATGGAGATCTTCTCCGGCTACGACCTGATCGTCGACGGCACCGACAACTTCGCCACCCGGTACCTGGTGAACGACGCCGCGGTGCTGCTCGGCAAGCCGTACGTGTGGGGCTCGATCTACCGCTTCGACGGCCAGGCCAGCGTGTTCTGGGCCGAGCACGGCCCCTGCTACCGCTGCCTCTACCCCGAGGCCCCGCCGGCCGGCATGGTGCCGTCCTGCGCCGAGGGCGGCGTGCTCGGCGTGCTCTGCGCCTCGATCGGCTCGATCCAGGTCACCGAGGCGATCAAGCTGCTGGCCGGGATCGGCGAGCCGCTGGTGGGCCGTCTGATGATCTACGACGCGCTGGAGATGAACTACCGTCAGGTCAAGATCCGCAAGGACCCGGACTGCGCGCTCTGCGGTGAGAACCCGACGGTCACCGAGCTGATCGACTACGAGGCCTTCTGCGGCGTCGTCTCGGAGGAGGCCCAGGCCGCGGCCGCGGGCTCGACCATCACCTCCAAGCAGCTCAAGGCCTGGCAGGACGAGGACGAGGACATCTTCCTGGTCGACGTCCGCGAGCCCGGCGAGTACGAGATCGTCAGCATCCCGGGCGCCGTGCTGATCCCGAAGAACGAGTTCCTGATGGGGAACGCGCTGGAGACGCTGCCGCAGGACAAGAAGATCGTGCTGCACTGCAAGTCGGGCGTCCGCTCGGCCGAGGTGCTGGCCGTCCTCAAGTCGGCGGGCTTCTCGGACGCGGTCCACCTCGGTGGCGGTGTGCTCGGCTGGGTGAACCAGATCGAGCCGCACAAGCCGGTCTACTAGACCTCGGGTACGACGAGGGGCGCGGGGCCACTGGCCCCGCGCCCCTTTCGGCGTGCTACAGCGCGCCCCGGCGTTGCAGGACGTTGTAGCAGAACCAGCCGGGGATCACCGGCAGCCAGAAGGTCAGCGCCCGGTACAGGAAGACCGCCGAGGTGGCGATCGGCGCGGCCACCCCGCTCAGGGTGAGCGCGGTGATCATGGCGAACTCGACCGCGCCGATGCCGCCCGGGGTGGGGATGGCCGAGCCGGCCGCGTTGGCGGTCAGGAAGACCACCGCGACGGCGGAGAAGCTCATCGAGTACCCGAAGGCCCGGATCGAGGCGTCCAGGCAGGCGGTGAAGCTCAGGGTGAGCAGCACGATGCCGCCGAACCCGGTGAGCAGCTTGGTCGGGCTCTGCATCAGGTCGAGCATCCGGGGCACCACGCCGAAGAACAGCGAGCGCACCCTGGTCACCACGAACCGCCGCAGCGGGCCGACCGCCGCGATCACCAGGGCCAGCACGGCCGCGGTCAGGATCGCGATGATCACGGCCTTGTCGGCGCCCTCGTTGCCCTGCTTCTGACTGCCCGTCACCAGGCCGAAGACGAACAGCAGCAGCAGGTGCCCGCCCAGCCCGGCCAGCTGGGAGGCACCGACGCTGGCCACCGCGGGGCCGGAACGGATGCCGGACTTCTGCAGGTACCTGGTGTTCAGCGCGATGCCGCCGACCGCGGCGGGCGCGACCAGCTTCACGAACGAGCCGGCCACCTGGGCCGCCACGGTCCGCTTGAACGGCAGCCGCTCGGGCACGAAACCGGTCAGGCTCATCGAGGCGGCCACGTAGGTCAGCGCGGCCGCCGCCAGGGCGGCGGCCGCCCAGGCCCAGTTCATCCGGTCCAGGTTGAACTGCTCGGGCTTGATGGTGGTCAGCGCGAAGTAGGCCGCGAAGGCCAGCGCCACCACGGTGATCACGGTCTTCGGCTTGAGCCGCTCGATCTTCTCCGGTGCCAGCGGGGCCTCCGGGACGACCTGGAGGATCTGACCGCGGAGCAGGCTGAGCAGGTCCTCGCTCGCCGCCGCGATGTCCTCCTCGGCCTGCTGCTGGGTCCGCTCGCCCGCCGTGACCTGCGCCAGCGCCAGTGCCTGGGCGGCGGACTTGCGTTCCTTGTTCAGCCGGGACAGGTCGATCCGGGTGGAGCGGCTCAGCCCGACCGGCTGGAGCAGCGGCAGCGCCGCGGCCACCCGGTCGGCGCCGAGCACCCCGTTGGCGACCGCCACCGAGCGCTCCGGGCCGATCCGCAGCGCGAAGGTGGTGAGCAGCTGGGCGACGTCGATCCGCAGGGTCAGGTCGCCGGCCGCGATGTCGCCGCCGGACAGGTTGACCAGGTAGCCGGTCTTCTCGTCCACCACCAGCAGCGATTCGCCGGTCAGCCGGCGGTGGGCGATCCGGCGCTCGTGCAGCGCGTCCACCGCCTCCCAGAGCGAGGCCATCACCTGGTCGGTGATCTCCTCGTCGGAGAGCTCGTCCAGCAGTCGGCCGGACAGCTTCTCGTACACCAGGATGGCGGCGTCCGGGCCGAGCTCGGAGGTGGCCACCAGCTGTGGGGCGCGGGCGCCGGAGGCGGTGGCCGCGTACGCGATCAGCGCCTCCTGCTCCAGCGCCTGGCGCAGCGACTGCGGGCTGCGGCGGACCGCGACCGAGCGCAGCCGCAGCCGCCGCCAGGCCCGGTAGAAGAAGCCGGAGGCCTGCTGCTCGCGGTCGATGATGTGCACGTCCAGCGGTGGCCCGGAGTGCTGTTCGACGTAGTACCGCCGGGTGCCGCCCGGGGCGTCCGGGGCACGGTGCGCACCGACGGGGGCGAAGCCGACCTTGCGCAGGCCGATCATCAGGTGCTGCCCGGTCGGACGGATGTTGGGCGAGCCGATCGCGTACAGCGTGGCGTAGGCGACCGACCAGCCGATCAGCACGGTCAGCATCAGCGAGAGCACCGTGGTGTACCCGCTGATCAGTTCGGTCAGCCCGCTGAGCACCACCACGGACCAGAGCGCCACCCGCCAGCGCGGGCGGCTCGACATGCCGACCGCCGTCATGTAGGCGATCACCGGGGCGAGGTAGCCGTGCACGGGGTCGGTCAGCACCGGCTCGCCGCCCGGGGGCAGTTGGGTGAGCGCGGTGCGGACGGTCTCCGGGGCGCCGGCGGCGACCCACCAGTCCACCCCGAGCGAGGTCCCGTACGCCAGCACCGAGGCGAGCACGCCGTCGGCCACCCGCAGGCCGTCCCGCTTGATCAGCCGCTCGACCGCGAAGGAGAGCGGGACGGCCAGCACCGCGATGCTGGACACCAGGCCCGCGACCGTGGTCAGCCAGCTGGGGATGCGGACCGCGTTGATCGCGATGTCGTGTTCCAGGCCGGAGGTGGTGGAGACCGCGAAGCGGGCCACCAGGAAGAGCGCCACTATGCCGATGAGCCCGGCCAGGAAGCGGATCAGGTCGGACGGGCGGTGCGCCCGGGCGGCGAGCAGCGGCTCGTCCACGGCGAGGTGGTCGCCGTTCGGTGGCTCCTCGGCCACTCCTTCGTCCCCCTTGGTCAACGACGGTGGGTGCGGGCCGGGAGATGCGGTGGCGGACCCGTCCGGGCCCTCGTCCACGTCCACTTCTACCGTCCCGGTCATCTGGTCTTGTCCTCGTATCACCACTCACCGCCCCGAAGATGGTGGCACGCCGGGTCGCCCCTTGCCGGACAGGGGCCACATCGGGCGCGCCGAATCCCTCCCTGGGAGTGCCCGGATCGACCGGATGGTGCCGGAACCGGTCCGGTTTTGGCAGGATGCCGGAGGTGACCAACCTTGAGCCGGCCGACGAGCTGCCGCCGTACGCCGAGTCGGTGCTCGACCTGACCGAACGCATCCCGCCCGGCCTGGTGATGACCTACGGGGACGTCGCCGAGTACCTCGGCCGGGGCGGTCCCCGGCAGGTCGGCCGGGTGATGGCGCTGTACGGCTCGGGCGTCCCCTGGTGGCGGGTGGTCCGGGCGGACGGCCGCCCGCTGCCCGGGCACGAGCACCGGGCGCTGCCCGAGTACCGGACCGAGGGCACCCCGCTCCGGCTGGTCGGCGGCGAGCCCCGGGTGGATCTCCGGGTGGCCCGCTGGGACGGGCGCTAGCCTCCGGAGCGCGGCGGTAGGCTCGTCCGGGTGTCCTCCCCGTTCCGTCTGGTCCGCAGTCCGCTCGCGCAGCCGGCCCCGCCCGTGCTGGACGAGTACCAGCGGGCCGTGGCCGAGCACACCGACGGGCCGCTGCTGGTGCTCGCGGGGCCGGGGACTGGCAAGACCACCACGCTGGTGGAGTCGGTGGTCCGGCGGATCGAACGCGGCACCGACCCGGAACGCATCCTGGTGCTCACCTTCAGCCGCAAGGCCGCGATGGAGCTGCGGGACCGGACCACCACCCGGCTCGGCACCGGCTCGGCCACCCCGCAGGCCACCACCTTCCACTCGTTCTGCTACGCCCTGCTGCGGGCCCACCAGGAGCCCGCCGCGTACGCCGAGCCGCTCCGGCTGCTGTCCGGCCCCGAGCAGGACGTGATGGTCCGTGAGCTGCTGGCCGGTCACGCCGAGGACGTCCGGCTGGGGGAGGGCGGCATCGCCTGGCCACTGGACCTGCGGGCCTGCCTGACCACCCGGGGGTTCGCCGACGAGGTCCGGGCGGTGCTCGCCCGCAGCCGGGAGCTGGGCCTCGGCGAGGCCGAGCTGAGCCGGTTCGCGGCCGGCGTGCAGCGCCCCGACTGGGCCGCCGCCGCGCACTTCCTGGCCGACTACCTGGACGTGCTCGACCTGCGCGGGGTGCTCGACTACGCCGAACTGGTGCACCGGGCCGTGCTGCTGGCCGAACGGCCGGAGGTGGGCGACGCGCTGCGGGCCCGGTACGACGTGGTCTTCGTGGACGAGTACCAGGACACCGACCCGTCCCAGGTCCGGCTGCTGCGCCAACTCGCGGGCGGCGGGAGGGACCTGGTCGCGGTCGGCGACCCGGACCAGTCGGTCTACGCCTTCCGGGGCGCCGACATCAACGGCATCCTCGACTTCCCCGACACCTTCCCGAAGGCCGACGGCAGCCCCGGCGACGTCAAGGTGCTCCGGGTCTCCCGCCGCTCCGGCGCGGTCCTGCTGGCCGCCGCCCGGGAGCTCACCCGGCGGATGCCGATGGGCCGGCTGCCCGCCGAGAAGCTGGCGGCGCACCGCGCCCTGCTGCCCTCCCGCGAGGGCGGCCGGGTCGAGGTGTACACCTACCCGACCCCCGGTGCCGAGCTGGACTCGGTGGCCGACCTGCTGCGCCGGGCGCACCTGGAGGACGGCGTGCCGTGGGGCGAGATGGCGGTGCTGGTCCGGGCCGGCGGCCGGTCCATCCCCGGCGTCCGGCGGGCGCTCGGCGCGGCCGGGGTGCCGCTGGAGATCGACGGCGACGACCTGCCGCTCCGGGAGGAACCCGCCGTCACCCCGCTGCTGACGGCCCTTCGGGTCTGCGCCCACCCCGCCGCGCAGTGCACCGCCGAGCAGGCGCACACCCTGCTGACCGGCCCGCTCGGCGGGCTGGACGGCTCCGACCTGCGGCGGCTCGGCCGGGCCCTGCGCGAGGAGGAACGGCAGGCGCTGCGGGACACCGAGGCGCCCGCCGTGGTCCGCCCGGCCGAGGAGCTGATCCGGGAGGCGCTGGCCGAGCCGGACCGGCTGGTCGCGATGGAGCCCGGCTACGCCCGCCGGGCCCGCGAACTCGGCGTGCTGCTGCGCAAGGTCCGCGAACAGCTCGCGGGCGGCGGCGGGGCCGAGGCCGCGCTCTGGGAGCTCTGGGACGGCAGCCGCCGCTGGCGCGAACGGCTGGAGCGGGCCGCGCTGCGCGGCGGCGCGGCCGGCCGCAACGCCGACCGGGACCTGGACGCGCTGTGCGCGCTGTTCGAGACCGCCGCCCGCGCCGAGGAGCAGGTGGCCGGGCACCGGGGCGCCCAGGAACTGCTGGCCGAGCTGGAGGCGCAGGACATCGCCGCCGACACCCTGGCCGTACGGACCGTCAGGCCGGAGGCGGTGCGGCTGATGACCGCGCACCGGTCCAAGGGGCTGGAGTGGCGGGTGGTCGTGGTGGCCGGCGTGCAGGACGGCCTCTGGCCCGACCTGCGCCGCCGCGGCTCGCTGCTGGAGGCCGACCGGATCGGCCGGGACGGCCTGGCCGAGCCGCTCTCCCCGGCCGCGCTGCTGGGGGAGGAGCGCCGCCTCTTCTACACCGCCGTCACCCGGGCCAAGGACCGGCTGATCGTCACGGCGGTGAAGGCCCCCGCCGAGGACGGCGACGAGCCGTCCCGGTTCCTGCGCGAGCTGTACCGCGAGGAGCTCGACCCCAGGACCGGCCGGGTGCTGCGGCGCACCCCGCAGGTGACGGTCGAGGACGTGACGCACCGTCCGAAGCGGCCGCTGGCGGTCTCCGCCCTGGTCGCCGAGCTGCGGGCGGTGACGGTGGACCCGGCGCGTCCGCCCGAGCTGCGCCGGGCCGCCGCCGAGCGGCTGGCCGTGCTGGCGGCGGCCACCGACGAGGACGGCGCCCCGCTGGTGCCGGTCGCCCACCCCGACCGCTGGTGGGGCCTGGTGGACCGGACCGAGTCGGCCGAACCGCTGCGGGACGCCGAGCTGCCGGTGCGGCTCTCCGGCAGCGGCCTGGAGCAGCTGGAGAGCTGCTCGCTGCAGTGGTTCCTGGAGAAGGACGTCAAGGCAGGCAGCACCACCACCGCCGCCCAGGGCTTCGGCAACGTGGTGCACGCGCTGGCCGACGAGGTCGGTTCCGGGCGGACCCCGGCCGACCTGGCGGTGCTGATGGAGCGGCTCGACACGGTCTGGGACGCGCTGGCCTTCGACGCGCCCTGGAAGTCCCAGCAGGAGAAGGAGCAGGCCCGGGCGGCGCTGGAGCGGTTCCTGCACTGGCACGTGCTGGAACGCGGCCGGAGCACCGTCGCCACCGAGCACGACTTCGACCTCACCCTGCCGGTCGGCGAGGTCAGCGTCCGGATCCGCGGCTCGATGGACCGGGTCGAACAGGACGAGGCCGGCCGGGCGTACGTGGTCGACTTCAAGACCGGCAAGCAGCTGCCGACCGACAAGTCGCTGCCCGAGCACAAGCAGCTGGCGGTCTACCAGCTCGCCGCCCGGGCCGGGGCACTGGACGAGTTCTTCGAGCAGCGCCCCGAGGTCGGCGGCGCCGAACTGGTCCACCTCCGGGCGGAAACCTCCAAGGCGGAGCCGGAAGCCCCGAAGGTCCAGCACCAGGGCCCGCCGGAGGAACCGTGGATCGAGAACCTGCTCGCCGACACGGCCGGCCGGGTCTTGGCGGAACGGTTCGTCCCCCGGACCAGCGAGTCCTGCGCCCGCTGCAACTTCCGCGGCAGCTGCACCGCCCAGCGGGACGGGCGCCAACTGCTCGACTGACACCTCCCGGCAGCCGCTCAGCCCGCTACGGTCAGCGGCTCGGGGCTCTGCTGTCGGCAGGTGCTCAGCCCGCTACGGAGTCAGGGGCTCGGGGAACGGCGACGCCGACCGCGTTCAAGGTGATCGTCGCGTAAATGGTCAGGCACTTTCGCAGTGACCCGAACGCCAGATCTCCTCGCAGTTCCCCGAGCCCCTGGACAGTCGACCGCTGAGCGCCTGCCTACAGTGCAGCCGCGAGCCCTTGACCGCAGATGCCCGAGCGCCTGCGAAAGCGCAGCTCCGGCTCGTGGGTGCCCGCCGTTAGGGTTGGTGGATGCGATCCCTGCTCAGTGACCCGGTCCAGCTCAAGGAGCTGTTGGGGGTCCCGTTCAACCGGGAGCAGATGGCGGCGATCGGGGCGCCGCTGGAGCCCGCGGTGATCGTGGCGGGGGCCGGGTCGGGGAAGACCACGGTGATGGCCGCCCGGGTGGTGTGGCTGGTCGGGTCGGGGGCGGTGCGGCCGGAGCAGGTGCTCGGGCTGACGTTCACCAACAAGGCGGCGGGCGAGCTGGCCGAGCGGGTCAGGACGGCGTTGCTGCGGGCCGGTGTGCTGGACGCGGACGAGGACTCGCTCGGCGAACCGGAGATCTCCACCTACCACGCGTTCGCCGGCCGGCTGCTGAAGGAGCACGGCCTGCGGCTGGGCATCGAGCCGGACGTCCGGCTGCTCGCCGACGCCACCCGGTTCCAGCTGGCCGCGCGGGTGCTGCGGCACTCGCGCGGCCCGTACCCGGCGCTGACCGGTGCGTTCTCCGGCCTGGTCGCCGAGCTGATCGCGCTGGACTCGGAGCTGGCCGAGCACCTGGTGGAGCCCGCCCGGCTGCGGGACTTCGACCGGGAGCTGCTGGACCACGCGGCCACCGTGAAGCTGGGCAACGACGACCTGCGGGCGATCCCGGTGACGTCCCGGGCCCGGCTGGAGCTGCTGGAGCTGGTGGAGGAGTACCGGCGTCGCAAGCAGTCCGCCAACCTGATGGACTTCGGCGACCAGATCGCCGCCTCGGCCCGGCTGGCCCAGCAGCGTCCCGAGGTCGGGGTGTTGCTGCGGGAGCAGTTCCAGGTGGTGCTGCTGGACGAGTACCAGGACACCTCGGTGGCCCAACGTCTCATGCTGGCAGGGCTGTTCGGGTCGGGCAGCGGGCACCCGGTGACGGCGGTCGGTGACCCGTGCCAGGCGATCTACGGCTGGCGGGGTGCCTCGGTGGCCAACCTGGACGACTTCCCGCGGCACTTCCCGCGCCGCAACACCACGCCCGCGCACCGCTACTCGCTCAGTGAGAACCGTCGCAGCGGCGGCCGTCTGCTCGCCTTCGCCAACCAACTGGCCGTCCCGCTGCGGGAGATGCACGCGGGCGTGGAGGCGCTCCGGCCCGCGCCGGGCGCCGAGCTGGACGGCTTCGTGCGCTGTGCGCTGCTGCCCACCCACGCCGAGGAGGTGGAGTGGCTGGCCGACCGGATCGCCCACCTGACCGCCACCGGCACCGCGCCGGGCCGGATCGCGGTGCTCTGCCGCGGCGGTTCGGCGTTCCCGGACATCCACGCCGCGCTGGTCGCCCGGGAGGTGCCGGTCGAGGTGGTCGGGCTCGGCGGGTTGCTCCAACTGCCCGAGGTGGCCGACCTGGTGGCGGTCTGCGAGGTGCTGCAGGACCCGACCGCGAACGCCTCGCTGGTCCGGCTGCTGATCGGCCCGCGCTGGCGGATCGGTCCGCGCGACCTGGCGCTGCTCGGCCGCCGGGCCGCCGCGCTGGTGCGGACCGGGGTGGCCGGCGGTGCCGATCCGCTGGCGGCCGCGGTGGCGGAGACCGATCCGACCGAAGTGGTCTCGCTGGCCGACGCGTTGGAGAGCTTCCTGGACAAGGAGCAGCCCGACGAACTGCCGTTCTCGCCGGAGGCCCGGGTCCGGTTCGCCCATCTGGCCCGGGAGACCAGGGAGTTGCGCCGCTCGCTGGCCGAGCCGCTGATGGACGTGCTGCACCGGGTGCTGGCGGTCACCGGCCTGGAGGTCGAACTCTCCGCCTCCCCGACCGCGTTGGCCGCCCGCCGCCGGGAGACCCTGCACTCCTTCCTGGACGTGGCCGCCGGTTTCGCCGACCTGGACGGCGACCCGGGCCTGTCCGCCTTCCTGGCGTTCCTGCGGGCGGCACAGGAGTACGAGCGCGGCCTGGACAGCAGCCTGCCCGGCGGCGAGGACACCGTGAAGGTGCTCACCGCGCACAAGTCCAAGGGCCTGGAGTGGGACGTGGTGGCCGTGCCCGGGCTGGTCCGGGAGGCGTTCCCGAGCGCCAAGGGCCGGGAGCGCTGGACCAGTACCAAGAAGGTGCTCCCGCACGAGCTGCGCGGGGACGCCGCCACCCTGCCGGTGCTCGGCGACCTGACGCCCAAGGAGATGAAGCTCTTCAAGGCCGAGATGGCCGGGCACTCGGCCACCGAGGAGCTCCGGCTCGGCTACGTCGCCTTCACCCGCCCCCGGGAGCTGCTGCTCGCCTCCGGCCACTGGTGGGGCCCGAGCCAGAAGCGGCGGCGCGGCCCGTCGGCCTTCCTCACCGCGCTGTCCGAGCACGCCGCGCAGCCCGGCAACGGCGAGGTCGAGGTCTGGGCCGAGCCGCCACTGCCGGACGCCGTGAACCCGGCGCTGGACACCTCGGTGGAGACCCCCTGGCCGCTGCCGCTCGACCCCGCCGCCCAGCTGGCCCGGCGCCGGGTGGCCGAGGTGGTGCACCGCCGGCTGGCCGGCGAACCCGCGCCCGGTCCCGAGCGGATGAGCCCGGAGTCGGAGCGGCAGGTCGCCTCCTGGGACCGCGACCTGACGGCCCTGCTCGGTGAGCTGGAACGTTCCCGCCGGGCAGTGCGGGAGGTGCCGCTGCCCGCCTCGCTCTCCGCCACCCAGCTGCTCCGGCTCTCCGCCGACCCGGACGGCTTCGCCCGGGAGCTGGCCCGCCCGATGCCACGCCCGCCGCAGGCCGCCGCCCGCCGGGGCACCCGCTTCCACGCCTGGGTGCAGGCCCGGATCGAACCGCTGCTGCTGGTCGATCCGGACGCGCTCCCCGGCGTGGACGACGACGGCATCGAGGACGAGCACGACCTGGACCGGCTGAAGGAGGCGTTCCTGCGCAGCCCGTACGCGAACCGGCGGCCGTACCGGGTGGAGGCGCCGTTCCAGCTGGTGCTGGGCGGGCGGGTGGTGCGCGGCCGGATCGACGCGGTCTACCAGGAGAGTGACGGTGGCTCAGGGTCACCAGCAGCCCCCCGCTGGGAGGTGGTGGACTGGAAGACCCAGCGGGAGGAGACCGCCGACCCGCTCCAGCTGGCGATCTACCGGCTGGCCTGGGCCGAGCTGACGGGCGTCGAGCCGGAGCAGGTCACCGCCTCGTTCCTCTACGTCCGCAGCGGCCGGATCGAAAGACCGGCCGAACTTCCCAGCCGAAAAGAGTTGACCCGGCTCCTGATCGGGAATGACACAAGTTGAGTCACGCAGCGCATCCATTTCGTCACAGCATCGTGCGAAACCTGTGCGCTGTGCACTATTCGCGCCTATTGTGGGGTCGGTAACCGGTCACCCCCGAACTCCGGCCATCGGTCAGGGCTCCACGACCTGACCCTCTGTCATCACCGCAGGTGTCCCAGGCACCGGCCACCTTCTGCTGGAGAGACCGAAGTTGAGCGCGACCGGATGGATCAGAGACCGGCTCGCGGGGCCGACCCCGGGGGCTGTCCCGGGCACGGTCACCGGGACCTGGCCGAAAACTTCGATGGCACTGCCGTTCATCGGCATGCTGCTGGTGATCGCACTCGACTGGTTCAGCAACTCCGCGGTCACCGTCGAGCCCGCCCTCACCGCCGTCCCCGCGCTGGCCGCGGTGGTCAGCCGACGCACCTGGTACCCCCTGCTGATCGGACTGTTCACCGAGATCGCCGCCTTCGCGCTGGCCGGCTACCACGACGTGCTCGGCCAGTCCGTGCACAGCGCCACCGTGTTCGCGATCGCGCTGGTCGCCGGGATCGGCTGGGTCAGCGCCACCCTGCGGGTCCGCCAGGAGCAGGCCCTCGCCGACGCCCAACTGGTCGCCGAGGTCGCCCGCCGGGTCCTGCTGCGCTCCGTCCCGGACCGGGTCGGCAGCGTCCGGGCCGCCGTGCACTACGCCGCCGCCGCCGAGCACGCCTCGATCGGCGGCGACCTGTACGAGGTGGTGAACACCCGGCACGGCGTCCGCGCGGTGATCGGCGACGTCCGGGGCAAGGGCCTGGCCGCCGTCGAGACCGCCGCCGCCGTGCTCGGCGCGTTCCGCGAGGCCGCCCACCAGGAGCCCGCCCTGGACCGGGTGGCGGCTTGGCTGGCCGTCAGCCTGGACCGGGCCCTGCACGAGAACGACCACCCCGGCGTGGAGGAGGAGTTCGTCACCCTCCTGCTGATCAGCGTCTGCGCCGACGGCACCGCCGAGATCGTCAACTGCGGCCACCCCGCCCCGCTGCTGCTCCGCCCCGGCCAGGCCCCGCAGCCGCTCGAACTGCCCGAGACGGTGCCGCCGCTCGGTGTGCTCGACCCGGCGGACGTCCGGCCGCCGGTCCAACGCGTCCCGGTCCGCCCGGGCGACCGGGTCCTGCTCTTCACCGACGGCGTCATCGAGGCCCGCGACCACCGGGGCGTCTTCTACCCCCTCGCCGAACGCCTCCCCTACTGCGCGGTCGGCGGCCCGGTCGAGGTCCTCCGCCGCCTCCACGACGACGTGGTCCGCCACGTCGGGCGCAAGCTCGGGGACGACGCCGCGATGCTCCTCCTCCAGTACGAGCCGATCCTGCCCCAACTCCCGCACCAGAGCGCCCAGGCCAACCGGGCAGCACCGTCGGGGGCCCGGGGCTCCGCCGACCTTTAGGCAGGTGCTCAGCCGTCTACGGCGCCAGGGGCTCGGGGAACTGCGACGCCGGCCTCGTTCACGGTGATCCGTTCAGGGGGGTCAGGCACTTTCGCAGTGACCCGAGCGCCAGATCTCCTCGCAGTTCCCCGAGCCCCTGGGTAGTAGACGGCTGAGCGCCTGCCTACAGCGCAGTCCCCGAGCCCCTGGGTAGTAGACGGCTGAGCGCCTGCCTACGGCGCAGTCCCCGAGCCCCTGGGTAGTCGACCGCTGAGCGCCTGCCTGCGGCGCAGCCCCGAGCCCCTGACCGTAGATGCCCGAGCGCCTGCCGAAGGCGCAGCTCCCGAGCCCCTGGGTGATAGCACCGGAGTGCCTGCCAGGCGCTGTCCCGGGCTCTGGCTGGTTACAGGTCCACCTCGACCAGGAGCGGGCGGTGGTCGGAGATCCCGGTCCGGGGTGCGGCGGTGGTGCCGACGGCGGAGCGGGGGACGCCGGTGGCGAGTACGTGGTCGAACTGGACCGCCGGCCGGTGGGACGGGTAGGTCGGGGTCTTGGCGAGGTCGTGCCAGCCCTGGAGACGGGGGCGGGGCCCCCGGCCACTGCGGCGGCGGGGCAGTTGCCGCTGCGGCCGGCGGCCTAGTGCGGTGGCGCCGCCCAGCACCGTCCGGGGCACCGCCCCGATCAGGTTGAAGTCACCGAGCACCAGGTGCGGCTTCGGCAGGTCCGCGATCCAGCGCCGGATCGCCGCGAGCTGGGCCATGTTCCAGCCGGGTACGAAGGACAGGTGGGTGGCGACCACGGTGAACTCGCCCCGCTCGCCCTGGAGCACGGCGGCCAGCGCGGCCCGCGGTTCGTCCGGCACGGGGGTGAGCCCGCGCCGGCCGGCCACCCGGAGCGGCAGGCCGAACGGCGCCGGGGCGAACCGCCGGGCCCGCCACTGGCTGACGGGCAGTCGGGTGAGCAGGGCGGTGCCGTAGGACGGGGCGGCGGAGTCGCCGACCTCGTCGGGGCCGTAGACCTGGAGGCCCGGTACGGCGGGGTCGAGGATCCAGCCGGTGGACGCCGCCGGGCGGCCGTGCAGGGCGGCGGCGAACCGCCAGTCCGTCGCGCCCATCGCCTTGGCGGCCACCGCGGTCTGGTCGGCGAAGCCGGAGCGTTCCTGGTGGCGGTCCACCTCCTGGAGCGCGAGCACGTCCGGGGCCAGCCCGGCGACCGCGTCGGCCAGGGGGTCACCCGGGTCGGTGGGGTAGGGCAGCGGACTGCCGTCGGCGGCCAGCGGCTGGCCGTGCAACAGGTTGAAGGTGGCGATGCGCAGCGGGCTCACACCACGTGACGGTACCGGGAGAGCTTGAGGCCGTGGACCATACCGGGTATACATACTCGGTATGTCCATCCGTCACGGTCTGCTCGCCCTGCTCGATCAGGGCCCGCGCTACGGCTACCAGCTGAGAACCGAGTTCGAGGCTCGTACCGGTGCCACCTGGCCGCTCAACGTCGGTCAGGTCTACACCACGCTCGGCCGACTGGAGCGGGACGGCCTG
Source organism: Kitasatospora sp. NPDC101801 (assembly GCF_044766665.1). Lineage (NCBI taxonomy): Bacteria > Bacillati > Actinomycetota > Actinomycetes > Kitasatosporales > Streptomycetaceae > Kitasatospora > Kitasatospora sp. NPDC101801. The sequence continues at coordinate 85,067 of NZ_JBIWML010000004.1, forward strand.
GTCGCCCCGCACGGTGAGGACGCCGAGGGGCACGTCTACTACGCCGCCACCGACCAGGGACGCGAGGAACTGCGGCACTGGTTCGACACCCCGGTGCCCCGGACCAACCCGCCCCGGGACGAGCTGGCGATAAAGCTGGCGATGGCGGTCACCGTACCCGGGGTGGACGTCGAGGCGGTGGTCCAGGGTCAGCGCCGGCACAGCATGAAGGCGCTGCAGGACTACACCCGGCTCAAGGGCCAGGCGTTGACGGCCGAGGGGGAAGGCCGCTCCGACCTGGCCTGGCTGCTGGTGCTGGAGCAGCTGATCTTCCAGACCGAGGCCGAGATCCGCTGGCTGGACCACTGCGAGGTCCGGATCGCGCAGTACCGGCCGACACCCGAACCGGCCCCGCCACCTGCCCCGCCGGCCCCGGCCGCTCCGGCCGCAGAGACGCCCCGCGCCCGTAGGCGCGTCCGTTTCTGACCCACCCTCATCCGATCGAACGTCACAGCAGGGGGAGAGTTGACCACTCAGCAAGCCCGGTCCGGTACCGAAGCGGTGCTGCACCTGGAGAACGTCACCCGAGTCCACGGCCACGGCGCGGCCGAGGTGCACGCCCTGCGCGGCGTCGACCTCAAGGTGCACCCCGGCGAACTGGTCGCCGTGATGGGCCCGTCCGGCTCCGGCAAGTCCACCCTGCTGACCCTGGCCGGCGGGCTGGACACCCCGACCACCGGCCGGGTGCTGGTCGAGGGGCAGAGCCTCGGCGACCTCTCCCGCAAGCAGCAGGCGCAGACCCGGCGCCGGGCGATCGGCTACGTGTTCCAGGACTACAACCTGATACCCGCGCTGACCGCCGCCGAGAACATCGCGCTGCCCCGGGAGCTGGACGGCGTGTCGACCCGGGCCGCCCGGCGCGAGGCGCTCGCGGCCCTCGCCGAGCTGGGCATCGAGGAGCTGGCCGACCGTTTCCCCGACGACATGTCGGGCGGCCAGCAGCAGCGGGTGGCGATCGCCCGGGCACTGATCGGCGAACGCCGTCTGGTGCTCGCCGACGAACCGACCGGTGCGCTGGACTCCACCACGGGCGAGGCGGTGCTCGCCGTCCTGCGGGCCCGCTGCGACGCCGGAGCGGCGGCCATGCTGGTGACCCACGAGGCCCGGCACGCCGCCTGGGCGGACCGGGTGGTGTTCATCCGGGACGGCCGGGTGGTGGACGAGAGCGTCAGCCGGGACGCCGCCAGCCTGCTGGTGTCGGCCGCCACCAACAGCAACGGGCCGGGGGCGGAGTGAAGCTCGGCGCGTGGCGGGTGGCCCTGCGGATCGCCCGCCGGGACGCCCTGCAGGCCAAGGGCCGCAGCGCGCTGGTGATCGCGATGATCGCCCTTCCGGTGCTCGGGGTGGCCGGTGCCGACGTGGTTTTCCGCAGTGCCCAGCTCGAGCCGGAGCAGAAGATCGCCCGGATCATGGGCGAGGCCGACGCGATGGTGTCCGCGTACGGGCAGGGCATGATCGTGGTCCAGTCGCCGACACCGGGCGAGGGCATGTCGACGGACGGCCTGAGGGAGGGTCAGAAGCCCACCCCCGAGCAGCAGAGGAGCCTGGACGTCGAGCCGGGGGCGCTGGCCAAGGAGCTGCTGCCGGCCGGGGCCGAGCTGATCCGGGTGGTCCGGAGCGAGGGCACCACGGCGACCACCAAGGCCGGCCAGCTGAGGGTCGGGACCAGCGAGGCGGACCTCACGGACCCGATCTGGCGCGGCCGGATCGACCTGATCGACGGCCGGGCGCCGACCGCCGCCCAGGAGCTGGCTGTCACCGGTGAGTTCCTGAAGCTGTCCGGTCTCAAGATCGGTGACAGCACCACGCTGCGCGGCGTGGACCGGCCCTTCACCATCACCGCCGCGGTGGAGTTCCCCGGCGAGCTGGGCGAGAGCCAACTGATCGGCCGCCCGGACGTGCTGACCCGGGCACTGGCCAAGGCCAACGGGGCCAACGGGAGCAGGGGCGGCCCGTCCGGGTCCGGCGAGTGGCTGGTCCGACTGCCCGCCGGGCAGCAGCTGGGCTGGCCCAAGGTGCTGGAGCTGAACAAGTACGGCTTCCAGGTCACCTCGCGCGCCGTGCTGCTCGACCCGCCGCCGCGCTCCGAGGTCCCGTACTACAACCAGCAGAACCAGTACGGCGGCGATCTGATCGACAAGACCGCGCTGGCGGTGCTCGCCACGGTGGCCGGGATGGCGTTGCTGGAGATCGTGCTGCTGGCCGGCCCGGCCTTCGCCGTCGGTGCGCGTCGGTCCCGGCGCCAGCTCGGCCTGCTGGCCGCCGGCGGCGGTGACCGTTCGCACGTCCGCTCGGTGGTGCTCGGCGGCGGCATGGTGCTCGGGCTGACCGGCTCGGTGGTCGGGGTGGCGCTCGCGGCGGTCACCGTCGCGGTGGCCAGGCCGTGGCTGGAGGAGCTGGCCGGTCGCCGGTTCGGCAGCTTCGACCTGGTCCCGCTGGACCTGCTCGGCGTCGCCCTGATCGGGCTGGCCACCGGCCTGCTCGCGGCGGTCGTCCCGGCCGTCCAGGCGTCCCGGCAGGACGTGGTGGAGGCGCTCACCGGTCGGGGGTCGGTCAAGCCGCCCAGCCGCAAGCTGGCGCTGCTCGGCCTGCTGATGCTCGGTGGCGGCGCGGCGATCGCGCTGCTCGGCCCGCAGGTGGGCGACCGGGCGCTGGCGGTGCTCGGCGGATCGGTGATCGCCGAGCTCGGCATGGTGGCCTGTACGCCGATGCTGGTCGGCCTGTTCGGGAAGCTCGGCCGCTGGCTGCCGCTCAGCCCCCGGCTCGCGCTGCGCGACTCGGTCCGGCACCGGGGGCGGACCGCTCCGGCGGTGGCGGCCGTGATGGCGGCGGTGGCCGGTGCGGTCGCGGTCGGCATCTACGCCACCAGCTCCGACCAGGAGCAGCGGCAGGACTACCGGGCCACGCTGCCCAGCGGCGCGGTGAAGATCAGCCTGGGCTACGGCCCGGACGCCGAGCCCGGCCTGCTGGCGGCCGAGCGCGCCGCCCTGGAGCAGCAGATGTCCGGGCTGGGCCCGCGCGGCGACATCTTCGAGGCCGGGGTCGGTTCCACCCGGCGTCCCGGCAGCGGCTACCTCGAACTGAAGGTCCCGAAGGAGATCCGCTGCCCGCTGTACGACGACAACGGCCCGCTCCCCGACGAGGAGTACCAGCGGCTCCGCAAGGACCCGCGCTGCGTCCACCCGGTCGGGAACTACGCCTCGGTCTTCAACAGTCCCGTGCTGGCCGGTGACGCCACCGCGCTGGCCAACCTGACCGGGGTCCGCGACCCGGCGGCCGCGCAGGCGCTGGCCCAGGGCAAGGTGGTGGTCCTCGACCCGGACTTCGTCAAGGACGGCAGCATCACGCTGACCCTGGTGGAGCCGCTGCCCGAGGGGCAGAACAGCACCACGGGCCTGGTCCCCGGCAGCGACGGCAAGCTGACCAGGGCCGAGCCGAAGCGGCACGAGGTCAAGGCGGAGGCGGTGGTGTTCCCGTCGGCGCTGCACAACCTCGGCGCCTTCGCCAGCCCGGAGACCGCCCGCAGGCTGGGTCTGACGGTCACGGAGGGCGGCTCGGTCTGGCAGCCGGCCGAGATGCCGGGCAGTGCCGACGAGCAGAAGGCGGAGGCCGCACTGGCCAAGGTCGTGAGCGATGCCCAGTTCACCGTCGAGCGTGGCTACCAGGGCAGGAACGACCTGGTCCTGCTCGCGCTGACCGGCTTCGCCTCGATCGTCGCGCTGGGCGCGGCGGGGATCGCCACCGGGCTGGCCTCGGCCGACTCGCAGGGCGACCTCACCACCTTGGCGGCGGTCGGCGCGACCGGCGGGATCCGGCGCCGGCTGTCCGGCTTCCAGTGCGGGGTGATCGCCGCGATGGGCGCGCTGCTCGGCACCGTCAGCGGTGTGGTGCCCGCCGTCGCCCTGCGCAAGATCCAGGCCATTCCGATGGACCCGGACGGACCGGTCAAGGAAGCCGTGATCGCCTTCCCGTGGCTGAACATCGGGCTGACCCTGCTGGTGCTGCCCGCCGTGGCGGTGTTGCTGGCGATGCTGTTCACCCGGTCGAGGCTGACGCTGCTGCGCCGCTCGGCCTGAGGCTCCGTCACCTGCGTCACCTCCGACCCGGGGGTGACGCAGGTAACGAGTCCACACCTCGGGAGCACGGCGCATCGGGTCCGGGCGGCGAACTAAAGTCGTCCGTATGACGAAAACCCCGGACAGCGTCGTCCGCTCCTTCATCGACCTGCACCAGGACGAGTTCCTGCGCGATCTCGCCGACTGGCTGCGTATCCCCTCCGTCTCCGCCGACCCGGCCCGGGCCGGCGAGGTCCGCCGGTCCGCCGAGTGGCTGGCGGAGCAGCTGCGGGCCACCGGCTTCCCGGTGGTCGAGGTCTGGGAGACGGACGGGCTGCCCGCGGTGTTCGCCGAGTGGCCGTCCGGGGACCCGGCCGCGCCCACCGCGCTGGTCTACGGGCACCACGACGTGCAGCCCGCCGCGAAGGAGGACGGCTGGGCGACCGAGCCGTTCGAGCCGACCGTGGTCGGCCGCCGGCTGTACGCCCGGGGCGCGGCCGACGACAAGGGGCAGGTCTTCTTCCACACCCTGGGCCTGCGGGCCCACCTGGCCGCGACCGGCCGGACGGCGCCCGCGGTCAACCTCAAGCTGCTGGTGGAGGGCGAGGAGGAGTCCGGCTCGCCGAACTTCGAGGCGCTGATCCGCCGGGAGGCTGACCGGCTGGCCGCCGACGTGGTCTTCGTCTCCGACACCGGGATGTGGTCCGAGACCACCCCGACCGTCTGCACCGGCATGCGTGGCCTGGCCGACGCGCAGCTCGACCTGTACGGCCCGGACACCGACATCCACTCCGGTTCCTTCGGCGGCGCGGTACCCAACCCCGCCGAGGTGGCCGCCGAGCTGGTCGCCGGGCTGCACGACGCGGACCGCCGGGTCGCCGTGCCGGGCTTCTACGACGGCGTGGTGGAGCTGACGGACCGTGAGCGCGAACTGTTCGCCGCGCTGCCCTTCGACGAGGCGCAGTGGCTGCGGGTCGCCAAGTCGTCCGGCACCCGGGGCGAGGCCGGCTACTCCACCCTGGAGCGGGTCTGGGCCCGGCCGACCGCCGAGGTGAACGGCATCTGGGGCGGCTACACCGGCCCGGGCGGCAAGACCATCGTGCCCGCCGAGGCGCACCTCAAGCTGTCCTTCCGGCTGGTCGCCGGGCAGGAGATCGAGAAGGTCAGGGGGGCCGTCCGCAGTTGGGTGGCCGAGCAGGTGCCCGAGGGCATCCGGTACGAGCTGACCTTCCCCGGGGCCACCCGCCCCTGCCTGACCCCGCTGGACCACCCGGCGCTGAAGGCCACCGTCCGGGCGATGGGCCGGGCCTTCGAGCAGGAGATCCTGTTCACCCGCGAGGGCGGCTCGGGCCCGGCCGCCGACCTGCAGGACGTGCTCGGCGCCCCGGTGCTCTTCCTGGGGATCTCGGTGCCCTCGGACGGCTGGCACTCGGTGAACGAGAAGGTCGAGCTGGACCTGCTCGCCAAGGGCGTGGAGGCCGCCGCCCACCTGTGGAGCGAGCTGGCCGAGAGCTGGCCGCAGGCATGAACCTCCTGACAGCCACCGACCGTACGTCCGAACGAACGTCCGACCGAACGGAGAGGGACCGAGTTGAGCACCGCGCCTGACACCAAGCCGCTCGCGCTGGCCAGGGTCGGCGTCGACCGGGCCGCCCAGCACCGCTTCGACGAGCCGTGGCTGGCCGCGGCCTGGAGCCACCCGACCACCAAGGTGCTGCCGATCGCGGGCGGCGAGGTCTTCGTGGTCGACACCGAGCAGGGCACCGAGCTGGTGCTGCTGCCCTCGTTCGAGGCGCCGCAGACCGGTGACCGCTACTTCCTCGGCACCGACGAGGACGGCACCTCGTACTTCGCGATGGCGGGTTCCAGCCTGCCGGGGCGGCTGGACGGCGACGCCCGTCCGGCCGGGCTGCGCGAGGTCGGCGCGCTGCTCTCGGACCGGGACGCCGGGCTGCTGGTGCACGCCGTCGCGCTGGAGCACTGGCACCGGCTGCACAGCTTCTGCTCGCGCTGCGGCCAGCCGACCGAGAAGGCCGGGGCCGGGCACGTCCGGCGCTGCACCTCGTGCGCGGCCGAGCACTACCCGCGGACCGACCCGGCGGTGATCATGCTGATCACCGACGAGCACGACCGCTGCCTGCTGGGCCGGCAGGCGATCTGGCCGGAGGGCCGCTGGTCCACGCTGGCCGGGTTCGTCGAGCCGGGGGAGTCGATCGAGCAGGCGGTGGCCCGCGAGGTGCTGGAGGAGGCCGGGGTCAAGGTCGCCGAGGTCGGCTACGTGGCCAGCCAGCCCTGGCCGTTCCCGTCCAGCCTGATGCTCGGCTTCCTGGGCAAGGCCGACCCGGGCGGCACCGCGATCACGGTGGACGGCGAGGAGCTGGCGGAGGCGCGCTGGTTCTCCCGGGACGAGCTGCGGGCCGGGATGGAGGCGGGGGAGATCCTGCCGCCGTCGGGTATTTCGATCGCCCGTCATCTGGTCGAACTCTGGTACGGGGAACCGCTGCCGAGTGCGGCGCGCTGGTAGTCCGTCAGTAGGAGTGGAAAGGGGCGTGCGGCTGATTGCCGTACGCCCCTTTCAGTCATCGTGATTCCGTTGTCCGGCTATTTTCGACCGAATTCGAAATTACCTGCTCAGTCGTTCTTCCGGTCGACATCAAGCCAGCAGCTGACGGTCTTCCCGGTCAGCCGGGTGGTGACCGTCCAGTCGCTGCACAGCGCCCCGACGATGGCCAGCCCGCGGCCGTGGGCGTCCTCGTCGGCCGCCTCCCTGGCCTCCGGCAGGCTGCGGCCGAAGTCGGCCACCGAGATCTGCAGCGTGCGGTCGGTCAGCGCCAGCGTGATCGAGACCGCGCCCCGGCCGTGCCGCAGCGCGTTGGTGACCAGCTCGGACATCAGCAGCTCGGCGCTGTCGGTGAGTTCGGCGGCACCCCAGGCGGCCAGTGCCGTCCGGGTCAGCTGCCGGGCCCTGGCCACGTTGTGCGGCTGCGGCGGGAAGCTCGCGGTGGCGGACCAGGCGCCCCGGTCGGCCGCCTCCAGGGCCCGCCCCGGGCGATGGTCGGCACCGGCGGCCCCGGTGTGTGGAAGATTGATCGGCCGCGCCTTGAAGTGGCGCGCGGTACTGGTCACGGGCATGGCTCCGCCCCCGGGTGTACGTGGCTGGATGCGACCCTTCCGGGCAGACTTTCGTCAGAACCGGAGAGCCGCCGGGCGACTGCGAACGACCTGGTCGGGGTCAATACCGAGTTCCCCGATCTCGGCCAATATTGGCCGGTTTCGCTGAAATGGCGCAAGCCGGATCGCTACATTCACTCGGGTGACAATCCCACGGGGCAGTACCCAATCACCGAAGTACCAACGACTCGCCGCCGACCTGCGTCGCCGGATCGCCGCCGGGGAGTGGCGGGGCGACGCGCCACTGCCGGTCGAGACCGAGCTCGAGCAGCAGTACGGCGTCGCCCGGAACACCGTCCGGCTCGCGGTCGACGTGCTGGTCAACGAGGGCCGGCTGGTCCGGCTGCAGGGCAAGGGCACCTATCTGAAGGAGCATCCGGTGCTGGACCACCGGGTGTACGGCCCGGCCCTGCTGCCGGGCCAGCTGCCCGGGCAGCGGGACTGCCTGGCCGCGCCGACCGAGGTCTACGCCCGGGAGGCCAGGGCGGCCGGGCGCCGGCTCACGGTCGACTTCGAGATGCTGATCGTGCGGGCCCGGGTGGACATCGCCGAGCGGCTCGGGCTGCGGCCCGGCGAGGCGGTGGTGGTGCGCCGGCAGCTCCGGCTGCTGGACCGCGAGCCCTACTCGATCGAGGAGAGCCACTACCGGGCGGGCCTGGCGGCCGGCACCCCGCTGATGGAGCCGGACCCGGTGCCCGGCGGCGACGAGGCGGTGCTCGCCGCGCTCGGCCGGACCGAGATCGGTGCGGTGGACCACCTGGTCTCCCGGATGCCGGGCCCGGAGGAGGCGGCCTGGTTCCAGGGCGGCCCGGGCGCCCCGCTGCTGGTGCAGACCCGGGTCGGCTACGACGCGCGCGGCCCGGTCCGGGTGATCGAGACCAGGTACTCGGCGGACCGCTGCCGACTGGTCTACGGGCTCGGCGAGCTGAGTGCCAGGCCGGTGCCGGAGACACCGGTGGCCCCGCCCCGGGAGGAGCGGAGCCACGGGTTCTGACGCGCCGTCGGCGCGCTCGTGAGGCTCGGTCAGCCGGCCAGCGCGGCCTGCACCTGACGGAGGCTCGGGTTGGTCATCACGACCTGCTCGCCGCCGTTGACCGGCTTGACGATCACGGTCGGCACCACCTGGTTGCCGTTGTTGACCGACTCGACGTAGGAGGCCGAGGCCGGGTCCTCCTCGATGTTGATCACGTCGTAGCCGATGCCCTCGCGGTCCAGCTGGCTCTTCAGCCGGTTGCAGTACCCGCACCAGGTCGTGCTGTACATCGTGACGCTGCCGGACATGGCGGTGAACTCCTTCGGGAGGGGGCGTGCGGACAAGGCCGACAACGTCCGGCGGACGACGGAACATTCCGTGCGCCCGGCCGGTGTGCGGCGTACCACGCGCGCCGGTCGGCGAGCTGATTATCCGTTGAGCGGGCGGGGCCTGTGGACAACCCGGGCGGGAACGTCGGTCCGCCCTGCGAGGATGGACGGCATGCAGGAAGAGCTCTCAGGTCTCCCCGGCCGGTACGACACCCCCTACGGCACCGCCTACGGCGACCCGGCGCCCAGCGGCGCCGACGCGGTGCTGGCCGGGCTCGACCCGGAGCAGCGGGCCGTCGCGACGGCCCTGCACGGCCCGGTGTGCGTGCTCGCGGGCGCCGGCACCGGCAAGACCAGGGCGATCACCCACCGGATCGCGTACGGCGTGCGCAGCGGCGTCTACCAGCCGCAGCAGGTGCTCGCGGTGACCTTCACCGCCCGCGCCGCCGGGGAGATGCGCGGCCGGCTGCGCCAGCTCGGCGCCGAGGGCGTGCAGGCGCGGACGTTCCACTCCGCCGCGCTCCGTCAGCTCCAGTACTTCTGGCCGCGCGCGATCGGCGGCGAGGTCCCCCGGCTGCTGGAGCGCAAGGTCCAGCTGGTCGCCGAGGCGGCCGGGCGCAGCGGCCTGCGGGTCCAGCGCACCGAGCTGCGCGACCTGACCAGCGAGATCGAATGGGCCAAGGTCACCCAGATCGTGCCCGACGACTACCCGGCCGCCGTGCTCAAGACCGGCCGCGAGGCCCCGCGCGACCCGGCCGAGATCGCCCGGGTCTACGCCACCTACGAGCAGTCCAAGCGCGACCGCGGCGTGATCGACTTCGAGGACGTGCTGCTGCTCACCGCCGCGATCCTGGAGGACCGGCCGGAGATCGCCGGCCAGGTCCGGGCCCAGTACCGGCACTTCACGGTGGACGAGTACCAGGACGTCTCCCCGCTCCAGCAGCGCCTGCTGGACCAGTGGACGGGCGGCGGCGCCAGCCTCTGCGTGGTCGGCGACGCCAGTCAGACGATCTACTCGTTCACCGGCGCCACCCCCGACTACCTGCTCAACTTCCGGGCCCGGCACCCCGAGGCCACCGTGGTCAAGCTGGTCCGGGACTACCGCTCCACCCCCCAGGTGGTGCACCTGGCCAACGGCCTGCTGGCGAAGGCGAGCGGCCAGGCCGCCCAGCACCGGCTGGAGCTGATCTCGCAGCGCGAGGCGGGCCCGGAGCCGGTCTACGCCGAGTACGTCGACGAGCCGACCGAGGCCGAGACCACCGCCCGGGAGATCAAGGCGCTGCTCGCCAAGGGCGTCCGGGCCAGCGAGATCGCGGTGCTGTTCCGGATCAACAGCCAGTCCGAGGTCTACGAGCAGGCCCTCGCCGACCTCGGCATCTCGTACCAGCTCAAGGGCGCCGAGCGGTTCTTCGAGCGCCCCGAGGTGCGGGACGCGGTGATGCTGCTGCGCGGCGCGGCCCGGGCCGGCTCCGACCCGCTGACCGCCGACGCGCCGGACTTGGCGGGCCAGGTCCGCGCGGTGCTGGCGAGCCGGGGCTTCACCCCCGCGCCGCCCGCCGGTTCGGGCACCGTGCGGGAGCGCTGGGAGTCGCTGTCCGCGCTGGTCCGGCTCGCCGAGGAGTTCGAGGCGGCCCGGCTGACGGCCGGTCAGATCGCTGACCTGGGGGCGTACGTGGGCGAACTCGACGCGCGCGCGGCCGCCCAGCACGCCCCCGCGGTGGAGGGCGTCACGCTCGCCTCGCTGCACGCCGCCAAGGGCCTGGAGTGGGACGCGGTCTTCCTGGTCGGCCTGACCGAGGGCACCCTGCCGATCATCTACGCGAAGACCGACGAGCAGGTCGAGGAGGAGCGCCGGCTGCTCTACGTCGGCGTCACCCGGGCCCGGCTGCACCTGTCGCTGTCCTGGGCGCTGTCCCGCTCTCCGGGCGGCCGGGCCAGCCGCAAGCCCACCCGCTTTCTGGACGGCCTGCGGCCGGGCTCCAGCGCCTCCGGGCCGCGTGGCAAGGGCGGCCGCGGCGGGGTCGAGTTCGGTGCCGAGCGGTCCGCCGCCCGCAAGGTGCGCGGCCCGGTCAAGTGCCGGGTCTGCGACCGCACGCTGACCGACGCGGTCGAGCGCAAGCTCCGCCGCTGCGAGAGCTGCCCGTCGAACATGGACGAGGCGCTGTACGAGCGGCTGCGCGAGTGGCGCTCGGTGCAGGCCAAGAAGCAGGGCGCCCCGGCCTACGTGGTCTTCACCGACGCGACCCTGATGGCGATCGCCGAGGACGTCCCGGCCGGCGAGCGCGAGCTGGCCGTGATCTCGGGCGTGGGTGCGATGAAGCTGGACAAATACGGGGCCGCCGTGTTGTCGTTGTGTGCCGGGGAGGAGCCCGTGGACGAGTCCACGGACGAACCCCTCGACGAGACTCAGGGGGAGTCTGAGGAGTCGGCCTGAGCCGCTCCCGAGAGCCGCCCGGGGCGCTCTTCGAAACTCGCCGGAAAAATAGTTTGCGCGCCGTACATGCGGCGCAATAGCCTGCCGGAGCGGTCAAGGGGACGAGATCGCGAGGCCGTGAGGGTCTCGCTTTCGCGCGCCTGCCGGTACTACCGCACCATCTGCACGACCCGCACCACCCGCATCACCAGCACGACCGACCATCATCCGAATATCGGGGCCCGGGAGACCAGGCACCGCGAGCGCCGAGAGGAGGCGAAGACAGTGGAAACCAAGACGATCACCAACCTGACTGGCCAGACCGTCATCGCCATGCCTTCGTGCGCCCTCTCGCAGGTCGGCATGCTGAGCGGTCCGGGTCTCAACGGCACCGGTGTCTCCGGCGTTGTCAGTGGTCTCGGCCTTAATGGCCTGGGCAACGGCAGCTTCGGCACCTCCGTCGAGACGGGTCTGTCCCTCACCGGGGCGACGTTCGGCGGCGGTCGCGGCATTCCCAGCGTCCGACCGCTCATGGCATCGAAGGCAGCAGCTGCGGCCGCCAAGCATGGCGACTATGCGCAGCAGGCCGACGGTGCCGGAGCCGCCGATCAGCAGGACGAGAAGCAGAAGAAGGCCATGGCCGCCCTGGTGGCTGCCGAGGCCGTCCGGATGTGGGCCTTCCGCGGCCCTGAACCCTGGAGAGATCAAACCTGAGTCAGCCTCAGGTCGAGCCTCCAGGGCCGCGGAACCCGTCTACACCGGGATTCGCGGCCCTCTTGTTTTGTCCGGTACGTCAGATCCACCCAGGTCCTCCGGGACCTCCGGCCAGCCCCACCAGTCAGCTGGCCGGATCCACAGCAGAAGACGAGGAAGACGCCAGTGTCCACGGTCATCACACCGCCACTCCCGTCCGTACCGACAGACATCACCAAGGCCGACCAGGCCGATCCACCGGAGGTTTCTCTCATGCAGCTCACCCCGCTTGACCAGGCCGAGGTCAACGGCCAGCCCATCCCGTGTCGCGCCTTCGACCCGGAGGTCTTCTTCGCCGAGACCCCGGCGGACGTCGAGTACGCGAAGTCGCTGTGCGGCACCTGCCCGGTCAAGGACGCGTGCCTGACCGGTGCGCTGGAGCGGCGTGAGCCGTGGGGCGTCTGGGGTGGCGAGCTCTTCGTGCAGGGCGTCGTGGTGGCCCGGAAGCGGCCGCGTGGCCGTCCGCGCAAGACCGAGGTCGTGGCGTGACCGCCGCGTCCGGTGCGGTGACCGTCCGTCGGGGTGAGCAGCCCCCGCTGGACAGTGCACTGCGCAACTCGGTCCGCATCGCGGCCGCCAAGGCCGATGCCGCCCACTCCCGTCCGTTCCCGAGCACGCACCACGAGCAGGACCACCACATGACCGCCACCGCCGCCAAGCAGACCGTCCGCCTCGAGCAGACCAACGAACTTCTGATCCAGAACAGGACCCGCGAGATGCAACTCATGCAAGAAACCCTGGCCCGCGCCCATATGCAAGAACGCCTCCAGGAGGCGGAGCACCAACGGGTGGGCGAGCGAGTCGCCCGGGCCGCCCGACTGGTGCGGCGGGCCGAACGTGCTTCGCTGCGAGCCCGCAAGGCGCTCGCCGTCGCCCTGATGTGAGACCTGACGGAGTAACAGCTCGACCCCCGTGACGACGATGGCCGCCCCACCGCAGTGGGGCGGCCATCGTCGCGTCGTCGCGGGGTCTGCCGGGGCGTCAGCTGCCGGTGGGCTCGTCCACCGGGTGGGCGAAGCCGGGCAGCCACTCCAGCATCTCGGCCCGGAACGGCGCGTTGGCGCCGAGCTGGCAGAGCACGCCGATGGTGCTCAGGGTGACCCGGTGGATCAGCAGGTAGGCCGGCGGCAGGTTGAGCTGCTTGCCGAGGTTGTACGCGGGGGACCGCGGGTCGGCGATCCGGGCCGCCTGGGCCCGCATCCAGGCCCGGGTGAAGTGGAAGGTCTCCACGGTGGCCGGCTCGATGATCGGCAGCAGGTAGTCGAGCACGGCGGCCGGGTCGAGCTGGATCGCGGGCTTGACGAAGCCCTCCTCGCGGAGCATGTCCAGCACGCCGTCGGCGTCGCCGGCCAGTGCCATCCGGAGCGAGTCGCCGATCGGCGCGGGCAGGCCCTCGGGCAGCCGGTCGACGGTGCCGAAGTCCAGCACGCCGAGCCGCCAGCCCTCGACCGGGCCCTCGTCCTTGATCAGCCGGAAGTTGCCCGGGTGCGGGTCGGCGTGCAGCAGGCCCGTCCGGGACGGCCCGGCGAACAGGAAGCGGGCGAGCAGCTGCCCGGCCCGGTCGCGCTCCTGCTGGGTGCCGCCGGTGATCACCTCGGACAGCGGCGTGCCGTCCAGCCACTCGCTGATCAGGATCTGGTCGGCCTGGGCCACCACGCCGGGCACGGTGATGTCCGGGTCGTCGGCGAACTCCTCGGCGTGCCGCTGCTGGGCCGCCGCCTCCAGGGCGTAGTCCAGCTCCTCGGCCACCCGCGAGCGCAGCTCGGTGATCAGCGGCTTGATGTCGAGGCCCGGGATCAGCGGGCCGAGCAGCCAGGCCACCCGGCTGAGCTGGGCCAGGTCGGAGAGCAGCGCGTCACCCGCTCCCGGGTACTGGAGCTTGACGGCGACCACCCGGCCGTCGTGCCAGACCGCGCGGTGCACCTGCCCGATCGAGGCGGCGGCAGCCGGGCGGTTCTCGAAGCTGCGGAACTTCTTCCGCCAGTTCGGGCCGAGCCGCTCGGCCAGCAGCGAGTGCACCTTGCCGGCGGGCATCGGCGGGGCCGCGTCCTGAAGCTTCGTCAGGGCGGCCCGGTAGGGGCCGGCCACCTCCTCGGGCAGCGCGGCCTCGAAGACCGACAGCACCTGCCCGAACTTCATCGCCCCGCCCTTGAGCTTCCCCAGGGTGGCGAAGAGCTGGTCGGCGGTCTGCTGCTGCAGCTCCGCCGTGACCTCGTCGGCCGGCCGGCCGCCGAGGCGTTTGCCCAGGCCGAGCGTCGCCCGGCCGGCGAAGCTCAGCGGGAGCGCGGCGAGCCGGGCGGTGCGGGAGACGGCCTTGCGCGGAATCTCAGACATGAGCTGCCCCCCGAGCGGTCCGGTCGGTGTTTCCGCCGCCCGGAGCCCGTGTCGTGGTTTGAGTAGCGGTGGCCTGCTGGTGCAACGCCGTGGGCGGTCCCGTCCGGGCGGCCGCCTGACGCGGAAGATCGCTCACCTCAGGGCCTCCCAGCTCCGAGTCCCACCGCGGGACGTGTCACTGGCCATTGTGCCCGCTCCCCGATCCGGCTCCGCCGGGGTTGCCCGGACCTTGGCACCGGCTACACCTCCGGCCGCTGCTCGGGCGGCCCGGAGGGCCAGGTGCAGCCGCAGGCCGGGTGGGTGGGCAGGCGCAGACGGCGGGTCATCCCGTCGGCGGCGGAGATCTCGCACCAGCCGTCCACGCTCGGTGGCCGGACACCGTCCAGGTAGAGCTCGACGTGCAGGGCGGCCAGCCCGGCGACGGCGGTGGCCAGGGCGCTGTCGCAGGCGGGGGTGCGCGGTCGGCCGGGGCCGTCGGCGCCGAGCTGGGCGAGCAGCCGGGGCCAGGCCTCGTCCTCGTCGCGGCGGGTCAGGGTGGCGCAGGAGCCGCAGGCCGAGGCGCCGGGCAGCACCAGGGGCCCGACGATGCCCAGGTGCTCCAGCACGCCGACGTACAGGTGCGGCACCCCGGCCCGCATCAGCCGGTGGGTCTCGGCGGCGATCCCGGTGAAGGCACCGGCGCCGTCCCGGGGCGCGAGCACCACCAGGGCGGGCGGTGCGGCCTCCTCGGGCCGGCGGGGGCGCTGCCGCTCGCCGACGGCGCCGGAGGCGCGGTGCACCACCTCCCGGGCCGCGGTGGCCCGGAGCCGCCCGATGTCGGTCGGTGGATAGCCGGCGGGGGAGCAGTCCCGGGCGGTCACCCGGCCCTGGTCGGCCAGGGTGACGCCGCCGACGCCCCCGGCGGCCAGCACCGCCCCGAGGGCGGCGCCGACCCGCCCGGCGCCGTGGATCTCCACCCGGGCGGTGGCCCGGCCGCGGAGCACGGCCGGGGCCTCGCCGGGATCCGGATGCACCAGGGAGAGTGACGCCAGGTCAGGCCCGAGCAGCTCCTGCCGGGCCTTCGGGAGGCTGTCCAGCAGCGCCCGGCCGGCCTCGGCGTCGTCCAGCAGGCCGCCCTCGGCCAGCGAACCGAGCAGCTGCTCGGTGACCTCCCGGCCGAGCCCGAGCCGCTCGCCCGCCTCCAGCAGGGCGGGCCGCTCCCGGCTCCCGTCCAGCAGCTCCAGGAAGGCGGCGACCGGTTGACTGACCTGTTCCACCACCCGGGCGTGCTGGCGGACGGTGCCGAACTGCAGGGTGTCGTGGTCGCGCCACAGACGCGAGAGAGCGGGCTTCACCATCGGGCGCACGACGGCCTCCGGTCGGAGCGGGTACGGCGGGCTGGTGGAAGCATGCCCGATCCGGGCACCACCGCGCTGGGCGCTGTCCACAGGCGGGGAGTGCTTGTCGGACGATCGTTCTGCACAGCCTGTGGACAACTTTCCGGACCCGAGGGCCGGGACGGCTGTCAGGGGCAGCGGGTAACGTCACCTGCCATGGCGGCCGATCGGGATTCCCTTCCTCCGGCGTCGCCGCGCCGTGCCCGGGCAGCGTCCGGGCCGGGAGCCGCGACGCCCACCACGCGTACCCGGGCGGACGGGGCGGCCGAGCTGCCGGCCGTGCCGGCGCCGGGCGGGGGCGCGGTCGAGGTCCGGCGCAGCGCGCGCCGCAGCCGGACGGTCTCCGCCTACCGCGAGGGCGATCGGACGGTGGTGCTGATCCCGGCCCGGATGTCGGGGGCCGACGAGCAACGCTGGGTGGCCCGGATGCTCGACCGGCTGGCCGCCCAGGAGAGCCGCAAGGTGCTCGGCGACGACGCGCTGGCCCGGCGCGCCGCCGAGCTGTCGGCCGAGTACCTCGGCGGCCGGGCCCGGCCCGAGGTGGTCCGCTGGGTGACCAACCAGAACTCCCGCTGGGGCTCCTGCACCCCGGCCGAGCGCAGCATCCGGCTCTCCCACCGCCTGCAGGGCATGCCCGAGTACGTGGTCGACTACGTGCTGCTGCACGAGCTGGCGCACCTGCTGGAGGCGAGCCACGGCCCGCGGTTCTGGGCGCTGCTGGCGGCCTACCCGCGCACCGAGCGGGCCCGCGGCTACCTGGAGGGCGTGGCCGCCGCAGCGCAGCTGCCGCACGCCCGGGGCGCCGGCTGAGCACTCCGGCGGTGGCCGGGGCTCGCGACGGCCGCCGCCGGGGTCACCGACCCTCGGTCAGTTTCCGGGCCAGCGCGACGAGTTCGCGCACCGACCCGTCGGTCAGCTCCGGCAGCTGGTCGTAGTCGAACCAGCGCAGGTCGAGCGACTCCTCGCTGATCAGCTCCCGCGCCCCGGCCGGGGCCAGCGCGACGTACTGGACGTCCAGGTGGGTGTTCTCCGGCCGGTCCTTGCCGGTGCAGCGGACCTGGTGCCGGTCCAGCTTCACCGGGACGGCCGCGCCGTCGAGGGTGAGCAGCTCCAGGCCGGTGATGCCGGACTCCTCGGTGGCCTCGCGCAGGGCGGCGGCGGCCAGCGTGGCGTCGCCGGGCTCGCAGTGGCCGCCCATCTGCAGCCAGCGGCCGACCTTCGGATGGAGCGTCAGCAGCACCCGGTCGGCCGACGGGTCCACCACCACCGCGCTGGCGGTGATGTGGGCGGGCAGGCAGGCCCGCCACATCCCGTCCGGGCGGTCGGCCAGGTGGTCGAGGTAGTCGAGCCGGAGCCGGTCCTGCCCCGGGTCGGACCCCGACCAGGAGCGCAGCGTCCGGACGGCGTCGGCGTGCAGCTCGGTCACTTGCCGGGCTCCTCGTCCTTGCCCGGGGTGCCCTCGGCGCCGGGAGCGGTGCCCGGCTCGGGGTCCTTGGTGCCCTTGGCGGCCTCGCCGAGCAGCTTGTCCAGCTCGGTGAAGTCGATGCCGCCCTCGGCACCGTCGCCGGAGCCGCGGTGCACGAAGCCGTCCGGGTCGTCCAGGTCGGCGGCGGTGGGCAGCATGTCGGGGTGCTCCCAGAGCGCGTCCCGGCCGTCGACGCCCCGGGCGTCGGCCAGTGAGGCCCAGAGCCGGGAGGCGTCCCGCAGCCGGCGCGGGCGGAGCTCCAGGCCGACCAGGGTGGCGAAGGTCTGCTCGGCCGGTCCACCGGCCGCCCGGCGGCGGCGGACCGTCTCGCGGAGCGCACCGGCCTGCGGCAGGTGCGGTTCGGCGGCGGCGTGCACGACCGCGTCGACCCAGCCCTCGACCAGCGCGAGCGCGGTCTCCAGGCGGGCCAGCGCGGCCTTCTGGGCGGGGGTGTCCTCGGGCTGGAGCAGGCCGTTCGCCAGGGCCTCCTGGAGCGCCTCGGGGTTGCTCGGGTCGAGCTGGCCGACCAGCTCCTCCATCCGGGTGGTGTCCACCTTGATGCCCCGCGCGTACGCCTCGACGGCGCCGAACAGGTGCGCCCGCAGCCACGGCACGTGGGCGAACAGCCGCTGGTGGGCCGCCTCGCGCAGAGCCAGGTAGAGCCGGACCTCGTCGACCGGGATGCTCAGGCCCTCGCCGAACTCGGCGACGTTCTGCGGCAGCAGGGCGGCCTTGCCGGCCGGGGCGAGCGGCAGGCCGACGTCGGTGGAGCCGACCACCTCGGCGGCCAGCGCGCCCAGCGCCTGGCCGATCTGGGTGCCGAACATCGCGCCGCCCATCGAGCGCATCATGCCCATCAGCGGGCCGGCCATCGCCTGCATCTCCTCGGGCAGCACGCCGCCCATGGCGTTGCCGACCCGCTCGGCGACCGGGTCGACCAGGTCCTTCCAGACCGGCAGGGTGGCCTCGATCCACTCCGCCCGGCTCCACGCCACGGCGGTGCCCGCACCGGACGGGAACTCGGTGGCGGAGTCCAGCCAGAGGTCGGCCAGCCGGACCGCCTCGGCCACGGCCGAGCGCTCGGTGGCGCTCACCGAGCGGTCCTTGGTCTTCCCCTCGGGCTGCTCGGCGACCACGGTCTGCCGGGCGATGTCGCGGGCGAGGTCCCAGTTGACCGGGCCGCCGTCGAACGAGAGCATCTGGCCGAGCTGCTGGAACGCCGCGCCGAGGTCGTTGGGATTCAGACCGCCCAGCATCGCCCCGAACGGATTGTCGCCCGAGGCCCCGCCGGGAGCGCCGGGACCGCCCATCCCGAACAGCGCGCCGAACGGGTTGGCCCCGCCGAAACCGAACGGCTGCGGCGGCGTGGGCTCCGCGCTCTCGTCCTTGTTCTCCTTGTCGCGCTTGGCCTTGCCGTCCTCGGGCTCCTCGGGAGGAACGCCGAATCCGAAGGGGAGGTCGCTCACGGGGTCCTCGATCTGATCGGCCGTCACGCGCGTGGTGTGGCGGGGGTCTGCGCGCCCGGGAAGGGCGTCGGCCGCGCGGCCCGATCGCGCCGGGTGCACCGCCGGGGCCGCGCCTCGGGCAGGATGGTCGGTACGTGACACTCGTACGTACGCACATAAGCTAACCGTGGAGGATGGCCGGTGAGTTCCCCGCCTTCGGACGTTCGCTCTGGGCTGACCGGAGGTGAGGACGCCCCAGCTGCCGCGGGTTCGCCGTCTCCAGCCTACGGCGGCAAGCCGCTCACCGTGGCCGTCACGGGCGCCGCGGGGGTGCTCGGTGAACGGGTCGCCGCGCGCCTGGTCGGCTCCCCCGGAGTGCGCAAGGTGCTCGCGCTGGACGACCGGCGCGGTGACGTGCCCGGGGTGCAGTGGCGGGTGCTGGACATCCGCGATCCGGCCGTGGCCGAACGGCTGACCGGCGTGGACGTGGTGGTGCACCTGGCGATGGACCTCGGGATGGAGACCGACGCCCGGGCGCGCAGCGCGTACAACGTGCGGGGGGCGCAGACCGTGCTGACGGCCGCCGCGGCGGCCGGGGTGGGCCGGGTGGTGCTGTGCACCTCGGCGATGGTCTACGGCGCGCTGGCGGACAACGAGGTGCCGCTGGCCGAGTCGGCCGAGCTGCGGGCCACCGAGGAGGCCTCGCTGGTCGGCGACCTGCTGGAGATCGAGCGGCTGGCCCGCCGCGCGCCCCGGGCGCACCCGGGGTTGCAGGTCACCGTGCTGCGCCCGGCCGTGGTGGTGGGTCCCGGCATCGACACCGTGCTGACGAGGCACTTCGAGGCGCCCCGGCTGCTGGTGGTGGCGGGCTCCAGGCCGTGCTGGCAGTTCTGCCACGTGGACGACCTGGCGGCGGCGTTGGAGTACGCGACGCTCGGCCTGGTCGAGGGCGAGGTGACGGTCGGCTGCGACGGCTGGCTGGAGCAGGAGGACGTCGAGCAGCTGTCCGGCATCCGCCGGATGGAGCTGCCGGCCGCGCTGGCGCTCGGTACGGCGGCCCGGCTGCACCGGCTCGGCCTGACCCCGGCCCCGGCGGGTGACCTCGCCTACACGATGTACCCGTGGGTGGTCTCCGGGAGCCGGTTGTACGAGGCGGGCTGGCGGCCCGCGTACACCAACGAGCAGGTGCTGGGCGAGCTGCTGGCGCAGGTGGCCGGCAAGCACGC
The DNA here is from genome assembly GCF_044766665.1 of Kitasatospora sp. NPDC101801. NCBI lineage: Bacteria > Bacillati > Actinomycetota > Actinomycetes > Kitasatosporales > Streptomycetaceae > Kitasatospora > Kitasatospora sp. NPDC101801. Next base: position 104,646 of record NZ_JBIWML010000004.1, read on the forward strand.
GGTGGCCGGGCGCCGACTGGGCGGCAAGGAGGCCGCGACCAGTCTGGGGGCGGCGGGTGCCACGGTGGCGCTGATCGGGACGGCGGCGCTGGTCCGGCGGGCCCGGAAGAGCCGCCGGATCTGACCGGTAAGGGGGCGTGCGGCTGGGGCCGTGCGCCTGTTGCTCGGCGCCCTCCGCACCCGGGGTGGAGCCGCCTGTTCCGCCTGGCGGAATGGCCCAATCGTGATGCGGAAACCCCTTGTCGCGGACCCCGGGGGATGAGGAATCATGGTGACCATGTCCGAGAACCACGACCCGATCCGTCTGCTGGCCATCCGCGAGACCCCGCTCTCGCTGGACGAGGTGTACGAGGCGGTGGGCGACGACGCGGCCGGCGGCACCACGGTCTTCGTCGGCACGGTGCGCGACCACGACGGCGGCAAGTCGGTCGCGGCGCTGGAGTACAGCGCCCACCCGACGGCCGAGCAGGAGATGCGGCGGATCGCCGAGAAGATCGTCGCCGAGTTCCCGGTCCGGGCGCTGGCGGCGGTGCACCGGATCGGCCGGCTGGACATCACCGACAAGGCGGTGATCGTCGCGGTCTCCTGTCCGCACCGGGGCGAGGCGTTCGCGGCCGCCCGTCGGCTGATCGACGACCTCAAGCACGAGGTGCCGATCTGGAAGCACCAGGTCTTCACCGACGGCGAGGAGGAATGGGTCGGCGCGGGCTCCTGCTGACCCGCCCCGGGACCCGTTCGGTCGCATCCGGTCATACGAATACTTCTCAGTGGTGAGCGAAATCGTCGTGCCGTAACCCGAATGGCGCTGCTGCCGTTGGGTAGCCGGGTGGTTAATCTGCTCATACGAACGACGAGCTGGGAGTACGGACATGGCTGCGCTCGCCTGGTTGATCATTCCTGTGGTGGCGGCACTGGCCGCCATGCTCTGGGCCGGCTGGGCCGCCCGCACCCCGAGGGCCACCGGAGACCCCGCCTCACTGGCCGAACACCAGCGGTTCAGGGCCGCGATGGAGCGCAGCACGGGCTCCCCGGCGGAGCCCGGGAAGCGGTGACCCGAGCGGCGCGGTGACGGCCCCGTCCCGTACTGTCGGTCCCATGCCACGCCGCTCCGCGACGATGCTCGCCGCCACCCTGCTGCTCATAGCACTGCTCTGTGCGTCGGTCCTGATGAAGGTGCCCTACACGGAGATGAGCCCGGGTCCGACGTACAACACGCTCGGGACGCAGGAGGACGACGGGAAGCCGGTGATCCAGATCACCGGGCACGAGACCTACCCGACCTCCGGGCACCTCAACATGACGACCGTCCAGGTGACCGGGGCGAAGTACGAGCCGAGCCTGGTGTCGGCGGTGATCGGCTGGCTGCGCGGGGACGTGCTGGTGGTCCCGCACGAGAACGTCTACCCCGAGGGGCAGACCGACCAGGAGGCGCAGCAGCAGAACGCGGAGGAGTTCGCCTCCTCCGAGGACAGCGCCAAGACCGCCGCGCTCAACCAGCTCGGCATCCCGGTCGGCACCCAGGTGGTGGTCAAGTCCGTGGTGGCTGGCGGCCCGTCCGAGGGCAAGTTGCACGCGGGGGACCGGATCGTCGCGGTGGACGGCACCAAGGTGACCACGGCCGAGCAGGTGGCCGAGCAGGTCACCAAGCACCAGCCGGGCGAGACCACGGTCTTCACGATCGTCCCGAAGGACCGCGGCGGGGCCGCCGCGACGGCGGCCGACGAGGTCCAGGTGCCGTTGGTGACCGGGAAGGCGACGGACGTGAACCGCGCCGTGGTCGGTATCCGGCCGGACGTCGAGCACACCTACCCGTTCAAGATCGACATCGGGCTGCAGGACGTCGGCGGCCCGAGCGCGGGCCTGATGTTCTCGCTCGGCATCGTGGACAAGCTGACCCCGACCGACCTGACGGCCGGCAAGTTCGTCGCGGGCACCGGGACGATCAGCGACGACGGCAAGGTCGGCCCGATCGGCGGCATCTCGATGAAGCTGATCGCGGCCCGGGACAAGGGCGCCGAGTACTTCTTCACCCCGGCCGACAACTGCGCCGAGGCCGCGAAGAGCACGCCGAAGGGCCTCCGCCTGGTGAAGACGGAGACCCTGGACGGTGCGCTCAAGTCGCTGGAGCAGATCCGGGCCGGGCAGGGCGCGGCGCTGCCCGGCTGCGCCGTCGGCTGACGGTCGGTCAGCGAATCAGTCGGTCGGCGGGTCAGCGGGCCGGCGGGCCGGCGGGTCAGTCGGTCAGGAGAAGGTGGCGAGCAGCGCCTCGGTGAGGCCGGGCACCAGGTCGGGGCCGGTCAGCACCTCGCGGGCGACGTCCTTGGAGCGCAGCCGGAGCGCGATCTCCTTCTTGCCGTCGCGCAGCACCGCCGCGGTGATCCGGACCTCCTCGCGGGCCGGGTGGTTGGCCGCCCAGTCGGCGAGCTGGGCCTCGGTGGCGTTCTTCGGGCGGCTGTGCTCGGCGCCCGGCGGCAGCATCTGACGCTCCACCACCAGCGCGCAGCCGACCACCTGGTCGGGCCAGGCGATGGTGCCGAGGAACTTGTCCAGCTCCATCCCGGCGGGCAGCTCGTCCTGCTCGATCACGGTGAGGTCGCCGGGCTTCTCGTCGGTCAGGCCCAGCTGCTTGGCCAGCTTCGGGTCCTGCTTGCGCAGCGCGGCGCTGTCCACCAGGGCGAACAGCCGGGTCGGCAGGTCCCAGCCGAGGGTGGCGGCGTACTCGTCGATCTCCAGCGCGGCGCGGGTGAGCGGGGTGGCGGCGGGCGGCTTGCCGCCGGCCAGGGCATCAAGTGCATCGGACATGCCCCAATCCTCACACGTGCGGCGCCGACACCCGGTTCGGCCCACCCGGGCCGCGAACTCGTGGTGAACCGTGGGAACTCAGGTAAAGACCGATTAAGTTGCACAGGAGACCGGACCCAGACCGACCCACACACGACACAGCAGAGGTGCCACCTTGGTATTCCAGATGCCGGACCGCCCGGGAGGCCCGGGCTTCCGCGCCAGAGTCGGCCCGCCCTCCCGGCGCACCCGAGTGCTCCTGCTGACCGCAGGGGTGCTGGCGGTGCTCTTCCTGCTGTTCGTGATGTTCGCGGGCCTGTGGACGGACTGGCTCTGGTTCAAGTCGGTCCGCTACTCCTCCGTCTTCACCGCCCAGCTCTGGACCAAGGTCGGCCTGTTCGCCGTCTTCGGCCTGGCGATGGCGGTGGTGGTCGGCCTCAACACCTGGCTGGCGTACCGTCTCCGGCCGCCCCTGGCCGCGATGTCGGTCGAGCAGCAGAGCCTGGACCGCTACCGGATGGGCATCGCCCCGTACAAGAAGTGGCTGCTGATCGCGGTCTCGCTGCTGGTCGGCCTGGTGGCCGGGGCGGCGGCGTCCGGGCAGTGGCGGACCTGGATGCTCTGGACCAACCAGACCTCCTTCGGGGTGAAGGACAGTCAGTTCCACCTGGACGTCTCGTTCTACGCCTTCGAGCTGCCCTGGTACGAGTTCCTGCTCGGCTTCGCGTTCAGCGCGGTGATCGTCTCGCTGCTGGCCTCGGTGGTCGTGCACTACCTGTACGGCGGCCTGCGGTTGCAGGGCCCGGGCCGGAAGGCGAGCACCGGTGCACAGGGCCATCTGGCCGTGCTGCTGGGCCTGTTCGTGCTGCTGAAGGCGGCCGCGTACTGGCTGGACCGGTACGCGCTGGCGGTCAAGTCCGGCGCGTACAAGGGCGTGGACGGCTGGACCGGCCTGCGCTACGTGGACGCCAACGCGTTCCTGCCGGCCAAGACCATCCTGTTCTTCGTCGCGATCATCTGTGCGGCGCTGTTCTTCCTCACCCCGATCCGGAAGACCTGGGCCCCGGCCCTGATCGGCTTCGGGCTGATGGCGCTCTCGGCGGTGCTGATCGGCGGGCTCTACCCGGCGATCGTGCAGCAGTTCCAGGTCAAGCCGAACGAGCAGGCCAAGGAGACGCCGTACATCCAGAAGAACATCGACGCCACCCGGCAGGCGTACGGCATCGCGGACAGTCAGACCCAGGCCTACGCGCCGAAGGCGTCGACCAACAGCGACGCGCTGAAGGCGGACGCGCAGACCATCTCGGACATCCGCCTGCTGGACCCGAACGTGGTCTCGCCGACCTTCCAGCAGATCGAGCAGCAGCGCTCGTACTACAAGTTCCCGAAGACGCTGGACGTGGACCGGTACGGGAACGGCCAGGTCGGCGGCCAGGACACCGTGATCGGCCTGCGCGAGCTGAACCTCGCCGGGGTGCAGCAGCGGAACTGGATCAACGACCACTTCAAGTACACCCACGGCTACGGCGTCGTCTCGGCCAAGGGCAACCAGGTCAACGACAAGGGCCAGCCGGTCTTCACCGAGTCGGGTCTGCCGTCCACCGGTTCGCTGGGCGACTACCAGCAGCGGATCTACTACGGCGAGGAGACCAAGACCTACTCGATCGTCGGCGGCACCAACGAGGAGATCGACTACTCCACCGACGCCGGTGACAAGCAGTACAAGTACACCGGGGACAGCGGCGTCTCGCTGAACAACCCGTTCACCCGGGCCGCCTACGCGGTGCGGTTCGCCGAGCCGCAGATCCTGTACGCGGGCGCCATCACCGACGGCGCCAAGGTGATCTACGACCGGACGCCCAAGGAGCGGGTGGAGAAGGTCGCCCCCTGGCTCTCCATCGACGCCGACCCGTACCCCGTGGTGCAGGACGGCAAGCTGGTCTGGGTGCTGGACGGCTACACCACCTCGGACGGCTACCCGTTCGCCTCCAAGACCACCCTCGGCGACGTCACCAAGGACTCGCTGACCGACCAGCGCGGGCGCACGCTCACCTCGGTCAACAAGGTCAACTACATCCGGAACTCGGTGAAGGCGACCGTGGACGCCTACACCGGTGAGGTGACGCTCTACCAGTGGGACGACGCCGACCCGGTGTTGAAGACCTGGATGAAGGCGTTCCCCGGCACGGTCAAGGCCAAGGCGGACATCCCGAGCACCCTGGTGCCGCACCTGCGGTACCCGCAGGACATGTTCAAGGTGCAGCGCGACCTGCTCGGCCAGTACCACATGACGGACGCCAACTCCTTCTTCAACGGCACCGACATCTGGCAGGTCCCGGTCGACCCGACCACCAACACCGGTGCGGTGCAGCCGCCGTACTACATGACGGTCCGGATGCCCGACCCGGCGGTGACCCAGGCGAGCTTCTCGCTGACCACCACCTTCGTGCCCAGCAAGCGGGACAACCTGGCGGCCTTCATGGCGGTCAGCGCCGACCCGGGGCCGGAGTACGGGAAGATCCGCATCCTCAAGGTGCCCGGGGACAGCAACACGCTCGGGCCCAAGCTGGTGCAGTCGCAGTTCAACTCGAACACCGACGTGGCCAACAAGCTCAACACGCTGAAGATCGGCGGTGACTCCGACATCGAGTACGGCAACCTGCTGACCCTCCCGGTCGGCGGCGGCCTGCTCAACGTCGAGCCGGTCTACGTGCGCGGGCGCGGCGCCGACTACCCGGTGCTGCAGAAGGTGCTGGCGGTGTACGGCAACGACAACGTGGCCTTCGAGAACACCCTGGAGGAGGCGCTGAAGAAGGTGCTCGGCAACGCCACCACGGTGACGCCGACCACCCCGACGGCGCCGACCACCCCCGGCACCACGCCGACCACGCCCACCACCCCGACCACGCCGGGGACGGTCAACGCCGAGCAAGCCAAGGCCATCGCGGACGCCCAGAAGGCGTTCAACGACGGCGAGGCGGCGCAGAAGGCCGGCGACTGGGCCAAGTACGGCGAGGCCCAGAAGGCACTGAAGGCCGCGCTGGACGCCGCCGCCGCGGCGAGCCAGCAGAAGACCGGCTGAGCTACGGCGGTTAACGAGCTGCTCCACCCCCGTGTTATGGTTGGGACACAACGACGCGGGGTGGAGCAGCTCGGTAGCTCGCTGGGCTCATAACCCAGAGGTCGCAGGTTCAAATCCTGTCCCCGCTACTCTGAACCGAAGGCCCGGAGATTCTTCTCCGGGCCTTCGGTGCTTCCTTATTGAGGGCGCTCACCCGTGGTCCGCTCCGGTACGATGCGTGCCCGGGGTTTGTGGGGGTCAAGTGTCGGGAAATCGACAAAGCGCTGAAGCAATCTCGCCGGGCTTCGGCCCGCCCCGCCAAAACCTGGCCGGGGCAGGTGTACGCGGGTTGCGGGTGATGCGACGATGGACCACATGGGGGATGCCGTAGGGCAGTTGACTCCCTTGGCCATGGGGAGTCGGCACCGACTGATCCGACACGTCCCCGGCGGGTGCCGCAGCACTCGGGGGGAGCAGGAGTCGGCATGAAGCTGATCGGCAGGAACGATCCGGGCAGTGGGGGCAAGGCCGCGGGGGCGGCCGACACCGAGGCGTGGGCGCAGAGCGAGGACACCGGCACGGCCCTGCCCGCGCAGCGGACCGGCGGACTGACCGTCACCCGCGCGGACGCCGGGTACGGCCCCGACAGCCTGGTCCGGGTCTCCGCCGGCGAGTTCGCGCCCGCCGCCGGCAGCTACGCGCCGCAGTCCGCCGATCCCGCGCCCGACCGGGACAGCTTCGAGACCGCGCTGGCCGCCCGCGAGCAGGCCGCGCTGGAGTCGAGGCACCGTCAGGCCGCCGACCAGGGCGACCCGAACGCCGCCAGCCAGCTCGGCGCGCTGCTGCTCCGCCGGGGCGACCTGGCCGACGCCGAACCGTACCTGCGCACCGCCGCCGCCGCCGGGCTGCGGGCCGCCGCCAACAACCTGGGCGTGCTGCTGCACCAGCGCGGCCACCGGGCCGAGGCCGCCCAGTGGTGGCGGCACGCCGCGGTGGCCGGCTCCGCCCCGGCCGCGCACGCGCTCGGTCTGCAGCTGCGCGACCAGGGCGAGGAGGAGGCGGCCGAGTACTGGCTGCACTTCGCCGCGGAGCACGGCCACCCGCTCGGGGCGTACGCCCTGGGCGATCTGATGGAGCATCGGCGCGACGTGCGCGCCGAGCGCTGGTTCAAGGTGTCTGCCGACGCCGGCCACCGGGAGGCCGCGTACCGGCTGGCCCGGATGCGCGAGGCGGCGGGCGACAAGGACACCGCGGAGACCTGGTACCGGACCGCCGCCGCGCGCAGCCACGCCCGTGCGGCGCTGCGGCTCGGGGTGCTGCTGGAGGAGCGGGGCGACCTCGACGAGGCGGCGCGCTGGTACCGGCAGGCGGCGCAGAACGGTGAGCCGCGCGCGGCCTGCGCGCTCGGCTTCCTGCTCCGCGACGCGGGCGACCTGGCCGCCGCCGCCGAGTGGTGGCAGGAGGCCGCCGAGGCGGGCGACGGCAACGCCGCCAACGCGCTCGGCGCGCTGCACGCCGGGCGGGGGGAGGCCTTCGACGCCGAGCGCTGGTACCGCGCCGCCCTGGAGGCCGGCGACCAGAACGGCGCGTTCAACCTCGGCCTGCTCTGCGCGAGTGCCGGGCGCGAGGCCCAGGCCGAGCAGTGGTACCGGCGCGCGGCGTACGCCGGGCACCGGGAGGCGTGCAACGCGCTGGCCGTCGTGCTGCTCCAGCGCGGCGACGAGTCGGGCGCCGAGCCGTGGTTCTCCAAGGCCGCCGAGGCCGGCAGCGTGGACGGCGCCTTCAACCTCGGGGTGCTGCACGCCGGGCGCGGCGAGCAGCAGCAGGCGCACGAGTGGTACGCGCGCGCTGCCGCCGAGGGGCACGGCGAGGCCGCGCTGCAGCTGGCGGTCGCCCTGGAGCAGCGCGGGCAGCTGACGGGCGCGCTGGAGCGCTACCGGCAGGCGGCGGCGGGTTCGTCGGCGGAGGGCGCGTTCCGGCTCGCCTCGCTGCTGGACCGGCGCGGTGACGCGGACGCCGAGGCCGAGCACTGGTACGCGGTGGCGGCCGACGCCGGGCACCGCCGGGCCCAGGTCCGGATGGGCGTGCGGGCCGCCGAGCGGGGCGCCCTGGAGATCGCCGAGAGCTGGTACCGACGCGCGGCCGAGGCCGGCAGCCGGAGCGCCGCGTTCAACCTCGGGCTGCTGCTGGCCCGTCAGGACGAGGAGGCGGAGGCGATGGTCTGGTACACCCGCGCCGCCGACGCCGGCCACGGCCGGGCGGCCCTGCGCCTCGCCCTCCTCGCCCTCCGGCGGGGGGAGCCGGTGCAGGCGGAGAACTGGTGCCGCCGCGCCGCCGACCACGGCCCCGCCGAGGTCACCGAACGCGCCTCACGCCTGCTGGGCGCCCTGCACTCCGAACTCAGCGCCTGACACCGACTTTTGGCAGGTGCCTCGGACCTACGGTCAGGGGCTCGGGGCTGTGCTGTTGTGCGGCTCCGCCGCGCGGGCGCACGTGGTGCACCACCAGGGGCTCGGGGCTGTGCTGTTGTGCGGCTCCGCCGCGCGGGTGCACCTGGTGCACCACCAGGGGCTCGGGGAACTGCGACGCCGGCTTCGGGAATGGTGATCCGTTCAGGGGTGGGCAGGCACCTTCGCGGTGACCCCGGCGCCAGATCTCCTCGCAGTTCCCCGAGCCCCTGGACAGTGCAACCGAGCGCCCGGCGAAAAGCTGGGCGCCTGCCTAGGTGCAGTCCGGACAGAGGCCCCGGTAGGTGACCTCCGCGCCGGAGATGACAAAGCCGAAGCGTTCCCCTGCCGGGAGGGCGGCGATCAGGTCACCCTGGGGGTGGACGTCGCGGATGGAGCCGCAGCCGGAGCAGATGAGGTGCTGGTGGGCGTGCCGGGCGTTGGGGTCGTAGCGCTTGGCGCGGCCGTCCGTGGCGACCTCCATCACCTCGCCCAGGGAGACCATCTCGCCGAGCGTGTTGTAGACGGTGGCGCGGCTGATCTCGGGCAGCACCGAGACCGCCCGGGCGTGCACCTCGTCGGCGGTGAGGTGGACGTGGTCGCCGTCGAGGACCTCGGCCACGACACGACGCTGCGAGGTGAGACGCCAGCCGCGTCCGCGAAGTCGTTCCAGCAGGTCACTCATGGGGACAGGGTAAGCCACGTTCTCGACTTGGTTCCAGTGTTGACTTAGACAAAGTCCAAGCTAGGATCGAGCCAATACTTAGGCACGGTACGACCGGATGCGCGGAGGCATACCCGACATGACCACCCAGGACGAGCTGCGGCCCACGTTGACGACGGAGGCCGGTGCCCCGGTCGCCGACAACCAGAACACCGAAACCGCGGGCATCGGCGGTCCGGCCCTGATCCAGGACCAGCTGCTGTTCGAGAAGCTCGCCCACTTCAACCGGGAGCGCATCCCGGAGCGCGTGGTGCACGCCCGCGGCGCCGCCGCCTACGGCACCTTCACGCTGACGGCGGACGTCTCCGCGTACACCCGGGCCGCGTTCCTGTCCGAGGTCGGCAAGCAGACCGAGACCTTCCTGCGGTTCTCCACCGTGGCGGGCAACCTCGGTTCGGCCGACGCGGTGCGCGACCCGCGCGGCTTCGCGCTGAAGTTCTACACCGAGGAGGGGAACTACGACCTCGTCGGCAACAACACCCCGGTGTTCTTCATCAAGGACGCCATCAAGTTCCCGGACTTCATCCACACCCAGAAGCGCGACCCGTACACCGGCTCGCAGGAGGCGGACAACGTCTGGGACTTCTGGGGCCTCTCGCCCGAGTCGACCCACCAGGTGACCTGGCTGTTCGGCGACCGCGGCATCCCGGCCTCCTACCGGCACCTGGACGGCTTCGGCTCGCACACCTACCAGTGGCAGAACGAGGCCGGCGAGTACTTCTGGGTGAAGTACCACTTCAAGACCGACCAGGGCATCAAGAACCTGACCGCCGAAGAGGCCGCCAAGCTCGCCGGTGAGGACCCGGACAGCCACCAGCGCGACCTGCGCGAGGCGATCGAGCGCGGCGAGTTCCCGAGCTGGACGGTCAGCGTGCAGATCATGCCCGCGTCCGAGGCGGCGAACTACCGCTTCAACCCGTTCGACCTGACCAAGGTCTGGCCGCACGCGGACTACCCGCTGGTCGAGTTCGGCAAGCTGGAGCTCAACCGGAACCCCGACAACGTCTTCGCCGAGGTCGAGCAGTCGATCTTCTCCCCGGGTCACTTCGTGCCGGGCATCGGCCCGTCGCCGGACAAGATGCTCCAGGGCCGCCTGTTCGCCTACGCGGACGCGCACCGCTACCGGGTCGGCATCAACGCCGACCACCTGCCGGTGAACCGCCCGCACGCCACCGAGGCGCGCACCAACGCCCGGGACGGCCACCTGTACGACGGCCGCCACGGCCGCGCTAAGAACTACGAGCCGAACAGCTTCGGCGGTCCGGTCGAGACCGGCCGTCCGCTCTGGGCCGCCGTGCCCGTGACCGGTACGACCGGCAACACCGAGGCGCCCTCGCACGCCGAGGACAACGACTTCGTCCAGGCGGGCAACCTCTACCGCCTGATCACGGAGGAGGAGAAGCAGCGCCTGATCGCCAACCTCTCCGGCTTCATCGCCAAGGTCTCGGCCGACCGCGAGGACATCGTCGAGCGCGCGATCAACAACTTCCGCCAGGCGGACGCCGACTACGGTCAGCGCCTGGAGGACGCCGTCCGCGAGCTGCGCAAGCAGAAGTAACGGCACCTCAGACCGCGGGCCCCGGAGACGTCAGTCGTCTCCGGGGCCCGCAACCATGGGTCAGAGGCTGAGCTTGCGCAGGGTCTCCTCGTGCAGCAGGCCGTTGGAGGCCACCGCGTCGGCGCCGTTCGGGCCGTCGATGCCGTCCAGACCGGTGAACCGGCCGCCCGCCTCCTGCACCACGATGCACGGCGCGGCCATGTCCCACAGGCTCAGCTCCGGCTCGGCGGCGATGTCCACCGCGCCCTCGGCGAGCATCATGTACGACCAGAAGTCGCCGTACGCGCGGGTGCGCCAGCAGGACCGGGAGAGGTCCAGGAAGGCGTCCAGCCGGGCCCGCTCCTCCCAGCCGGTGAGCGAGGAGTAGGAGAGCGAGGCGTCCTCCAGCCGGGAGACCGAGGAGACGTGGATCCGGCTCGCCTTCGCCAGGCTGCGGCCGGCGTACGCGCCCAGGCCCTTGGCGGCCCACCAGCGGCGGTGCAGGGCCGGGGCCGAGACGATGCCGACCACCGGGTGCTGCTCGCCGTCCGGGCCGACCTCCAGCAGCGAGATCAGGGTGGCCCAGACCGGCACGCCCCGGACGTAGTTCTTGGTCCCGTCGATCGGGTCGACCACCCAGCGGCGCGGGCCCGAACCCTGCAGGCCGAACTCCTCGCCGAGCACCGCGTCCCGCGGGCGGGCCCGCTGGAGCACGCTGCGCACCAGCTCCTCGGCGGCCTTGTCCGCGTCGCTGACCGGGGTCAGGTCGGGCTTGGTCTCGACCTTGAGGTCCAGCGCCCTGAAGCGTTCCATGGTGATCGAGTCGGCCGAGTCGGCGAGGACGTGGGCGAGTCGGAGATCGTCGTGGTAGTCGGCCATGCCCGAACCCTAACGAGCGTCCACGGATCCGGACAGTTCGGCTCGCGAATTGGACGGGCCGTCAGTGCCCGGAGCCGCTCAGCTGGAGCCCGATCACGCCCGCGATCACCAGGCTGATCGAGACCAGCTTGAGGGTGGAGGTGGTCTCGTCCATGAAGACCATCCCGTAGACGGCCGTCCCGGCGGCGCCCAGGCCGGTCCACACCGCGTAGGCGGGGCCGACCGGCAGGGTCTTGAGCGAGAGGGTGAGCAGACCGAAGCTGCTCAGGGCGAAGACGCAGAAACTGACGGTGGGCCAGAGCTTGGTGAAGCCGTCGCTGAGTTTCAGGTTGATCGCGAAACCGGTCTCCAACAGTCCGGCGATGATCACCAGGGCCCATGCCATCGGAGCCGACTCCTGTCCCCTCGGAGGGCCGGACCGACTGGTCCGACCTTCCTATGATCACCGCGCGGGGGCCATCCGACACTTCTGACGGGCCGAAAGACTCCGGTCAGTCACCTTCCCGCGCCTCCTTCGAGGAGAGCAGCCGGCGGAGCGAGTACAGCCTGGCCTGCTCGGCGTGGCCGTCGGCGACCCAGGCGTCCAGGGCGCAGTCCGGCTCGTCGTGGCTGCACGCGCGGGGGCAGCCCTCGGTGCCGGGCTCCAGGTCGGGGAAGGCCAGGATGACCCGGGACGGGTCGATGTGGGAGAGGCCGAACGAGCGGAAGCCGGGCGTGTCGATCACCCAGCCCGGGTCGAGCGCCTTCTTGGAGCCGGGCTTCGCCCCGGGTGGCGGCGGCAGCCGCAGCGCCAGCGCCGAGACGGTGGTGTGCCGCCCCCGGCCGGTGACCGAGTTGACCACGCCGGTGGACCGCTGGTGCAGCGGCACCAGCGCGTTCACCAGGGTGGTCTTGCCGACACCGGAGTGCCCGATGAAGACGGTGGCGAGCCCGCGCAGGCGCTCCCGGACCGCCTCCGCCCCCGCGGTCTCCAGCTCGTCCCGCCGGGTCACCACGTAGTCGATGCCGAGCGGCGCGTACGCCTCCAGCAACGGCGCCGCCGAGGCCAGGTCGGACTTGGTGAGCACCAGCAGCGGCCGCATCCCGGCGTCGTACGCCGCCACCAGGCAGCGGTCGATCAGCCGGGGCCGGGGCTCCGGGTCGGCCAGCGCCGTGACGATGGCCAGCTGCTGCGCGTTGGCCACCACGATCCGCTCGTACGGGTCGTCGTCGTCGGCGGTGCGGCGCAGCACCGAGCTGCGCTCCTCGACCCGGACGATCCGGGCCAGCGTGTCCACGTCGCCGGAGAGGTCGCCGATCACGTGCACGATGTCGCCGACCACCACGCCCTTGCGGCCCAGCTCGCGCGACTTCATCGCGATCACCTGGCGCTCCTGCTTGGTGCCCGCCTCGACCAGGCAGGTCAGCCGGCCGCGGTCGACGGTCAGGATCATCGCCTCGGCGGCGTCCTCGTGCTTGGGCCTGATCCTGGTCCGCGGCTTGGAGCCCTTGCGGCCCGGGCGGTTGCGGATGTCGTCCTCGTCGGCGTCCTTGCCGTAACGGCGCATGTCCCCGACTCCCCGTCAGCCCTGGCCCAGCAGTTCGGCCCACATCTGCGGGAAGTCCGGGAGGGTCTTGGCGGTGGTCGCCACGTTCTCCACCTCGACCCCGGAGACGGCCAGGCCGATCACCGCGGCGGCGGTGGCCAGCCGGTGGTCCTCGTAGGTGTGGAAGACGCCGCCGTGCAGCGGGCGGGGGCGGATCCGGAGGCCGTCCGCGGTCTCGCTGACGTCGCCGCCGAGCTCGTTGATCTCCTTGGCCAGCGCGGCCAGCCGGTCGGTCTCGTGCAGCCGCAGGTGGGCGATGCCGTACAGGTGCGACTCGGAGTCGGCCAGGGCGGCCACCGCGGCGATCACCGGGGTCAGCTCGCCCACGTCGTGCAGGTCGGCCTCGATCCCGTGGATCTTGCCGGTGCCGGTGAACTCCAGCCCCTCGTCGGTCAGTCGGCAGCTGCCGCCCATCCGGGTGTACAGGTCGCGGAGCTGGTCGCCCGGCTGGTAGGTGTGCCTGGGCCAGTCCCGCACGGTGACCCGGCCGCCGGTGACCAGCGCGGCGGCGAAGAACGGCGCGGCGTTGGAGAGGTCCGGCTCGACCACCAGGTCCCGGCCGAGCAGCGCGCCCGGGGTGACCCGCCAGACGTCCTTCTCGCCGCCGTCCTCCGGCGCGTCCACCTGGACGCCGGCCTTGCGGAGCATGTCGACCGTCATCCGGATGTGCGGGAGGGAGGGGACGGAGCCGCCGACGTTCCGGATCTCCACCCCGTTGTTGTAGCGGGCGCCGGAGAGCAGCAGTGCGCTGACGAACTGTGAGGAGGAGGACGCGTCCAGCTCGACCGGGCCGCCGTCCAGGGCGCCGGTGCCGTGCACGGTGAGCGGGAAGCCGCCGCGACCGCCGTCGTCGATCCGGGCGCCGAGGGCGCGCAGGGCGTCGATCACGCCGTGCTGGGGCCGCTCGTGGCTGCGCGGGTCGCCGTCGAAGTGCACCGGGCCGTCGGCGAGGGCGGCCAGCGGGGGGAGGAAGCGCATCACGGTGCCCGCGTTGCCGACGTCCACCTGGGCCGGGCCGCGGAGCTGGCCGGCCGGGATGACCCGCCACGCCTCGCCGCCGCCGGTGCCGCCGCTGGCGTTGTTGACGGTCTCCTCGATGCCGACGCCCAGCGCCCGCAGGCCGTCGGCCATCAGCTGGGAGTCCCGGCTGCGGAGTGGCCGGCGGACCCAGCCCGGGCCGTCGGCCAGTGCGGCCAGCACCAGCGCACGGTTGGTCGCCGACTTCGATCCGGGGATGGTGACGGTGGCGTCGACGGCGCCGGTCGCAACGGGGGCGGGCCACAGGGCTTCGGTCATGGCCTCAGTCTAGGGGCCCTCGCTGTACGCACCGCTGGACGGCACTTGCCGCGCTCTTGGCAGGCGCTCAGCGGTCGACTGCCCAGGGGCCCGGGGAACCGCGAGGAGATCTGGCGCCGGGGTCGCGTACGAAACCCCCTGACCACTCCTGAAAGGATCACCTGTTCCGAGGCCGGCGTCGCAGTTCCCCGAGCCCCTGACCGTAGATGCCGAGCCATCTGCCGGAGGGTTCAGGCGAGGAGCCAGGTGCCGCCGAGGGCGAGGGAGGCGAGGGCGACCAGGAGGAAGAGGCCGACCCAGAAGAGGGGGCCGATCCGGGTGAGGCGGGCGAGCTGGTCGGCGTCGGTGCTGCGGGCACCCTCGCGGCGCCGCTTGCCCTGCAGCTCCAGCACCGGCCGGACGCCCGCGAGCAGCAGGAACCAGACGCCCACGTACGCGAAGCCGGCCTGGAGCTGGCTGCTGCCGTACCAGGAGATGAGGAAGAACGCGGCGCCGGTGACCACCACGGAGAGCAGGCCGAAGGCGTTCCGGATCATCACCAGCAGTCCGGCCAGCAGCACGATGGCGATCCAGAGCAACTGGGTGACGTGCTGCCCGGCCAGCAGGGCGGCCCCGCCGAGGCCGAGCAGGGACGGGGCGGTGTACCCGGCCGCCGCGGTGAGGATCATGCCGGGGCCGGTGGGCGGTCCGGAGGAGATGGTCAGGCCGGAGGTGTCGGAGTGCAGGCGGATGCCGGAGAGCCGACGGTTGGTCAGCAGCGCGACCAGTCCGTGGCCGCCCTCGTGGGCGATGGTCACCACGTTGCGGCTGAGCCGCCAGACCGGGTGCGGCAGGATCGCCACCAGGGCGACCGCCGCACTGCCGAGCACCAGCCAGTGCGGTGGCCCCGGCTGGGTGGCGGTGACGGTGTCCCACAGTCCCGCGAAGTCCATTCCGTACCTCCTCGCCGCGTTCGAACCAGCACCCTCCCATGCCAGGACGGCGGGAGGGAACCGCCCGGTTCTCCGGACCGGTCGGGAGGGCCGTGGCAAGCTGATCACCATGTGCGGACGTTTCGCCTCCACCACCGCGCCCCAGGACCTGGTCGAGGTCTTCGGGGTCGAGCAGTGGGACCCGACCGAGACCCTGGCGCCGAGCTGGAACGTGGCGCCGACCGACCCGGCCTTCGTGGTGCTCGACCGGGTGCCGAAGGGCGGCGGGGCGCCGGTCCGGCAGCTGCGGGTGCTGCGCTGGGGGCTGGTGCCGGCCTGGTCGAAGTCGCCGGAGAGCGCGGTGAAGATGATCAACGCCCGGGCGGACACCGTGCACGAGAAGCCCTCCTACCGACAGGCGTTCGCGTCCCGGCGCTGCCTGCTGCCGGTGGACGGCTACTACGAGTGGGAGACCATACCCGGGGAGAAGGGCAAGCCGCGCAAGCAGCCGTACTTCGTGCACCGGGCCGACGGCACCGCCCTGGCCCTGGCCGGGCTGTACGAGTTCTGGCGGGACCGCCGCCTCCCGGCCGAGCACCCCGACGCGTGGCTGGTCACCTGCACGGTGGTCACCACCGACGCCGAGCCCGCGCTGGCCCCGATCCACCACCGGATGCCGCTGTTCCTCGACCCGTCGGCCTTCGACGCCTGGCTCGACCCGGCGGCGGCCGACCCGGACGAGCTGCGCGGCCTGCTGGTCCCGCCGCCGCCCGGTGCGCTGCTGGCCCGGCCGATCGGCCCGGCGGTCGGCAACATCCGCAACAACAGCCCTGCCCTGCTGCGCCCGCTCAGCGAGATCGAGCCGGACGACAGCACCCTCTTCTGACGGAGCGCCATGCTTGTCCCCACCCCGGTCGGCGACGCCCGGATCACCCGTTTTCCCGCCGACGGAGCGGCCCGGGCCCTGCTGGCGCTCGGTCACGGCGCGGGCGGCGGGGTCGACGCCCGCGACCTGCAGGCGCTGGCCGCCGTGCTGCCCGCGCGCGGGATCACCGTGGCGCTGGTCGAGCAGCCCTGGCGGGTGGCCGGGAAGAAGATCGGTCCGGCCCCGAAGACGCTGGACGCGGCCTGGCTGCCGGTGCTGGCCGAACTGGCCCGTCCGGGGCTCCCGTTGGTGGCCGGCGGCCGCAGTGCGGGGGCCCGGGTGGCCTGCCGGACGGCCGGGCAGGTCGGCGCCGTCGGCGTGCTCGCGCTCGCCTTCCCGCTGCACCCGCCGGGCCGGCCGGAGCGCAGCCGGGCGGAGGAACTGCTCGGCACCGGTTGCCCGACCCTGGTGGTGCAGGCCGGGCAGGACACGTTCGGCACCCCCGAGGAGTTCCCCGAACTCCCGGCCGGCCACCGCCTGGTGGCGGTCCCGTACGGCAACCACGGCTTCGCGGTGCCCAAGCGGGCCCCGCTGGACCAGGACGCGGCGCTGGAGCTGATCACCACGGCGGTCGGTGACTGGGTCCTCGGGCTCTGACCGGACCTTCCACCCACCGGAGGGTCCCGCCCGGGAATGCCTCGCCGCCCGGCCAGGTTTACACCTGACGTCAGCAAGGTGACCGGTAGGAAGGCAGGGCAGATGGGTTCGATCGCGTGCCCCGAACGGCCGGACGAGCGGGCGGCGGCCAACGCCGCGGTGCCCGACTGGTCCGAGTGGCTGGTCGCGGGCGAGAAGCCCGTCAGCCCGATATCCTCGCTGTCGGGTCGGCCCACTCAGGTGCCGGCTCGTGAAGCCGAGGAGGTGGGTCCGGTCGTCGGAGCGGAGCACGAGGCCGAGCCGGTCGAGACGGAGCCGGGCAGCAGCGAGATGCTGACCGGCGACGAGCTGGCCGAGGCGATCGGTGAGGACACCTTCCGGGTGTCGGCCGACGAGACCGAGGACGCCAGGCGCGACCGCTTCGAGCGGGACGCCCTGGGCTACCTGGACCAGATGTACTCGGCCGCACTGCGGATGACCCGCAATCCGGCCGATGCCGAGGACCTGCTCCAGGAGGCCTTCGCCAAGGCGTACGCCTCGTTCCACCAGTTCCGCGAGGGCACCAACCTCAAGGCCTGGCTGTACCGGATTCTGACCAACACCTTCATCAACTCGTACCGGAAGAAGCAGCGGGAGCCCCAGCGCACCGCCGCCGAGGAGATCGAGGACTGGCAGCTGGCCCGCGCCGAGTCGCACATGTCGACCGGCCTGCGGTCGGCCGAGACCCAGGCGCTCGACCACCTGCCGGACAGCGACGTGAAGGACGCCCTGCAGGCGATCCCGGAGGAGTTCCGCATCGCGGTCTATCTGGCGGACGTCGAGGGCTTTGCGTACAAGGAGATCGCGGACATCATGGGTACTCCCATCGGCACGGTGATGTCCCGACTGCACCGTGGCCGCCGTCAGCTGCGCGGCATGCTGGAGGACTACGCCCGTGAGCGCGGGCTCGTCCCGGCCGGCAGCGGGGCAGGGCAGGAAGCGAAGGGCTCGGGCTCATGAGCTGCGGCGATCCGCACGACACCGACTGTGGAGAGGTGCTCGACCACCTCTACGAGCTGCTCGACAACGAGATGGCCGAGGGTGACTGCGCCAAGCTGAAGGTGCACTTCGAGGAGTGCTCCCCGTGCCTGGCGGAGTACGGCCTGGAGCAGGCGATCAAGGCGCTGGTGAAGCGCTCCTGCAGCAGCGAGCACTCCCCGGCCGACCTGCGCGGCAAGGTGCTGGCCCGGATCGACTCGATCCGGGCGGGGCAGCGGGCCGGCGAGTCGCTGACGGTGGCCGAGGCCGCCGAGTAGGTCCCTCCGGCGGTCGGCGGGGCCGGCCTCCGGGCTGGTTCGTCGTCCGCCGGTCCTCACTCGTTCGGGTGAGTTGACACTGCGCCGACCGGGGCATTCCGTGATCGGGCGTCCGCTTCGCCGGGCCGGGCCCTATTCTCCTGACGAGCACTCAGCCCTTGGGTGCCCGAGGGGAACTGCGGCCGTGGCGGGGAGGCGGAGATCGCTGACGAGGACCAGGGCCCGGCGCTGCCGGGAGCGGCGCTGCGGTACGGCGCCGTGGTGCTGCTGGGCGCGCTCGGCGCCCTGTTGCCGCTGGTGCTGCCCGGCCCCGACTGGCTGACCGGTCCGGTGGACTGGCCCCGGGTCGGGCTGCTGGCCGTGCTGAACGTCTGCTGGGGCGCGCTGGCCCAGGGCGGTCCGACCCCGTGCCTGCGGCTGCTGCGGGCGGCGCTGGGCGGTCGGCAGCGGCCGGCCGCGCCGCCACCGGCCCCGGAGCGGGCCGGGCCCGCGTTCCTGCCGGTGCTGTTCGCCGGGGTGCTGATGCTGCCGCCCGCCGCCGCCGCACTGGTCGCGCTGCCCGCCGCGCTGACCGCTCCGGCCGTCGCGCACCGGGCCGCCCGCCGGGTTTGGAACGCCGCCCAGCTCGCGCTGTCCGCGTTCGCCGCCGCCGTGCTGTTCCGGCTGCTGCCCGGGCCCGAGCTGCTGCTCGGCTCGCGCTTCCCGGTCGCCGTGCTGCCCGCGCTGGCGGCGGTGCTGGCGTTCTGCCTGGTCAACTCCGCCCTGGTGGGCGCGATGCGGCGGCTGGCCGACCCCGGCCGGCCGGGCGTCCCGCTGGCCGGTGCGGTGCTGCCCGCCCTGCTGCACGGGGCCGGCGGGCTGATGGTCGCGGTGCTCTGGCAGGGCCCGTACGGCGCCTTCGCCGCGGTGCTGGCGCTGCTGCCGTTCTCCATCTCGGCCTGGGTCTCCGCGCAGGGGCACCGGGAGCGGACGGCCCATCAGGCCACCGTCCAGGCGCTGGTCCAGGCGGTGGAGATCAAGGACGCGTACACCCGGGGGCACAGCGAGCGGGTCGGCCGGGCCGCCGTACTGATCGCCCGTCAGCTCGGCATGGCGGAGGACCGGCTGCGCACCCTGCACTTCGCGGGCACCCTGCACGACGTGGGCAAACTCGGGGTGGCCACTGAGCTGCTGCGGCGGAACGGGCCGCTGACCGAGGCCGAGCGGCGGGCGGTCGAGGTGCACCCGGTGTTCGGGTTCGAGCTGGTCCGTGGCATCGACTTCCTCGGCGAGGCCAGGGACGGCATCCTGCACCACCACGAGCGGCTGGACGGGCGCGGCTACCCGAAGGGGCTGGCGGGGGAGCGGATCCCGGAGTTCGCCCGGATCATCTCGGTCGCGGACGCCTTCGACTCGATGACCTCCACCCGGTCCTACCGGCGGGGCCGACCGGTGGCCGAGGCGGTGACCGAGCTGCAGCGGTGCGCGGGCAGCCAGTTCGACCCGGCGATGGTCCGGGCGCTGGTCGAGGCGGTCCGGCTGCACGGCTGGGAGCCCGCGCTGCCGCCGCCCGGCGGCTGGGCCGGCGAGGTCCCGGACATCCCGCTCGGGGTGCCCGAACCGGCCCGGCGACCGGCCGGCGACCTGCTGCCGGGTGCGCCGTGACCACGGCGCTCCGGGCCACCGCAGCCCTGCTCCTGCTGCTGGCCTGCGCCGACGCGCTCTCGCACGGCATCTCCGCCCCGCTGGTGGCGGCCGCCTTCGCGGCGGTGATCGCGGTCGGCGAGCGGGTCCGGGTCACCCTCCCGGGCGACCGCGAGCAGGCCCCGATCGGCACCGCCGTCGCGCTGGCGTACGCGCTGCTCGGCCCGTTGCACGGGCTGCCCACCACGCACGGGGTCGCGCAGGTGGTGGCGGTGGCCGGGATCGGCACGCTGGCCGGGCTGGCACCGCTGCGCGGGCAGCGCAGGCACCGGCACCGGCGGTGCGGGCCGGAGCCGGGGCGGCTGGACGGAGCGGTCCGGCGGCTGCTCACGGTGGGCTTCGCGGCGCTGCTGTTCCAGCCGCTCTACAACAGCGGCGCGCTGGACCTGCTGCCGCCGGCCGGGCCGATGTACGGGG
Source organism: Kitasatospora sp. NPDC101801 (assembly GCF_044766665.1). NCBI lineage: Bacteria > Bacillati > Actinomycetota > Actinomycetes > Kitasatosporales > Streptomycetaceae > Kitasatospora > Kitasatospora sp. NPDC101801. Next base: position 124,785 of record NZ_JBIWML010000004.1, read on the forward strand.
CCTTCCTGACCGGGGTGGCGGCGTTGGCGGCGCTCTGCGACGCGACCCTGGCGGCGGTCCAGCGGCGGGCCAGGACGGGCCTGCGGTTCGCCGCCGCGCTGGAGGACGAACTGCGCTCGCTGCTCGGGATCGGCTCGGCGATCGTCGCCACCGGGATGCTGATCAGCCTGCTGGCGGGGGAGGTGGGGCTGTGGGCGCTACCGCTGTTCTGCGCCCCGCTGCTGCTGGCGCAGGCCGCGTTCCGGCGGGCGGCGGCGGTCCGGGCCACCACCGGGCAGACCATCGAGACGCTGGCCAGGGCCACCGAGGTGGCCGGCTACACCCCGCCGGGCCACGCCCGCCGGGTGGCCGACACCGCCTGCGCGCTCGGCCGCGAGCTGGGGCTCGGCAGCCGGGATCTCGCCCTGCTGGAGTACGCCGCGCTGATGCACGACATCGGCCAGCTCTCGCTGGTGGAGCCGGTGCCGGACGGGGCCACCGCCCTGTTGCCCCAGCCGGAGCAGCAGCGGATCGCCCGGCTCGGCAGCGAGGTGATCAGCCGGACCGGGGTGCCCCGGCAGGTGGCCGGACAGGTGGCCAGACTGGCCGATCCCTGCCAGGGTCCGGACGGCGGCGCCGACCGGACCCTGCCACTGGCGGCCCGGATCATCCGGGTGGCGAACGCTTTTGACGACCTGTCGGCCGCCGCCCGCCGCCGGGGCCTGACCGAACCGGCCGGGCGGCAGGAGGTGTTCGAACTGCTCCGGGCCGAGCGCGGCCGGCTCTACGACGCCCGGGTGGTCGACGCACTGGCCCGATCCGCCACGGTCGTCGGCCGGCCCGACTGAACCCGGTCGGTCCCGGGTGCGAGGAGCGCGGCCGACGGGCGGCGTGGTTGGATGCCGTCATAGCGTGGAAAAGCCGGGGAAGAGGCCCCCGGCGGACCGGGTAGGGCACACCGGCGGACGACTACGGCAGGGACGGAACGTGAGGATCTTCCACCGCACACGACACCGCCCGTCGGCGACCTGGCGGCAGACCACCGACCGGGCGTTCACCCTGATCGGTGACGGCCGCTACGAGGACGCCGGGCCGCTGCTGGTGATGGCCGCCGACCTGGAGCCCTGGCTGTCCGACTCCTGGTTCAACCTCGCCCTGCTGCACAAGTTCCGCCGGGACTGGGACCAGGCCAGAGCCGCCGGTCTGCGGGCGGTCGCGCTGCTGGACCGCGAGCAGGGCGCGCCGGACTGGTGGAACCTCGGCATCACCGCGACGGCCCTGCAGGACTGGCCGCTGGCCCGGCGGGCCTGGCAGGCGTACGGCCTGCGGCTGCCCGGTGGGGCCCAGGACGGCACCGTCCAGCTCGACCTGGGCACCACGCCGGTGCGGCTCTCCCCGGAGGGCGAGGCCGAGGTGGTCTGGGGCCGGCGGCTGGACCCGGCCCGGATCGAGGTGCTGTCCATCCCGCTGCCCTCCTCGGGCCGCCGCTGGGGCGAGGTGGTGCTGCACGACGGCGCCCCGCACGGCGAGCGGGTCGCGGACGGGGTGGCGTACCCGGTCTTCGACGAGATCGAGCTCTGGGCGCCCTCCCCGGTGCCGACCTACGTGGTGCTGCTGCAGGCGGCCACCGCCGCCGACCGCGACGCGCTGGAGCGGCTGGTGGCCGACGCGGGGTACGCGGCCGAGGACTGGACCTCCTCGGTCCGGCTGCTCTGCCGGGCCTGCTCCGAGAGCCGGATGGCGGCGGACGACGGCCGGACGGTGCACCACGACCCGCACGACGACGGTGACGCCGCCCACCCGGGCCACCTCAGCCACCTGAGCCAGGCGGGCTCCGGGCTGTCCTGGCTGGCCGAGCGGGAGTGCGGGATCGCCGCCCCGGCCCGGCTGGTCGGCTCGCTGCTGGACCGCTGGGTGGCCGCCTCGCCCGCCACCCGGGCCTACCGGGACCTCGAAGAGGTCTGCTGAGTAAGGGCCGGTGCGCCACCGGGCGCCGTACTCTTTACCCGGTAGATCTCCGGCAGACCCAGAAAGCGGAAGCAACGATGGCGGATCAGCACGACCACGCGCACGACCACGACCACCCGCACGACCACGCGCACGAGGAGTCCGCGGAGCCGAAGGTGGTCGGTGAGCTGCCCGACCTCGACAAGGGCACCGCCCGCCCGATCACCGTGGTCGGCAACCCCGTGCTGCACCGGGAGAACCGGACGGTCACCGCGTTCGACGCCGAGCTGGCCGCGCTGATCGACGACATGTTCGTCTCGATGTACGCGGCCGAGGGCGTCGGTCTGGCGGCCAACCAGATCGGCGTGGACGCCAAGGTGTTCGTCTACGACTGCCCGGACGACGACGGTGTCCGGCACGTCGGCCACGTGGTCAACCCGGTGCTGGTGGACCTGCCGGCCGGGCAGCGGCAGCTGGACGACTCCCCGGAGGGCTGCCTCTCGGTGCCCACCGCCTACATGGAGCTGGCCCGCCCGGACTACGCGATCGTCACCGGCCAGGACAAGGACGGCAACCCGATCCGGGTCGAGGGCAACGGCTTCTTCGCGCGCTGCCTCCAGCACGAGACCGACCACCTGTACGGGTACCTGTACATCGACCGGCTCTCCAAGCGGGACCGCAAGGACGCGCTGCGGCAGATGGCCGAGGGCACGCCCAAGTACGCCACGGTCGCCAACGACTGATCGACCGTCAGGGTCGGCCCCGGGCTCCCGCCCGGAGCCGGCCCTTTCGCGTTCTCCCGGTGCGGCCGACCTGACTGGGTCGGAGTCCGATGCTGGCGGCTCGGGGCGCCGTTCTGCTGGACTCGGTCGGCGCAGGCTCGGCGACCGTGCGCGCGCCAAGAACCGAGGGGATTTCACACCGATGAACATCATCAGCTGGAACGGCACCGAACCGGAGAACCCGCTGGTGCCCGGCGACGCGACCGAGCGCGACAGCGTGAAGGTCGTCAACGCGCTGTTCACCGGTCTGGTCGAGTACGACCCGAACACGGCCGAACCCCGCAGGGCGGTGGCGAGGTCGATCGACTCGGCCGACTCCCGGGTCTACCGGATCACCCTGCACCCGGGGTGGACCTTCCACGACGGGAGCCCGGTGACCGCCGGCAGCTTCGTCGACGCCTGGAACCACACCACCTACGGCCCGAACCGGCTACAGGGCGCCGAGTACCTCTCCCACATCCAGGGCTACGAGGCGAACCAGAGCGGGGAGACGACGGAGCTGGCGGGGCTGAAGGTGATCGGCGACAGCACCTTCGAGGTGACCCTGTCGGCCCCGTTCTCGGCCTTCGTCACCCAGCTCGGCTACACGGCGTTCTTCCCGCTGCCGCGCAGCTTCTTCGCCGACCCGAAGGCGTTCGAGGCGCACCCGATCGGCAACGGCCCGTTCCGCTTCGAGTCGCACGCGCCCGGCGAGCACATCCTGCTGAGCCGCTACGACGCCTACGCCGGGGACCGCAAGCCTCGGGTGGACGGGGTGGAGTTCCGGTTCTACCGCCGGCTGGAGGACGCCTACGCGGACGTGGTGGCGAACAGGCTCGACTACCTCGACTTCGTCCCGGCGGACGCGCTCGACGGCGGCCGGTACAAGGTGGAGCTGGCCGGGCGCTACGTGGCCAAGCCGTACATGGGCGTGCAGTCGATCTCGTTCCCGATGTGGGACCCGCGGTTCGCCGACCCGCGGCTGCGGCAGGCGCTCTCGATGGCCATCGACCGGCAGTACGTGATCGACACCGCCTTCGACGGCGACAAGATGCTCCCGGACGGCCTGGTGCCGCCGATCGTGCCCGGGTACGGCGGCGGTGCCGGTGGCGACCTGTGCAGCTACCAGCCGGAGAAGGCGAAGGCGCTGTTCGAGACCACCGGTTTCGAGGGGCCGATCGAGCTGACCTCCAACGACGACTCGGCCAACCAGGTGTGGATCGACGCGGCCTGCCGCACCATCACGGCGGCGCTGGGCGTCGAGGCCAGGTACGCACCGGTGCCGACGTTCGGTGAGTTCCGCAAGCTGATCAACGAGCAGAAGGTCAGCACCGTCTTCCGGTCCGGCTGGGTCGCCGACTACCCGTCGATCGAGAACTTCCTCAACCCGATCTTCCGCACCGGTGCGGCGGTGAACGGGTCCGGCTACTCCAACCCGGCGGTGGACGCGCTGCTGGCCGAGGCGGACGCGGCGCCCTCGGAGCAGGAGGGCTGGGAGCTCTACCGGCAGGCGGAGAAGATGATCATCCAGGACATGCCCGCCATCCCGCTCTGGTACCAGAAGGTGGAGTCGGGCTGGTCCACCCGGACCGGGAACGTCACCGTCACCCCGCTGCTCCAGCTGGACCTGTTCGACGTGACGCTGGAGAGCTGACGGCGGAGCCCTCCCCGGCCGGCCGGCGAGAGCGCCACCACACCGACGCCACACCGGAGTTGCCTAGATTCGGTAGTGCCCCGTCAGCTGAGTGGAAGGAGACGCCATGCCGTCCCAGACCGTGGAACTGCCGAACATCCGGGTGACCGCCGAGTCGGTGCCGAGCATCACCACCGACGCGCCGTACGAGCGCGAGTGGCTCCCGTCGCTCATCGCACCGATGAAGTAGCAACCGACGGCGGGCCGTTCACCGGAGAGCCCGGTGGACGGCCCGTCGTCGCTCCCGATCCACCGACCCAGCCCTGGGGTGAACCTTGTCGCCGTCCTACTCGCAGATCGACCGACTGCTCGGCACCGACCCGCAGTTCGGGGATCCCGGGGCCATCGAGGCCCGGAACATCGCCCGCTACCGGCTGGGTCTGACGGTGCTGGCCCGGGACTTCCCCGAGGCGGCCGAACGGTTCGAGCGGCTGGCGAAGGAGGAGGACGCGGGGCTCCGCCCGTTCCTCTACGACCCGGTGCTGCGGAACGCCTTCGAGAACGACCTGGTCGCGCTGGAGCGGCACCGGCCGGGCCCGAGCGAGTTCGCCCGGCAGCTGACCCAGGCGGACCTGGACGCCGGTGACGGGCTCGGCCCGACCGAGCGGCTGATGGACCCGCGCCACCGGCCGTGGGCCGGCCGAGGGGTCGGCTGGGTGTGGACCGAGGTCCGCCCCGAGCTGGCCGAACTGCCGCTCGCGGTACGGCTGGAGGAGCTCAAGCAGGGCAGCTTCACCGACCTGCGCGGCGCCCGCCGGATCGCTCCGGGGCAGGCCCAGCTGGCCGGGCTGGCCCGGGGCGCGGAGCTGCTGGCCGAGCTGCTGCCGTACGCGGGGGCCGGGGTCTTCCCGCACGTCTCGCTGGTCGGTCTGGCCCAAGGGGCTGCCGACGACGGCGAGTTGCACTCGTTCTCGGGCGGCGACCCGCTGCCCTCGGCGCTGTTCGTCGCGCCGGAGCACCTCGACGACCCGTGGATGACCGCCGAGATCCTGCTGCACGAGGGGCTGCACCTCAAGCAGTTCGACCTGCTGCGGACCGGCGCGATGGTCGCCGACCCCGGCCACCTGGTGGAGATCCCCTGGCGGTCCGCCCCGTGGACGCTGACCCGGGTGCTGGCCGGCCTGCACGTCTACAGCCACCTGGTGCTGTTCTTCGCGGCCGCCGCCGAGGCCCCCGCCGAGCTGGTGGAGCGCTTCGGCGCGCCGCCGGCCACCGAGGGCGTGGGGGCGCCCACGCCGGGCAGCCGGGCCGACCGGGAGGGCGGGTACGACACCAGTGCCGAGCGGGCCGGCTACCTCGGCCGGCAGGCCCTGGAGGTGCACGGCGAGGCGCTCACCCCGGCCGGCCGGCGGTTCGTCCGCTGGCTGCTGGACGCGGTGGCGCCGCTCGCCCCGGCCGTCCGGGTGACCGTCCCCGAGCCGGCCGCCGCCGCCGCGCCCGGCGCGGTGCAGCGACCCGCGCTCGACCCGCGCGGCTACCGGAAGGCCGAGCCGGTGACCGTCTGCCCGCTGCCGGACCAGCACCAACTGCTGGCCTACTCCCCGGAGGCGGCGCGGTTCCACTGGCTGAACGAGCACGCCTGGCTGATCTACGCGCTGTGCGACGGCGGTACGCCCGAGGAGATCGAGGCGGCCTACACCCGGCGGGGCGGCGGCGGTCCGGACGACGCCCGGTTCGCGCTCGGGATCGCCGGGCTGACCGCTGCCGGACTGGTGGAGCCGGTCACCGACTGAGCCGGTCGGCCGGCCGGAGTGTCCGGGCGTTGAGGCGCCCAGGCGCCGAGGTGACACACCGGACGCGGGCGGGCCCGGTGGCCGGGCATGCTGGGCGGAGCGTGCCAGGGAGTCCAGACCTCCCGGCCCGGTATCGCTGCCTTCCGGTGGAGGTTCGCTGAATGTCCGTCATGTCCCCGCCCTCGCCCCGGCTCCTCGCCCCGCCCGGGCCGACCGGCGCCGAGCCGTCCGGCGGCACCCGGTTCGGTCTGCTCGGACCGCTCCAACTCCGCTGCGACGAACGGGAGATCGAGCTGTCGGCGGCCAAGCAGCGGGCGCTGCTGGCGCTGCTGGCGATCAACGTCAACCGGCCGGTCCAGGTGGACCGGATCATCGCCGAGCTGTGGCAGGCCGACGAGCCCGAGAGCGCCCGGAAGACCCTGCAGGGGTACGTCTGGCGGCTGCGCGGCCTGCTCGGCAAGGGGGCGGTGCGGACCACCGGCAGCGCGTACACCCTGCTGACCGAGGCCGGTTCGATCGACGCGGTGCGGTTCGAGACGCTGGCGGAGTCCGGCCGGGCGGCGCTCCGTACCGGCGACCACGGGCAGGCCGGCCGGCTGCTGCGCGGTGCGCTGGAGCTCTGGCGCGGTCCGGCGCTGGTCGACGTGCCGCTCGGGCCGAGCGTGTTCGGGTACGTGAGCCGGCTGGAGGAGGCCAGGGTGCTGGCCGCCGAGGGCCTGGTCGACGCGGAGCTGGCGCTGGGCCGGCACGCCGAGGTGCTGCCCGGGCTGCGCGGGCTGGTGGCGGAGCACCCGCTCCGGGAGCGGCTGCGGGCGCAGCTGATGCTGGCGCTGCTGCGCGACGGGCGGCAGGCCGAGGCGCTGGCCGCGTACGGCGAGCTGCGGGACCTGCTGATCGAGGACCAGGGGCTGGACCCGGGCCGGGCGGTGACCGAGCTGCACCGGCGGATCCTGGCGGGGGACCCGACGCTGCACCTCGGCTGAGGCCGGTCCGCCCGGGGACACGCCGGAGGGGCGCGGGGTTCTCCCCGCGCCCCTCCGGTGGTTTCGCGGCCTAGAAGTCGTCGTCGAAGGCGACCGAGCCCTCGACGGCGGTCTGGTAGGCGCTGACCCGGCGCTCGAAGAAGTTGGTCAGCTCCTGCACGTTCTGCAGCTCCATGAAGCCGAACGGGTTGCTGGAGCCGTACCGGATCGGCAGGCCGAGGCGGGCCAGCCGCTGGTCGGCGACCGCCTGCAGGTACTCCCGCATCGAGGCGGTGTTCATCCCCGGCAGGCCCTCGCCGCAGAGGTCCTCGGCGAACTGGAGCTCGGCCTCGACGGCCTCCTCCAGCATCGCGGTGACCTGCTTGGCCATCTCCTCGTCGAACAGGTCGGGCTCCTCGGCCCGGACGGTGTCCACCACCGAGAAGGCGAAGTCCATGTGCATGGACTCGTCCCGGAACACCCAGTTGGTGCCGGTGGCCAGACCGTGCAGCAGGCCCCGGGACCGGAACCAGTACACGTACGCGAAGGCGCCGTAGAAGAACAGGCCCTCGACGCAGGCCGCGAAGCAGATCAGGTTGAGCAGGAAGGCCCGCCGGTCGTCCTTGCTCCGCAGCGAGTCGAGGTGATCGACCGCGTTCATGTACTTGAAGCAGAACTGCGCCTTCTGGTGGATGGAGGGGATGTTCTCCACCGCGTCGAAGGCCGCCGCCCGGTCCTCGGGATCGGGCAGGTAGGTGTCGAGCAGCGTCAGGTAGAACTGGACGTGCACGGCCTCCTCGAACAGCTGCCGGGACAGGTAGAGCCTGGCCTCGGGCGAGTTGATGTGCTTGTAGAGGCTCAGCACCACGTTGTTCGAGACGATCGAGTCACCGGTGGCGAAGAAGGCGACCAGGCGGCCGATCATGTGCCGCTCGCCCTCGCTGAGCTTGGCGAGGTCGGCGACGTCGGAGTGCAGGTCCACCTCCTCGACGGTCCAGGTGTTCTTGATCGCGTCGCGGTACTTGTCGTAGAACGACGGGTACCGCATCGGACGGAGCGTCAGCTCGAAGCCCGGGTCGAGCAGCATCTTCTCGCGGTCGGTGGTGCTCACTGGCAGGCCTCGCAGGACTCGGGGTTCTCCAGGGAGCAGGCGAGCGCCGCCTCCTCCTCCGGAGTGAGGGTGGTCGGGGCCGCCACGACGACCGGCGCGGACGGCGCCGGGACGACGGCCTTCGCCCCGGAGGAGGAGGCGGCCTGGGCGATCCGGGTGGCCGGGCGCGAGCGCAGGTAGTAGGTGGTCTTCAGACCGACCTTCCAGGCGTACGCGTACATCGAGCTCAGCTTGCCGATGGTCGGCGCGGCCATGAAGAGGTTCAGCGACTGGCTCTGGTCGATGTACGGCTGCCGGGCGGCGGCCAGGTCGATCAGCGCCCGCTGCGGCAGCTCCCACGCCGTGCGGTAGAGCGAACGGACCTCGGTGGGCAGCCAGTTGAGGTCCTGCACCGAACCGTTCGACTCGCGCAGCGCGTCCCGGGTCTGCGCGTCCCAGACGCCCAGCTCCTTGAGCTCGCGGACCAGGTACGGGTTGACCTGGAGGAACTCGCCGGAGAGGGTCTCGCGCTTGAACAGGTTGGACACCTGCGGCTCGATGCACTCGTAGACACCGGCGATCGAGGCGATGGTCGCGGTCGGCGCGATCGCCAGCAGCAGCGAGTTGCGCAGGCCGGTCTCGGCGATGGTGGCGCGCAGCGCGTCCCAGCGCTCGGTCCACTGCGGGGCCGTCTCGAAGTGGTCGATGTGCAGCTGGCCCCGGGCGGCGCGGGTCTCCGCGTACGCCTCGTGCCGGCCGAGCTGCACGGCCAGCTCGCTGGAGCGCTCGTAGGCGACCAGCATGATCCGCTCGGCGATCAGGGTGGAGAGCTGCTTGGCCTCGGCCGAGTCGAAGTCCAGCCGGAGCTGGAAGAAGACGTCCTGCAGGCCCATCACGCCCAGGCCGACCGGGCGCCAGCGGGAGTTGGAGGTGCCGGCCTCGGTGGTCGGGTAGAAGTTGATGTCGATGACCCGGTCCAGGAAGGTCACGGCGGTGCGCACGGTGGCGTCCAGCCGGTCCCAGTCCATCGCGTTCAGCAGGTCGGCCGCGGAGGCGCCGATCGCCACGTGGGCACCGAGGTTGACCGAGCCGAGGTTGCAGACCGCGGTCTCGGAGTCGTCGGTGACCTCGATGATCTCGGTGCAGAGGTTGGAGGAGTGCACGGTGCGGCCGGGCACGGCGGTCTGGTTGGCGGCGCGGTTGGAGGCGTCCTTGAAGGTCATCCAGCCGTTGCCGGTGGTGGCCAGGGTGCGCATCATCCGGGCGTACAGGGTCTGCGCCGGGATGGTGCGGATCGCCTTGCCCTCGGCCTCGGCCTTCAGGTACGCGGCGTCGAAGTCGGCGCCCCAGAGGTCGACCAGCTCGGGCACGTCGACCGGGGAGAACAGCGACCAGTCGGCGTTGGCGTTCACCCGGCGCATGAACTCGTCCGGGATCCAGTGCGCCAGGTTCAGGTTGTGGGTCCGGCGGGCCTCCTCGCCGGTGTTGTCGCGGAGCTCCAGGAACTCCTCGATGTCGGCGTGCCAGGTCTCCAGGTACACGCAGGCGGCGCCCTTGCGGCGGCCGCCCTGGTTCACCGCGGCGACCGAGGAGTCCAGGGTGCGCAGGAACGGGACGATGCCGTTGGACTGGCCGTTGGTGCCACGGATCAGGCTGCCGCGCGAACGGATCCGGCTGTAGGAGAGGCCGATGCCGCCGGCGTGCTTGGAGAGCCGGGCGATCTGCGCGTAGCGGCTGTAGATCGAGTCCAGGTTGTCCAGCGGCGAGTCCAGCAGGTAGCAGGAGGACATCTGCGGGTGCTTGGTGCCGGAGTTGAAGAGGGTCGGCGAGGAGGTCAGGTACTCCAGCCGGCTCATCAGGGTGTAGAGCTCGGCCACCTCGGCCACCGACTGCTCGGTGTCGCCGACCGCGAGACCGGCGGCGACCCGGAGCAGGAAGTGCTGCGGGGTCTCGATCACCTTGCGGGTGATCGGGTGGCGCAGCAGGTACCGGGACTGCACGGTGCGCAGGCCGAAGTACTCGAAGCGGTCGTCACCGCGCTGGTCGATCAGCGCGTCGAAGGCGTCGGCGTGCTTGGCCACCAGGGCGGCCGTGACGTCGCCGATCAGGCCCTCGGTGTGGCCGACCACGATCGAGGCGGAGAAGGAGAGCGCGCCCTGGCCGATCGCCTCGTCCTGGATCTCCAGCGCGAGCAGGCGGGCGGCGAGCTTCGAGTACTGCGGGTCCTCGGCGATCATCGAGGCGGCAGCCTCCACGGCCAGTCCGCGCAGCTCGGCGAAGTCCGAGTTGGCGTTCCGGCCGCGCAGCGCAGCGGCCGCGACGTGGCCGGGGTCCACCTGGGGCAGGTCGATGCTGCGGTCGGTGAGCAGCCGAAGCAGCGCAGCACCTGGATCGGTCTGGGCGGAGTCGGCAGAACCCTGGGAGGGCAGGGCAACTGAGGCAGCGATGGTCAAGGCGCTTCTCTCCTGGCGGCGGCGGTCGGCGAGGGGCACCGGACCCGTCAGGGCGCAGGGGAAGGCAGCGCGGAACACCTCACGGCGCGCGCGAACCACCCCCCGGCCCACCCGCGAGGCCCGGACGATACTGCTGTGCTGCATGGCGACTGCGGGGAAGCCCTGTGGCACACGGTCGGCAGGTCATCGGACTTGCGGGAACCTGCTGGAGGAGCCCGCTCACCGCTGCGGGGCAGTCCCGGAATCACACCGGGTTCCCCTGCGTCGACAGCGAAAGCGAGCATACATGTAGTGGCACCCTGCCGACGTGACCCCACATCTTGTGCGCGCAGTGTGTCGGGCTGACTCCGGCTCTGTTTCGGGAACGCTGCCGGGAGCGCGGTCGGCGCACACCGCCGGGGCACGAAACAGTCACCGAACGACCCTGCGTCGGCGGTTTGGTTTACTATCTCGCCTCATGAGCGAGGGAACGGGTACGCCGGCCGACCAGCAGCCCGAACAGCCGATACCCGGCCAGGGTCCGATTCCGGGTCAGCCGGTTCCGCAGCCGCCGTACCCCCAGCCGGGGCCCGGCCTGCCGGACGGCTCGTACCTGCCCCAGCAGGCGCCGTGGCCGCAGCAGTACGCCGCGCCGGCCGAGCCCGACTGGGTCGGTCTGGCGGACCGTCACGAGCGGGAGTCCCGCAGCAGGCGCCGCCGGCTCGTGATCGGCGGTGTCCTCGCCGTCCTGGTGGTCGGCGCGCTGACCGTCACCGGCGTGGTGATCGCCGGCAAGCGCGACAAGACCGAGGCCGATCCGACGCCCGTGCCGTCCCCGCCGGCCAGCTCCCCCGCGAAGCCGACCGCCTCGCCGAAGCCCGCCGAGCTGCTGGCCAGTGCGGCCACCGACAAGGGCCCGACCGACGCCGCCGCGCTCTTCCCGGCCCAGACCAGGACGGTCGACGGCCGGGCGTGGACGCGGCTGGTCACCGATGACGACCCCGCCTGCGGCACGACCACCGGCGGCCTCGGCAAGGTCCTGGTCGCCTCCTCCTGCCGGAGCCTGGTGCGCGCCAGCTACGTCTCCGAAGGCAGCGTGGTGACGGTCGGCATCGCGGTGTTCGACAAGAAGGAGAGCGCCGACGCCGTGCTGGCCAAGCACGCCGGGGCGATCCAGGGGCTGGCCGAGAAGAACGCCAACTTCTGCACCTCGGGCGGCTGCCCGGAGACCCACGCCACGCTCGGCCGGTACGCGTACTACACGGTGTCCGGCTCGCTCAAGCCCGAGGTCAAGGACGACCCGGTCTCGGCGGCCGCCGCCAAGTCCTTCGCGGACCTCACCAAGCAGACCCTGACCGACCGGGTGGTCAAGAAGAGCACGCCGACCCCGGCCGGCTGACGCCCGCCGGTCCGGCCGAGGGCCGGACGACCCGTCAGAGGTCCATGCCGTAGGTCAGCAGCAGGACGCCCGGGCGGACCTCCCAGTCGCGTTCGGGGGTCCGCCGGAAGCCCAGGCGCTCGTAGAGCCGGTGGGCCGAGGTCATCGACGGGCGGGTGGAGAAGGCCATCGCGGTCAGGCCGAGCTCCCGGCTGCGCGCGATCGAGGCGCGGACCAGGGCCTCGCCCGCGCCCCGGCCGCGGGCCGCGCCGCTGACCGCCAGCATCCGGATCTCGCCTTCGTGCGGTTCGGCTATGTCGGCGAAGTCGGTGCCGCCGACCGCGAAGGTCACGCAGCCGAGTACTCGTCCGTCCGCCGGATCGACCGCGACGAGGAGTTCCGCCTGCTCGAACCGGGGGCGGGCGTCGAGAAGTTTGGCGGCGTAAGGGCCGTCGGCCGGGCTGTGGCCGTCACCGACGAAGGCTTCGTGGGTGACGGCTCCGACTGCTTCGAGATCGCCTTCGACGGCGCGGCGGATGACGAGGTCCATGCCGCCAGTGTGCCCGAACGCGGGTCGGAGGCGGCGGGGAGGGTGCCGAGCAACCGGTCGCCGGGGGCGGGGTCGCGCGGATAGCCGCCGGGGCGCTGCCAGTTGTCGCGTCCGTGCCGGGAGGTGCGTTCGACGTCCCGGCCGACCAGCACGCCCAGCAGGGCGAACGAGCCGACGATGCCGATCAGGGCCAGTGTGCTTGCGAGGGTGGAGGAGGTCATGTCCCCACTCTCCTCGGGGCTCGGCGGCCGGACGAGTGGCAGAAAAGCCCTGTTGCGTCGATATCCTGCCATCGGGCATCCTGGGGGCATGCTGCAGAACGTCGTGACCGTGGTACTGGAAGAGGTCCACCCCTTCGAACTCGGCCTGGCCTGCGAGGTGTTCGGCCTCGACCGGAGCGACAACGGCCTGCCGGTGTACGACTTCGCGGTGGCCTCCGACCGGCCCGGGAAGCTGCGCACCCACGCGGGCTACAGCATCGACGTCGAGCACGGCGCCGAGCGGCTGGCCCAGGCGGACCTGGTGATCGCCGCCGCCACCACGATCCGGGACGAGTACCCGGCGCCGCTGATCGAGGGGCTGCGGGCGGCGGCGGAGCGCGGCGCCCGGGTGCTGTCGATCTGCAGCGGCGCCTTCCTGCTGGGCGCCGCCGGCCTGTTGGACGGCCGCCGCTCGACCACCCACTGGCGGCACACCGACCGGCTGGCCGCCCGCTTCCCGCTCACCCGGGTCGAGCCGGACGTGCTCTACGTGGACGAGGACCCGGTGATCACCTCGGCCGGCACCGCCGCCGGGATCGACGCCTGCCTGCACCTGGTCCGTAAGTTCCAGGGCGCCGAGGTGGCCCGGGGGATCGCCCGGCGGATGGTGGTCGCGCCGCACCGGGACGGCGGGCAGGCCCAGTTCATCGCCCGCCCGCTGCCGGAGGCCGACGAGGACTCGCTCGGGGGCCTGCTGGATTGGCTGCGCCGGCACCTCCACCAGGAGCTGACGGTGGAACAACTCGCCGTCCGGGCCCACATGTCGCCGCGCACCTTCGCCCGCCGGTTCCAGCAGGAGACCGGCACCACCCCGCACCGCTGGCTCACCAACCAGCGGCTGCTGCAGGCCCAGCGCCTGCTGGAGGGCACCAACGAGCCGGTCGAGACGGTGGCGGCCTCCTGCGGCTTCGGCAACGCGGCCACCCTGCGCCACCACTTCACCCGCTGGCTGGGCACCACCCCGCAGGCGTACCGCCGCAACTTCGGCTGACGCCTGGCCTTTTGGCAGGTGCTCAGCGGTCGACTCCCCAGGGGCTCGGGGCTGGGCCGCAGGCAGGTGCTCAACCGGCTACGGTCCAGGGGCTCGGGGAACTGCGAGGAGATCTGGCGTTCGGGTCACTGCGAAAGTCCCTGACCACCCACGCGACGGTGACCTTTTCCGAGGCCGGCGTCGCAGTTCCCCGAGCCCCTGGTGGTGCACCTCGTGCCGGAAGGTCGGCGGAGCCGCACATCAGCAGTTCCCCGAGCCCCTGGTGGTGCACCTCGTGCCGAAAGGCCGGCGGAGCCGCACATCAGCAGGGCCCCGAGCCCCTGGTGGTGCACCTCGTGCCGAAAGGTCGGCGGAGCCGCACATCAGCAGGGCCCCGAGCCCCTGGCTGCCGCAGTGTCTGCCTAGAGGTGGTCGGTGCGGTTCCAGCCGTCGGGGGTGAGGCGGCCGGTGTGGTTGCGCCAGGTGCTGGTGGAGCAGTTGGCGACCGGGGGGAGGTCGAGGAGCTGGGATTCGGTCAGGCGGTCGAGGACGTAACGGAGCATCAGGACCGGGCAGTCGTGCGCGACCACCAGCACCGGCCGGCCGTCCTCCTCCTCCCGGAGGTCACGGAGCAGGCTCCGGACCCGGAGGGCGACGTCCAGAAACGATTCGCCCCCCGGCGGCCGGTAGTAGAGCTCGCCCATCTTGCGGCGGCGGGCCGCCTCGCCGGGGTGCTCCTTCTCGATCGCGGCCTTGGTGAGCATCTCCAGCACGCCCAGCTCCCGGTCCCGCAGCCGGTCGTCGTGGCGGACGGGCAGACCGACCGGCACCGCGCCGAGCCCGCTCGCCTGGGCGATCGCGATCCGGGCGGTCTCGGTGGTGCGGACGTACGGGGAGCACCAGACCGAGCGCGGCCGGTCGGCCGGGGGGAGGGCGGCCCACCAGCGGCCGAGGGCCTGGGCCTGGGCCTGGCCGTGCAGCGAGAGCGGGATGTCGGCGTCCCGGCAGGTGATCGGGACGGTCAGGGCACCGGTCTCGGCGGCGAGCTGGAACTCGACGTTGGCGATGCTCTCGCCGTGTCTGGTGGCGATCAGCACCGAGGGTTGGGGCGTCGCGGTGCCGACGGTGCTGCGGTGGCCGTTGAGGACGTTGCTGCTGGGTTCCGCCATGTTCTTCTCCCCGTGTCCGGTCATACGAATGATCGCGCCGTCCTTCCAGTGTTGACCGGAAGGACGGCGCGATCACAGGGCGCGCGCGCTCCGGGCCGGTGCGCCCGGACGCATCAGTGCGCCGCGACGGGCTCCGGAGCCTCCGGGGCGTCGGTCGCCTTCGACCGGGGCGGAGCCTCGGCCGTGTAGTCGGACGGGCTGGTCTCGTCGGTGCCCTCGGCCACCTTGGCGGCCCGCAGCACCAGCGTGAGCACCACGGTGACCAGCACGTTGAGCACGAAGGCGGTCAGGCCGATGTAGCCGATCTCGCCGACGCCGGGGATCTCGGCCGAGCTGCCGCCGAAGTGCTTGGTGGCGGCCGAGGAGACCCCGTAGGCCTTCCAGGTGCCGTAGGCCATGCCGACCGCCCAGCCGGCCAGCAGGGCGCCGCGGTGGAACCACCGGGTGAACAGGCCGCCGACGATGGAGACGAAGGTCTGCAGGATCCAGATCCCGCCGAGCAGCTGGAGGTTGATCGCGAACTGCTTGTCCATCAGCAGGACGAAGGCCAGCGCGCCGACCTTGACCAGCAGCGAGGCGAGCTTGGCGACCTTGGTCTCGTCCGCCGGGGTGGCGGTCGGCTTCAGGTACTCCTTGTAGATGTTGCGGGTGAACAGGTTGGCCGCGGCGATCGACATGATCGCGGCGGGCACCAGCGCGCCGATCCCGATCGCGGCGAAGGCCACCCCGGTGAACCAGTCCGGGAACATGTTCTCGAACAGCTGCGGCACCGAGAGCTGCGGGTTGAAGCCCTTCACGCCCTTGCCGACGCCGGCCGCGATGGCCATGAAGCCGAGCAGCGCGAGCAGCCCGAGCATCAGCGAGTACGCGGGCATGATGGCCATGTTCCGGCGCACCGTGTTCCGGGACTTGGAGGCCAGCACCCCGGTGACCGAGTGCGGGTACATGAAGAGGGCCAGCGCCGAGCCGAACGCCAGCGTGGCGTACGTCCACTGCGCCTTGGGCCCGGTGACCAGCGAGCCGACCGGCTTGCCGGTGGCCGGGTTGACCGCGCTGAACTTCTGGGCGGCCGAGTCGAAGATCGCCCCGTAGCCGCCGAGCCGCATCGGGATGTAGATCACCGCGACGATGATCACCAGGTACACCAGGGTGTCCTTGACGAACGCGATCAGCGCCGGGGCGCGCAGCCCGGAGGAGTAGGTGTAGGCGGCCAGCACCGCGAAGGCCAGGAACAGCGGCAGGTCCTTGACGAACCAGTTGCTGTCCGCGCTGCCGCCGACCCCGAGCACGTCCAGCACGGCCTGGATGCCGACCAGTTGGAGCGCGATGTACGGCATGGTGGCCAGGATGCCGGTGAGCGCGACCACCAGCGAGAGCGGCTTGGAGCCGTACCGGCCGCGGACGAAGTCGGCCGGGGTGACGTAGCCGTGCACCCGGGAGACCGACCACAGGCGCGGCAGGAAGAGGAAGACCAGCGGGTACGCGATGATCGTGTACGGCACCGCGAAGAAGCCCGCCGCGCCCGCCCCGTAGACCAGGGCCGGGACGGCGACGAAGGTGTACGCCGTGTAGAGGTCGCCGCCGAGCAGGAACCAGGTGACCCAGGTGCCGAAGCTCCGGCCGCCGAGGCCCCACTCGTCCAGGTGCTGGGCGTTGTCCGCCCGGCGCCAGCGCGAGGCCAGGAAGCCCATCACGGTGACCAGGACGAAGAAGACCAGGAAGACCGTCAGCGCGGTCCAGTTGACGCCGGTGTGGTTCATGCGGACGCTCCGTCCGCGGCTGCCTTGCGGGCCTGCTCGTCCCGGCGCAGCAGCAGGTACGCGGTCACCGTGAAGATGGCCGAGGCCGGCACCCAGGCCAGCTGGTACCAGTAGAAGAACGGCAGTCCGCCGAGTTCGGGGGTCTCCTTGGCGTACGAGGAGACCCAGAGCATCGCGACGACCGGGAGCAGCAGGCTCAGTCCGGCGAGCACCCGCGCGGGGGTGACCACCGGGAGCCGCGCTCCGGCCGGGGTTTCTGACGACATGTGAACGGCTCCGCTGGTGAGGGCTCACCTCACGCGCCGCAACGCACCGATCGTGCGTCCGCCGAGCAGCACCCGTGGTGATCGACTTGTCACTACGGCAGCGAAATCTAGGTCACCGGGTGACCCGTGTCACTACTCCGTGCAGAACTTCCCGGATAGCGGACTGCTCCCCGTCAGGAGGCGGGCCGCTGCAGGCGGGTGATGAACTTGTAGCGGTCGCCCCGGTAGATCGAGCGGACCCACTCGACCGGCGCGCCGTCGGCGTCGAAGGAGTGCCGGGAGAGCTGGAGCATCGGCAGCCCGAGGTCGGAGCCGAGCAGGCCGGCCTCGCGCGGGTTGGCCAGCGTGGTCTCGATGGTCTCCTCGGCCTCCGCCACGGTCACCCCGTACACCTCGCGCAGCGCGGTGTAGAGGGAGTTGTGCTTGACCAGGTTGCGGCGCAGCGCGGGGAAGCGCTTGGCCGAGAGGTGGGCCACCTCGATCG
The DNA here is from genome assembly GCF_044766665.1 of Kitasatospora sp. NPDC101801. NCBI lineage: Bacteria > Bacillati > Actinomycetota > Actinomycetes > Kitasatosporales > Streptomycetaceae > Kitasatospora > Kitasatospora sp. NPDC101801. The sequence goes on from NZ_JBIWML010000004.1 coordinate 142,219, forward strand.
CCATCGGGTCGCCGTTGGCGAGCCGGAGCCGCTCGATCCGGAGCACCCGGCCGCCGGGCTTGATGTCCAGCAGCGGGGCCAGCCGGTCATCGGCGGTGATGTAGCCGACCTCGATCAGCCGGGAGGTGGGCTCCAGGCCCTGCGCCCGCATGTCCTCGGTGTAGGAGGTGAGTTGGAGCGCCTGGGCGACCTTCGGCTTGGCCACGAAGGTGCCCTTGCCCTGGATCCGCTCCAGCCGCCCCTCGACCACCAGCTCCTGCAACGCCTGCCGGACAGTGGTCCGGGAGGTGTCGAACTGTGCCGCCAGCGCCCGCTCCGGCGGCACCGGGGTGCCGGCCGGCTGGGTCTCGGTGAGCTGCAGCAGATGGCGCTTCAGTCCGTAGTACTTAGGGACGCGCGCGGTCGGGTCGGCGACGCCCTGCGTCGGCAGGCCCTTGGCCTGGGGGTGGTTCACCTGGGCAGTGGTGCCCCCGTCGCTGCTCATCCGCCGCATCTCCCGGTGCTCGCGAAGCCTTCCCAGGCCACGCTTCCTCGTCATCGGCACACATCGTTGCACGTATGGGCTGTGAACGGGGCCCTCATCACGCGATGAACGATGAGCGGTGTCGGCTTGATAACGGGTGGTCCTGATTGGTTCTGGAGCCGTTGACACGCCCATTGGTCTAGGCCAAGCTCCTGGCATCTGGTCTACACCACTGCAGACCAAACATGAATTCCCCAACCCCGTTCCAAGGGTTCGCGACAGGCTTTCCACCGATATATGTCGGTACGTCGCTCCCAGGTGGGGGCAACCCGGGCATCCCTCAGGAGGATGGCGTGAAGCGTCAGCTCATCGCGGCGGTCGGCGTCGCAGCAATGGTCGTCGGTCTTGCCGCTTGTGGTTCGGACGCGAAGAGCGGCGGTGACGCGAAGGAGGCCGCCCCCACCGCCCTCACCGTGTGGCTGACCGTGGACGCCCAGCAGAACTGGCCGGACCTGGTGAAGTCGGCGGACGACGCCATCACCGCCAAGTACCCGGGCATCAAGATCAACCACGAGTACTACGGCTGGAAGGACAAGAACACCAAGCTCGACTCCGTTCTTGCCACCGACGCCGTGCCGGACGTGGTCGAGATGGGCAACACGGAGATGCTGCCCTACATGATCAAGGGCGCGCTGGCCCCGCTGGACGCCTCGAAGTTCGAGAACAGCGGTGCCTGGCTGGACGGCCTCAAGGCCTCCGCCACCTACAACGGCAAGACCTACGGTGTCCCCTACTACGCCGGTGCCCGTGTGGCCACCTGGCGCAAGGACATCGCCGCGGCCGCCGGCGTCACCGCCGTCCCGACCACCTACGCCGACCTGACCGCGGCCCTGGACAAGATCCAGGCCAAGCAGGGCGACAAGTTCTCCGCCTGGTACCAGCCGTCGCGTGACTGGTACACCGCCGCCTCCTTCATCACCGACGCCGGTGGCGCGATCGCCAAGCAGGACGGCGACAAGTGGAAGGCCACCCTGTCCAGCCCGGAGGCCATCAAGGGCCTGACCGCCTGGAAGGACGCCCTCGGCAAGTACATGAAGGGTGACCTGACCAAGGACGACGCGGACCGCTACATCGTCTACGGCCTGGGCCAGTCCGGCATGATCTACGGTGCCGGCTGGGAGGGTGGCTCCGCCGCCGACCCGAAGTTCGACAAGACCGGTGGCACCCTGAAGGACAACCTGGTCTCCTTCGTGCTGCCTGGCCCGTCGGGCAAGAACCTCTCCACCTTCCTCGGTGGTTCGGACCTCGCCGTGCCGGTGAAGTCGAAGGCCAAGACCGCCGCTTCCGAGTGGATCAACGCCTTCACCAACGGCAAGGCGCAGGAGACCCTGATCGCCAAGGGCAACCTGCCGAACAACAAGACCCAGCTGGCCCCGCTCAAGGCCGACCCGAAGACCGCGGCCTCCGCGACCGCGGCCGAGATCAGCTGGTTCGTCCCGACCGCGCCGGGCTGGCTGCAGGTCGAGAAGGCGAACATCCTGCAGAACGCCCTGCAGGACATCGCCCAGGGCAAGAAGACGGTCGAGGCTGCCGCCAAGGACGCCGACACCGCCATCGACGCCGTGATCAACAAGGCCTGATCAACCGTCAGCCCGCCGGCCCCCTCGCAGTGAGAGGGGGCCGGCGGGCCCCGGTCGTGGGGCCCCTGAAGTATGCAAGCGCCAGGCGTAGCTGAGGAGCACGTGATGAGTGCCGACACATCCACCGCGAAGGTGCCGCCGCAGCGGCCCTCATCATCTGCGGCCGCGCCCGCCCCCGGGAGAACCGGGCGTTCGCTGGGCAGCCGCCTGTCCGGCACCGCCACCCCGTGGCTGCTGCTGGCCCCGACCATGCTCGTGCTGGCCGTCGTCCTCGGCTACCCGCTGGTCCGCCTGCTCACCCTGTCGTTCCAGAACTTCGGCCAGTCCCAGCTGTGGGGTTTCCAGCCCACCGAGTGGCTCGGCTTCGACAACTTCGCCACCGTGCTGAGCGACAGCGTCTTCTGGGACGTGGTCGTCCGCACCATCGTCTTCACCGTCGGCGCGGTGGGCTTCACCATGGTGTTCGGCCTGCTGATCGCGATGCTGCTGGTCCGGGTGTCCGGCTGGGTGAAGACCCTGATGAACATCGCCCTGGTGGCGAGCTGGGCGATGCCGATCGTGGTCGCCGTCACCGTCTTCAAGTGGATGTTCGACACCGACTACGGCGTCGTCAACTGGCTGCTGACCAAGGTCGGTCTGGACTTCGACCGGCACAACTGGTTCATCAACTCCACCCAGGGCTTCGCCATCATCATGGCGCTGGTGGTCTGGGGTGCGGTCCCGTTCGTGGCGATCACCCTGCACGCCGGTCTGACCCAGGTCCCGAAGGAGCTGGAGGAGGCCGCCCGGATGGACGGGGCCGGCGCCTTCAAGGTCTTCCGCTACGTCACCATCCCGGTGCTGAAGCCGATCATCGTCATGCTGGCCACCCTCTCCGTGATCTGGGACATGGGCGTCTTCGCCCAGGTCTTCCTGATGCGCGGCGGCCACCCCGAGCCCGAGTACCAGTTGCTCACCACGTACTCGTACGACAAGGCGTTCGTGGTGAACGACTACTCCATGGGTTCGGCCATCGCCCTGCTGACCGTTCTGCTGCTGCTCGGCGTGATCGCCGTCTACATGCGCCAGATGCTGAAGATTGGAGAGGTGGAGTGACGATGACCGACTCGGCCGCCCCGCGCGAGACCGCCGTGACCGAACTGCCGGCGAAGGCCGCTCCCGCTCCGAAGATCCGGTCCAAGGCGCCGCGCCCGAAGGGCCGCAGCCTCTACAACCTGATCGGTGTCGCGGTCGCCGCGGTCCTCGGCTTCCCGGTGTACTGGATGGTCAACACCGCGCTGAAGCCCGACAAGTACGCGATCTCGAACGACCCGAAGTTCCTGCCGTTCCCGATCACGCTGGACAACTTCAAGCGCGCGCTCGACGTCTCCGACTTCTGGGGCCCGGTCACCCGCAGCCTGATCATCGCGGGCACCACCGTGGCGATCGGCCTGGTGGTCGGCCTGCTGGCGGCGCTGGCGATCTCCCGGTTCGCGTTCCGCGGCCGCAAGGTGGTCATCGTCGGCATCCTGACGGTGCAGATGGTCCCGCTGGTCGCGATGATCATCCCGGTCTTCCTGCTGCTGAACGACCTGGGCCAGTACAACAAGCTCTCCGGCATCATCCTGACCTACCTCACCTTCGTGCTGCCGTTCACGGTCTGGACGCTGCGCGGCTTCATCGTGAACATCCCGAAGGAGCTCGAGGAGTCGGCCATGGTCGACGGCTGCACCAGGACCGGGGCGTTCGTCCGGGTGGTCTTCCCGCTGCTCGCGCCCGGCATGGTGGCCACCGCGATCTACGGCTTCATCCAGGCCTGGAACGAGTACCTGTACGCGCTGCAGCTGCTCAGCCAGACCAACACCACGGCGACCGTGTGGCTCGGCAACTTCACCACCACGCGCGGTACCGAGTACGCCCCGATGATGGCCGGCTCCACCATGATGGCCATCCCCGTGGTGATCTTCTTCCTGCTCGTCCAGCGCCGTATCGCCTCCGGTCTCACCGCCGGTGCCGTGAAGGGATGACCCGATCATGAGCATCCTCACCCCCGCCGTGACCGACAGCGACCAGCTGCACCGGGATGCACTGACGGTCCTCCAGCCCGGCTTCGTCGGCACCACCATGCCGGAGTGGGTCCGCCGGCACCTGGCCGCCGGGCTCGGCTCGGTCGCGCTGTTCGCCCGCAACGTGGTGGACCCGGAGCAGCTCGCGGCGCTCACCGCCGAGCTGCGTTCGGTGAACCCGGACCTGCTGATCGCGATCGACGAGGAGGGCGGCGACGTCACCCGCCTGGAGGTCGGCTCCGGCTCCTCCTGGCCGGGCAACCTGGCGCTCGGCGCGGTGGACGACACCGCGCTCACCCGGGACGTCGCCCGTGAGCTCGGCCGGGCGCTGGCCAACTGCGGCGTCAACTACAACTGGGCCCCCGCGGCGGACGTCAACTCCAACCCGCGCAACCCGGTGATCGGCGTCCGCTCGTTCGGCGCCGACCCCGAGCTGTGCGCCCGGCACACCGCCGCCTGGGTGGAGGGCCTCCAGCAGGTCGGCGTGGCCGCCTGCGCCAAGCACTTCCCCGGCCACGGCGACACCGCGGTCGACTCGCACCTCGGCCTGCCGATGGTGGACGTGGACGTCGACCTGCTGCGCTCGCGCGACCTGGTGCCGTTCCTGGCGGCCATCGAGGCCGGCGCCAAGGCCGTGATGACCGCTCACATCATGGTCCCGGCGCTGGACCCGAAGCTGCCCGCGACGCTCAGCCGTGCGGTGCTCACCGACCTGCTCCGGGGTCAGCTGGGCTACCAGGGCCTGATCGTCACCGACGGCATCGAGATGGGTGCCATCGCGGACACCTACGGCATGGGCCCGGGCACCGTGATGGCGCTGGCCGCCGGTGCCGACGCGATCTGCGTCGGCGGTGGCTGCACCGAGGAGGAGACCGTCCTGGAGCTCCGGGACGCCATCGTCGAGGGCGTCCGCTCCGGCGCGCTGACGGCGGAGCGGCTGGCCGACGCGGCCCAGCGGGTCCGCACCCTCGGCAGCTGGGCCCGGATCGAGGCGCAGACCCAGCCGGGCGAGCCCGACCTGGCGATCGGCCTGCGGGCCGCCCGCCGCGCGCTGCGCGTGGTCCGCGCCCCGGGTCGGGCCTTCGCGCCGGTGACCGAGCGCCCGTACGTGGTCTCGCTCTCCGACCAGCCCAACTTCGCGGTCGGCGACGACACCCCCTGGGGTCTCTCCGGCCTGCTGGCGGACCGCTTCCCGGGCACCCGGAAGGCCACCGTCGCGTCGGCGGACGCCACCGCCGAGGCGATCGACGCCACGGTGGCCCGGCTGCTAGCCGGGGCCGAGGGCCGCAGCCTGGTCCTGGTGGTCCGGGACGCGCACCGCTACGAGTGGATGACGGCGGTGCTGGAGCGGGTCCTGACGGCCCGTCCGGACGGTGCCGTGGTCGAGATGGGGGTCCCGCAGGCCGCGCCCGCCGGAGCCCTGTACATCGCCACCCACGGGGCCGCCCGGGTCCTCGGGCTCGCCGCGGTCGAGGTGCTCACCGGCCAGTAGCCCGAGCAGCGCCGAAGCCACCCGGAAACCCACCTACGCCGGTAGGTGGGTTTCCGGGCTTTTCGGGGTTCGCCGGAAGCCTCGGAATCGGTCCCGTCGCAGCTGGGTGACGGTGCGTCAGTTCTGTCATGTCCGGGCATTTCCGGGGCGTTCCGGAATATCGGACGGGAATGACCGTGCTCTCTCAAGGTGGCCTTAAGAGAGCCTTAACGGAACCCTAGGTGTCGGAACGGCGACAGGGCGCACACAACTCACAACAGGTCTACAACGTCCGACACTTGGGCCCCACTAATCGTTGACACCAGCTTTGGTCTAGGCCAGTCTCCAGCAATCCGGTCTAAACCACAGTTCGACCGGACCAAGCAACCGGGAGGATGGCGTGAACCGTCGGCTCATGGCGACGCTCGGCGTCGCGGCACTGCTCGCCAGCACAGCGGCCTGCGGGGGCAGCGCCGGCTCGGGCGCCAAGGGCGGCGGTCCGGGCACCACCGACCCGAAGACGCTCACCGGCTCGGTCACCATCTGGCTGATGAACGAGGCGCAGCAGAACTGGCCCGAACTGGTCCAGCAGGTGAATGACGAGTTCGCCGCGAAGTACCCGAAGGTCGATCTCAAGCTCAGTTACCAGACCTGGGCCGACAAGATCGCCAAACTGGACGCGGCACTGGCCGGCGGCTCGGCACCGGACGTGGTCGAACTCGGTAACACCGAGACCATGAAGTACATCCTGAACGGCTCGCTGGCGACGGTCGACAAGGCCGGATTCGAGAACTCGGACACCTGGATCCAGGGCCTGGAGAACACCTGCAAGTACCAGGAGAAGCTCTACTGCGTGCCGTACTACGCGGGCGCCCGGGTCGGTATCTACAACGCCGCGGCCTTCCAGGAGGCCACCGGCAGCGCCGAGTTCCCGAAGACCGAGGACGAGCTGCGCGCCGCGCTCGACAAGGTGGCGGTCAAGCACAAGGCCGACAAGAGCTACTCCGCGCTCTACCTGCCCGGCCCGTACTGGTACGCCGCGATGTCCTACGTGGCCGCGTACGGCGGCACCGTCGCCCGCTTCGACAGCACCGGCAAGTGGCACGGCGCGCTGCACGACGCCAAGTCCCAGCAGGGCATCCAGCACTTCGTCGACCTGGTGAAGACCTACAACAAGGGCGACCTGGCGGTGAACGAGCTCAACCAGGCCACCGTGCTGGGCCGTTCGAAGACCGCGATGCTCTACGGCAACGGCTGGGAGATCGGCACCGCCACCGCGCCGGTCGGCGGTGACCCCAAGCTCAAGGACTCGCTCAAGGTGGTCGGCATGCCCGGCCCGAACGGGAAGCCGCTGCCGTCCTTCATCGGCGGCTCGGACCTCGCGGTGACCGCCAAGTCGCAGTCCCAGGAGGCGGCCAAGGACTGGATCCGGATGTTCACCAGCGCCAAGTCCCAGCAGGTGCTGGTCGACAAGGACACCCTGCCGAACAACCTGACCCAGCTCAGCCCGCTCAAGTCCAAGCCCGCCACCGCCGCCGCCGCCAACGCGGTGCCGGACGCCTGGTTCACCCCGATCGCCCCCGGCTGGGGCGCGATCGAGAAGCAGAACCTGCTGGTGAACATGCTCAACGACATCCTCAAGGGCAAGACCGTCGACCAGGCCACCCAGGAGACCGACGCCAAGATCGACGAGTTGATCAACAACCCGTCCTGACGCCCCGTCGCGTCCCGCCGGTGCGCCGTCCGCTGCCCGGACGGCGCACCGCGGCGTGCCGTGGGGGACCCGCGCTCGTAGCATCACGGATGGAGAGCGACCGTCCCGAGCGGAGGCACCGTCAGATGACCGACCCGCAGAACCAGCCCGCCCCCGGCCGGATCATGGCGGCGGAGATGGCCGAGCAGCCCGCCGTCCTGCGGCGGATCCTCGACCAGGGCGGCCCGAAGATCCGCGAGGTCGCCGCCGGCATCGCCGCCCGCCGCCCGCGCTTCGTGCTGCTGACCGCGCGCGGCACCTCGGACAACGCGGCGCTCTACGCCAAGTACCTGATCGAGATCCTGCTCGGCAAGCCGGCCGGGCTCACCTCGATGTCCACCACCACCGCGTACGGCGCCCGGCCGGACCTCACCGACGTGCTGGTGGTCACGGTCAGCCAGTCCGGCGGTTCGCCCGACCTGGTGGCCTCCACCAAGGCCGCCCGGGAGGCCGGCGCGATCACCCTGGCGGTCACCAACAACGCCGACTCGCCGCTGGCCGACGTCTCCGAGTTCCACGTCGACCTGCTGGCCGGGCCGGAGAAGGCGCTGCCCGCCACCAAGACCTACACCGCCGAACTGCTGGCCCTCTACCTGCTGGTCGAGGGCCTGCGCGGCGGGGACGGTTCGGCCGCCGAGGTGCTGCCCGAGCTGGCCGAGCAGGTGCTCGGGCGGCAGGCCGAGGTGAAGGCGCTGGCGGAGCGGTACCGGTTCGCCCAGCGGCTGGTGCTCACCTCGCGCGGCTACGGGTACCCGACCGCCCGGGAGGCCGCGCTCAAGCTGATGGAGACCACCTACATCCCGGCCTCGCCGTTCTCCGGCGCGGACCTGCTGCACGGGCCGCTGGCGATGGTGGACAACGTCTCGCCGGTGATCGCGGTGGTGCCGGACGGCAAGGGCGGCGAAGCGCTCCAGCCGGTGCTGGACCGGCTGCGGGGGCGGGGCGCGGACCTGGTGGTGATCGGGCAGCAGGACCAGGTGGACGCGGCCTCCGCGGGCTTCGCGCTGCCGCCCGGGGTCCCCGAGGAGATCCAGCCCGTCCTGGAGATCCTGCCGCTCCAGCAACTCGCCTACGAGGTCGCCATCGCCCGCGGCCAGGACCCGGACGCACCCCGCGCCCTCGCCAAGATCACCGAGACCCACTAGGCAGGTGCTCAGCCCGCTACGGAGTCAGGGGCTCGGGGCTGTGCTGTTGTGCGGCTCCGCCGCGTGGGCGACTCCGACTTTTTGCAGGTGGCTCGGCATCTACGGTCAGGGGCTCGGGGAACTGCGACGCCGACCTTTGCAAGGTGATCGTCGCGTAGGTGGTCAGGGACTTTCGCGGTGACCCGAGCGCCAGATCTCCTCGCAGTTCCCCGAGCCCCTGGGTAGTCGACCGCTGAGCGCCTGCAAACAGCGCAGCCCCGAGCCCCTGGGTAGTGGACCGTTGAGCGCCTGCCTACAGCGCAGCCCCGAGCCCCTGGGTAGTCGACCGCTGGGCGCCTGCCTGGCAGCGCAGCCCGGAGCCCCTGGGTAGTCGACCGCTGGGCGCCTGCCTGGCAGTGCGACCTCGGGAGCTGCGGAGAGCTGAGCGCGGCGGGAAAGCACTACGGGCCACGGCGCCGACACAGGACCCTCAACCTGTGCGGCACCGCAGCCCGGAGCTGTCGTCGGGCGCCTCTACCGGCCGTCGGCTGTGCGGGGCCAACGGGGTGTGGGGCGTCCGACCGAGGAGCTGCCTCGCGCGGTCAGGGCAGTTGCGCGGGGGGCGGCTCCTTGGTGCTCCTTCATTGTGGACTAGACCAATCCGGCTTGTCCAGAGAGCTCCCGCGATTGGTCTGGTCCACAGTGGAGAAGCCGCCCGGGGCCCGCTGCGGATACCCTCGCCCTGTGCCCTCGCTGAACGAACTCGTCCGCCGCCACACCACCCTGACCGGTGCCGATGTGGAGTGGCTGCACATGCTGGTCTCGGAGTGGCAGCTGCTCTCCGACCTGTCCTTCGCCGACCTGGTGCTGTGGATTCCCACCTGGGACGGCATCCGGTACGTGTCGGTGGCCCAGATGCGGCCCAATACGGGGCCCACGTCGTACCAGGACGACATGGTGGGCCATCTGGTGCCCCGGGGTCGCCGGCCGCTGCTGGACGCCGCCTACGACGAGGGGAGGATCGTCCGGGAGGGCGATCCGGAGTGGCGGGAGGAGGTGCCGGTCCGGGTCGAGTCGATCCCGGTCCGGCGGGAGGGCAAGGTGCTCGGGGTGATCGCCCGGAACACCAATCTGCTCACCGTGCGGACCCCGAGCCGGCTGGAGCTCACGTACCTGCAGAGCGCCTCCGACCTGGCCCAGATGATCGCCGCGGGGACGTTCCCGTACCACGGGGTCGAGCAGACCGACATGGACGCGGCGCCCCGGGTCGGCGACGGCCTGATCAGGCTGGACGCGGAGGGCGTGGTCACCTACGCCAGTCCGAACGCGCTGTCCGCGTACCATCGGATCGGGCTGACCACGGACCTGGTGGGCAGTCACCTGGGGCGCACCACGGCCGAGTTGGCGCCCCCGGCGCGGGCCGCGGTGCACGAGGCGCTGGTCAAGCTGGCCAGTGGCTGGGCGCCCCGGCAGACCGAGGTGGAGGCGCAGGGCGGGGTGGTGACCCTGCGGGCGATCCCGCTGAAGCCCAAGGGGACCTTGACCGGTTCGCTGGTGCTGGCCCGGGACGTCACCGAACTGCGCCGCCGGGACCGCGAGTTGATGACCAAGGACGCGACCATCCGGGAGATCCACCACCGGGTGAAGAACAACCTGCAGACGGTGGCCGCGCTGCTCCGGCTGCAGGCCCGCCGGATGGACTCGGCGGCCGGCCGGGCCGCGCTGGACGAGGCGGTCCGCCGGGTCGGCTCGATCGCGATCGTGCACGAGACGCTCTCGCAGACCCTGGACGAGCAGGTCGCCTTCGACGAGATCGCCGACCGGGTGCTGGCGATGGTGATGGAGCTCTCCCAGGACGGCAAGGTCGCCACCCGGCGGACCGGCAGCTTCGGCATCCTGTCGGCCGAGGTGGCCACCCCGCTGGCGATGGTGCTGACCGAGGTGCTGCAGAACGCCCTGGAGCACGCGTTCGACCCGAAGGACGGCGGCAGCGTCGAGGTCAGCGCCCTGCGCGGGCGGGCGCCCGCGACCGGGACCGGCTGGTCCGAGAGCTGGAACGGTGGCGCCAAGCCGGAGGAGTACCTGCTGATCACGGTGCAGGACGACGGCCGGGGCATGCCCGAGGGCTTCGACCCGCAGACGGCGGGCAACCTGGGGCTGCAGATCGTCCGGACCCTGGCCACCAACGAGCTCGGCGGCAGCTTCGACATGGTGGCCAACCCGGAGGGCGGCACCAAGGTGGTCCTGGAGATCCCCGTCCCGTAGGCGCGGGAGGAAAGCAACGAGGCCCTGTCGACCGGGGGGGTGGGTCGACAGGGCCTCTCAACCCGTTCCGGCCGTCGGGGGGAGTCGGCCGGAACGGGGGCTCTATGGTGTCGCTCGACGCTCGCCCCACGTGCTTGCACACGGTGAGCGTCACAGCTCCACGGTATTGCTCTCAGTGAACACTAGCAAGTGTCCGTGCCGTGGAAGGCTCGGCCGAAGGTGCGGCCAAGCCCTTGATCATGTGTTGATCAGGCGGTGCTGACGGAATGTCAGGCGGTGCGGGCCCGGTTGCGGGCGGCGCGGCGCTTCATCGCACGACGCTCGTCCTCGCTCATGCCGCCCCAGACGCCGGCGTCCTGGCCGGTCTCCAGTGCCCATTGCAGGCACTGCTCCATGACGGGGCAGCGGCGGCACACGGCCTTGGCTTCCTCGATCTGCAGCAGAGCAGGACCGGTGTTCCCGATCGGGAAGAACAGCTCCGGGTCCTCTTCGCGACAGACAGCGCGGTGGCGCCAGTCCATGTTCGTCCAACTCCTCCGGTCGGCGGGCTGTGGCCCGGTCGACGCAATCGTGGTGGCTTGTGAATGTGAACGCTTTCACGAATCCCGCAACAGCAAAAGGGACCAAAGGCCCATGAGGCCCGGGTGGTCTGTGCAGAAGTGGGGTTCGGGCGGATCAAGGGAACTGTCGCGGTATGTCCCGCTGCGACGTGTCCCGATCGCCATGTAGAGGTTCGCAAACCTCGGGCTCGGATACAACCCCCTTCGGCGAGGAATTTTTGATTCTTCGGTGTCGCCTAGCTCACAGCCCGTACTTCTATGGGGTGAAGGGGGCTTGTGCGTTCGAGAAGAAGGGCGGGGGGCCCTTCTGGTCACACAATCACACGCAGTGCCCGCCGAACGCCTGTGAAACTGACGCGACTCCTGTCTCCAAGGTGGTCCCCGTCGACCTGAAACGGGGCCGGTTCCTGTGAAACCAAGGTGAAGTGTCGGACGTCGTGATAGGAGACGAGGTGTTTGCCCGTAGGGCCGACCGGCCCTGTGGCGCCGTCCGCAGGCGTGTGCGAGCGCAGAATCTGACGCACCGTTCGAGCCGTGCCGAACGCGGTCATTCGAGTGATGCCGAAGATGTCGAGGTCGCTGTCGAAGGATGCGGATGGGGACGGAAAGACCGGCCGGTTGCCCAGAAAGGTCCACGGCGAGGTGTTGGAGACTATCGCCAGCACCAAGCCCGGCACGGATTCCTGGCCGTTCAGCTCCAGCCTGATGGGGCCGTTTCTGCGGTGCTCACGCTCTGTAACGTAGTGCCGCAGGGCCTGGCCGACGTAGAGCCCGTGGGTGGACTTCCGTCCGGCCCGCCGTTGGGCCTCCACCCGGCCGACCACGCCCGCGTCGAAGCCCAGGCCGGCCGTGAAGGTGAACCAGCGGTCCGGCAGGCCCTCGGTCATCGCCTTGCCCAGGCTGACCGCCCGCTCACGCCGGTGCTCCAGGGCGTCCAGGAGTGCGCCGGTCGCCTCCACCGGGTCGTTCGGCAGGCCGAGCGTGCGGGCGAACACGTTGGTCGAGCCGCCGGGGACGATGGCCAGCCGGGGCACCCGGTCGGACGGGCCGTGTGTGAGCAGCCCGTTGACGATCTCGTTCACCGTGCCGTCGCCGCCGAGCGAGACCACCAGGTCGAGCCCGCGCTCGGCCGCCTCCCGGGCCAGGTCACGGGCGTGGCCGCGGTACTCGGTGTGCGCGACCTCCAGCGCCAGGTCGCTGCGCAGGGCGTGGGTCAGCACGTCGCGGGTGCGTCCACTCGTGGTGGTCGCCTTCGGGTTCACGACCAGGAGAGCGCGCATGGCGCTCAGCCTACGGGTCGGTGATCCAAGCGCGGCGGCTACCCTGCTGGAGTGACCGCTGAATCCATCACCCCAAGCCCCGCCCGGCCCACCGCGCTGCTCGTCGGCGCCGCGATCACCGCGCTGCAGGGCGCGGCGCTGGCCGGCTGGGGGCTCTACGACATCGTGGCCGGCTTCCTCTGGGACGCACCGGCGCAGGGCCGCAGCGAGCTCGGCGGCGTCATTCTGCTGCTGATGGGGGCGCTTCCGATCCTGGCGGGGCGCGCGCTGCTGAAAGGGCGCCGGTGGGGGCGCAGCCCGGCGGTGCTGACCAACTCGATCTGCCTGCCGGTGGCCTACTACATGTGGCAGAACGGCGGCGCGATGCAGGTCGCCGGGGTGGCCGTCGGGCTGCTCGGCCTGGTCGGGATCGGCTCGCTGCTGAACCCGAAGGTGACCGAGGTGCTCTACGCGCCGACCGCCGACTGACGCACGACACAGCACGGCCCGGCACCCCGTCTCGACGGGGTGCCGGGCCGTGGTCGTTCCTACTCCTCGACCAGCAGCTTCTCGCGGAGCTGGGCCAGCGTCCTGGCCAGCAGCCGGGAGACGTGCATCTGGGAGATCCCCACCTCGGCCGCGATCTGCGACTGGGTCATGTTCCGGAAGAACCGCAGCACCAGGATCTTCTGCTCCCGGGGCGGGAGTTGGGCCAGCAGCGGCTTGAGCGACTCCCGGTACTCGACGCCCTCCAGGGCCTCGTCGGTGGCGCCCAGGGTGTCCGCCACGGCGGGCGACTCGTCGTCGCTGTCCGGGACGTCCAGCGAGAGGGTGGAGTAGGCGTTGGCCGACTCCAGACCCTCCAGCACGTCCTCCTCGGAGATCCCGAGGTGCTCGGCCAGCTCGTGCACGGTGGGGGAGCGGCCGTGCCGCTGGGACAGCTCGCTGGTCGCCGTGGTGAGCGAGAGCCGCAGCTCCTGGAGGCGGCGGGGCACCCGGACCGCCCAGCCCTTGTCCCGGAAGTGGCGCTTGATCTCGCCGACGATGGTCGGGGTGGCGTAGGTGGAGAACTCCACCCCGCGCTCGTGGTCGAAGCGGTCCACCGACTTGATCAGGCCGATGGTGGCGACCTGGGTCAGGTCGTCCAGCGGCTCACCGCGGTTGCGGAACCGCCGGGCCAGGTGCTCGACCAGCGGGATGTGCATCCGGACCAGCTGGTTGCGCAGCTCGAACCGCTCCGGCGAACCCTCCGGCAGCCCGGCCAGATTGACGAACAGCGCCCGGGCGGCCTCCCGGTCCGGCGCGCCGGAGCGGTGCACCTGGACGGGGACCGCCGGGCGCACCTCCTCGGCACCGGCCGCAGCGGGTGGCTGCTCCGGCGTCGGCGACGGATCGGTCGGCGGATCGGTCGGCTGGCTCATCCGATGGGTGTCCTTCGGGTGCACGTCGGCGGTGGCGGTTCGGGCGGGCTGCGGGGGGACGCCACTCACCTGGGGCGGCAGCGTCACGTCGGCGGTGGCGATGGCCGGGCTTCCGGCAAGGCCTGTGCGGTCGAGATCACTCACGGCGGTCACCCGTTCCGTTCCGGGAGCACTTCACATGGGGTGTACCGCGGTGCGGTACGGGGGAGCCGTACGCGCGGCACGTGGGGTGCCGGGCGTACGGCTTCGCGGGTGGGCCTCACACCGGCGGCTGTCACACCGCTGCCGGTGCTCCGCCGCGCTTCTTGTGCAGACTGATGCTCACCGTCTTGTCGGCGGCCACCGAGGACTCCACCTCGCCGGCCAGCGCGGAGAGCACCGTCCAGGCGAAGGTGTCCCGCTCGGGGGCCCGGCCGTCCGTGGTGGGGGCCGCGACGGTGACCCGCAGCGAGTCGCCCACCAGCCGGAATTCGCAGCTCAGCACGGAGCCCGGGACCGCCTGCTGGAGCAGGATGGCGCAGGCCTCGTCCACCGCGATCCGAAGGTCCTCGATCTCGTCCAGGGTGAAGTCCAACCGGGCCGCGAGACCGGCGGTCGCCGTCCGCAGCACCGAGAGGTACGCCCCTGCCGCGGGCAGCCGGACTTCGACGAAGTCCTTCACTCCGGGATCGCCGTCGATCTGGGACACCCTCACCTCCTGCGTGACGCAAGGTGCTTGCGGCTCGGGAGCCGCGGCACTTCCTGTTGCTCGGTTCAACTGCTTCGCCCCAACTGTCCAGAGGGGTGGTGCGGTACGTACCGGTCATACCCACACCGGAGAGGTCGGAACGCCGCGCATCCGCCCGTGACGTTACCGCTATCCACCGACGCTTGTCGCGATCCGGGACCGTCGTCACGGGAACGAGCTAACCTGTTCGAACTCCGGCGGGCGGTGCGGCTACTCGGAGCCGAGCGCGGCCAGTGCCCCGTCGGTCAGCCGGTAGACCGACCAGCCGTCCATCGGGACGGCGCCGAGCGAGCGGTAGAAGCCGATCGAGGGCTCGTTCCAGTCCAGCACGGACCACTCCAGCCGGGAGTAGCCGTTGCGCACGCAGATCCTGGCCAGCTCGGTCAGCAGGGCCTTGCCGTGGCCACCGCCGCGCGCGCTCGGGCGGACGTAGAGGTCCTCCAGGTACACCCCGTGGGTGCCGCGCCAGGTGGAGAAGTTCCGGAACCAGAGCGCGAAGCCGACCGCCTCGCCGCTCTCGTCGTCCTCGGCGATCAGGCCGAAGACGGCCGGGGCGGCCCCGAACAGCGCCTCGGTCAACTGTTCCGTGGTGGCGACGGCCTCCTGCGGGGCCTTCTCGTAGTCGGCCAGCTCGCGGATCAGGTCGAGGATCAGGGGGACGTCGGTGGCTGCGGCGGTGCGGATCATACGGGCGAGCCTACTCGGGGCCCGACCGGGAGCGGAAAGGCGATTTCTCACACGCGTGCCCGGCCGCTCGGGGAGCGGCCGGGCACAGGAGCGTGGGCTCCGGGATCAGGCAGCGGCCTTCTTGGTCTCCCAGAAGATGCTGTCGATCTCGGCGATCAGGTCCAGCAGGGCCTGGCCGGTGGCCGGGTCGGTGGACGCCTTGGCGGCCGAGGCCGCCTTGCCCGCGTTGTTGAACAGCTCGTGCAGCTGCGGGTACTTCTCGAAGTGCGGGGCCTTGAAGTAGTCGGTGTGCAGCACCGAGAGGTGGTGCTTGACCAGCTCGGCCCGCTCCTCCTTGATGACGATGGCCCGGGCCCGGAAGACCGGGTCCTCGTTGGCCTGGTACTTCTCCTGAGTGGCCTTCACCGACTCGGCCTCGATGCGGGCCTGGGCCGGGTCGTACACGCCGCAGGGCAGGTCGCAGTGGGCGTGCGCGGTGACGCGCGAAGCAAACAGACGCATGGGAGTCCTTCCTTAGATCGTCTTCCCGCGCCTGAGATTACCCTCAGAGGGTTGGTTTGGGTGTGCGGAGGGGGGAGTCGGGGTGACGGGGCGACAGCAGGGCGGTGGCCTGGTCCCGTTCGGGGTGGTCGCGGTGGCCGGACCCTCGATGCGGCCGCGGCTGCGCGACGGCGACCTGGTACTGGTCCGGTACGGGGCCCGGCTGCGGCCGGAGGCGGTGGCGCTGTTCCGGCACCCCCGCCGGCCGGAGCTGCTGGTGCTCAAACGGGCGGCGGAGCGGCGGCCGGACGGGTGGTGGATGCTCTCCGACAACCAGGGCGTGCGCAGCGACAGCCGCGAGTACGGGCCGGTGGCCGAGGAGTTGGTGCTCGGGCGGGTGGTCGCCCGGCTGTGGCCCCGGCCGGGCCGGCCCGGCCGGTACCGGCCGGTCGATCTGGACCTCTGACGCCCGGTCAGGCCGCGGTGCCCGCCCGGCGGGCCTCCTCGCGCTTGCGGGCGCGGTACGCCGCCACGTTGGCGCGGGTGGCGCAGCGGTCGGAGCAGTACCGGCGGGAGCGGTTGGTGGAGGTGTCCAGGTAGGCGTTCCGGCAGGGCGCGGCCTGGCAGATGCCGAGCCGGTCGGCGCCCAGCTCGGTGAGGTGGATGGCCAGGCCCATGCAGGCCACCGCGGTGAAGTTGGCGGCGGCGGTGGGGGCGTTGTCGGCCAGGTGCAGGTGCCAGCGCGGCCGCCCGGCGTCGTCCAGGTAGTCGTGCCCGGAGACCAGCGGGCTGACCGGGTACTCGATCATCAGGCTGTTCAGCAGGTCGACCCCGCGCACCTCGTCGCCCTCGGCGGCGGCCTCGAAGACCCCGCGCAGCCTGGTCCTGACCGCCCGCAGCCGGGGCAGGTCGGCCTCGTCGGCCAGCCCGGCGGCCCGCGACGAGGGCCCGAACAGCGCCCGCACCGCCTCGACCGAGGTGAGCGCGTCGGTGCCCCGCTCGGGCTCCTCGCTGTTCACCAGCCGAACGGCGAAGTTGGCGTACGCGGCGAGCTCCACGAGGGGTCCTTCCAGGGGCGGTAACGGCTGAGCTGCCCCCAGGGTATTACCTCCGGCGGGAACGCGGCAGGCGCCCGGCGATCCGGGGATCGCACGGGCGCCTGGGCGCGGTCCGGCTCAGAGCACCTTGGAGAGGAAGGCCCTGGTCCGCTCGTGCTGCGGGTTGGTGAGCACCTCGCGCGGGTGGCCGGACTCGACCACCACGCCGCCGTCCATGAAGACCAGCGCGTCGCCGACCTCGCGGGCGAAGCCCATCTCGTGGGTCACCACGATCATGGTCATGCCCTCCCTGGCCAGGTCGCGCATGACGTCGAGGACGTCGCCGACCAGCTCCGGGTCGAGCGCCGAGGTGGGCTCGTCGAAGAGCATCAGCTTGGGCTTCATGGCGAGCGCCCGGGCGATCGCCACCCGCTGCTGCTGGCCGCCGGAGAGCTGGGACGGGTAGTTGTCGGCCTTGTCGGCCAGGCCCACCCGCTCCAGCAGGGTCATCGCCCGCTGCTTCGCCTCGTTCCTGCCCTCGCCCTTGACCTGGACCGGTGCCTCGATGATGTTCTGCAGCGCCGTCATGTGCGGGAAGAGGTTGAAGCGCTGGAACACCATGCCGATGTCCTGGCGCTTGACCGCGACCTCGCGGTCCTTCAGCTCGTAGAGCCGGTCGCCCTTCTGGCGGTAGCCGACGAGCTCGCCGTCCACCGACAGGAAGCCACCGTTGATCTTCTCCAGGTGGTTGATGCAGCGCAGGAAGGTGGACTTGCCGGAGCCGGACGGACCGATCAGGCAGAACACCTCGCCCTGCCTGACCTCCAGGTCGATGCCCTTGAGCACCTCGACCTGCCCGTACGACTTCCGGACGCCCTCGGCCTTGACCATCGGGTGCCCGGGCCGGTCCTGCTTGGTCAGCTCGGTCATGAGAAGTTACCTCCGCCGTGCACCCCGGGGTTGACCACCGGCGCGGCCGGCGGGGTGTGTCGGCCCTGGAACAGTGCCCTTATCCGCTGCAGCGGGGTCGGTGGCAGGGCCCGGTTGCTGCCCCGCGCGTAGTACCGCTCCACGTAGTACTGACCGATGGTCAGCACCGAGGTCAGGAAGAGGTACCAGAGGCTGACGGTGATCAGCAGCGGGATGGTCTCGAAGGTCCGCGAGTAGATGTTCTGGCCGGCCCGGAAGAGCTCCTCCAGCGCGATCACCGAGACCAGCGAGGTGGTCTTGAGCATCGAGATGGTCTCGTTGCCGGTCGGCGGGATGATCACCCGCATCGCCTGCGGCAGCACGATCCGGCGCATGGTGGTGAACCGGCTCATGCCCAGCGCGTGCGAGGCCTCGGACTGGCCCTCGTCCACCGACTGGATGCCGCCGCGGACGATCTCCGCCATGTAGGCGGCCTCGTTCAGGCCGAGCCCGAGCAGGGCGGCGGTGAAGACCGGGATCAGCGTGTTGGTCGACTCGGACCAGAACTCGGGGCCGAACGGGATGCCGATCGACAGGGTCGGCCAGAGCGCGCCGAGGAAGTTCCAGAACACCAGCTGGACCAGCACCGGGGTGCCCCGGAAGATCCAGATGTAGAGCCAGGCGACGCCGGAGAGCAGCGGGTTCGGCGAGAGCCGCATGACGGCCAGCAGCACGCCGCCGACCAGGCCCATCAGCATGGAGAGCGCGGTCAGCTCCAGGGTCACGACCAGGCCGTGCAGGATGCTGGAGTCGAACAGGTACTTGCCGACGACAGTCCATTGGAAAGCAGGGTTGAATTTCAGGGCGTGGAGCAGCATCGCCAGGAGTACCAGGATGACGACTGCTCCGGCCCAGCGTCCGGGGTGGCGGACCGGCACGGCCTTGATGTTCTCGGGCCGTGCCGGCTGCTTCGCCACCCCCTGGTCGGGAGAGTTCACAGGGGACCTTCGGGGAGTGAGGTCTGACGACAGGTCAGCTGGTGGCGCCGTTGATCACGGACTTGTCGACCGCACCGGCGTCGACGCCCCACTTCGACAGGATCGACTTGTAGGTGCCGTCCGCGATCAGGGCCTGGATCGCGCCCTGCACGGCCTTGGTGAGGTCCGAGCCCTTCGCCACCACGACGCCGTACGGCGCGCTGTCGGTGGTGCCGCCGAGCTTCTCCAGCTGGCCGTTGGTCTGCTTGATCGCGTAGTCGATGACCGGCGAGTCGGCCATCATGACCTGGTCGCGGCCGGAGACCAGCGCGGTGGTCACGTCGGTCTGCAGGTCGAACTTGTCGCCGTCGTTCGGGACGGTGGCCTTGCCCGCCTTGCTGCAGGCCGGGTTGATGGTGTCCTTGATCGCGTCGGCCTGGGTGGTGCCGGTCTGGACGGCGATCTTCTTGCCGCACAGGTCGTCGGCGCTGACCTTCTCCGGGTTGCCCTTCTTCACGGCGGACGAGGTGCCCGCGGTGAAGTAGGTGACCATGTCGACGGTCTGCTCGCGCTCCTTGGTGTCCGTGAACGAGCTCATGCCGAGCTGGAACTTCTTCGCGGAGATGCCCGGGATGATCGCGGTGAACGGGGAGTTCTCCACGGTCGCGGTCAGGCCGAGCTTCTGCGCGATGGCGTTGGCCAGGTCGACGTCCATGCCGACGATGTTGCCCTTGTCGTCCTTGAACTCGTTCGGCGCGTAGGACGCGTCGACCGCGACCACCAGCTTGCCGGAGGACTTCACGTCGGCCGGGACGAGCGCGGCCAGGGCGGCGTCGGCGGTGACGGCCTTGACGGATCCACTCGGGCTCGCGGCGCCGCTCGGCGAGGAGCTGCCACTGCTGCCACAGGCGGTGAGCAGCAGCGAACCGGTCGCGAGGACGGCGCCGGCGGCGAAGAGGCGGGTGCGCGGGTTACGGACGGTCATGGGGGGAGTCTCCTCCTGTGGGAGAGGCTGGGCGGAGCGCGCCGCGGGGGCGGCGTACGGGTGCCGGGGCTTGTCGCCACCCTCCGCCGAGGTGGGCTGAAGCGATCCGAGTTGGTGGGAATCCTGCCATCAGGGGTCAGGGATCGGGTCACTATTCAGATCAAAATCGGATAACGAGGGGTCAGAGTGTCCGCTATCCGGACCAATCCCGTGCCCCTGTCACTCCGTGTATAAGTATGCAGACCAATCGACCGCAACCGGTCAGAACCCGCCGTTGGCGACGGCGTTCTGCACCGCTCCGTCCGAGACGTTCCACTGGGCCAGGATCCGGTCGTACTCGCCGCTGCGGATCACCCGGTTGAGCGCCTTCAGCAGGGCCTCGCGCAGCTCGGTGCTGTCCTTGGTCAGTGCGATCCCGTACGGGCTCGGCTGCAACTGGGCACCGACCACCTGGAAGGTCTTGCCGCCGTCCCGCTGCTGCGCCACGTAGGCGGCCACCGGGTAGTCGTTCAGGTCGGCGTCCGCCCGGCCGGCCGCCAGCTCGGCCAGCGCCAGGTCGTCGTTCTCGAACAGCTTCACCTTGAGCGGCTTGCCCGCCTTGGTGCAGGCGGCGTTCTGCCGGTCGATCACGCCCGCCTGGGTGGTGCCGCGCTGCAGGGCGACGGTGTGCCCGCACAGGTCGTCCAGGCCGGAGATCGCCTTGGGGTTGCCCTTGCGGACCAGGATCGAGGTCCCGGCGATGAAGTAGTCGGCGAAGTCCAGCCCGGGGCCGCCCGGGCCGCCCGCGTCGTCGGTGCCCTCGCGGCGCTGGCGGTTGTCGCTCATCGCGGACATCACCACGTCGTACTGCTTCGCGTGCAGACCGGGGATCAGCTTGTCGAAGGCGGTGTCCACGTACTCGACCCGCAGGCCGAGCTCCCGGCCGACCGCCTCGGCGAGGTCCGGGTCGATACCGGTCGCCTGCTGGTCGGTCCCCTTGAAGTCGACCGGGGCGTAGTTCAGGTCGATGCCGATCCGGAGCACACCGGCGGCCTTGATCCCGGCCGGGACCATCGAGCGCGGGTCGTCGGTGGGCTTCTGCCGGTTCTGCTCGCCGCCGCACGCGGTGAGCAGGAGGGCCCCCGCCGCCACGGCCGCTCCGCAGCGGCCGATCTGACGAGGTATGAGGGTGGTTCGCTGCATGGTCGAGCTCCTCCTGTGGGAGAGGGGTTCCACCCGGACCGCCGAGCCGGGCGCGGGTGTGCGCCGGACCGGAGGGACCGCGCCGACGTGGGCGTGGACGGCCCTGGTCGGTGGCCGGAACAGGGATCCTGCCATCCCGCCCTGCCGGATCGGGTCTCGGATGTGTCAGAATCGGGTATCGGGTGACCCCCGATCAGAACCCAGACCGCCAGGTCGCGACAGACCTGGGGCGCGCAGAACCGGAAGTCGAAGACGCCGACTCCGGATTCGAGGCGCCACCTCCCCTCCGAGTCTGGTGTTCACTCCTGCGGGTGTGCGCGCATGCTCGCCGTTGTCGGTGCAGGGCCCCCGGAACTTCCGATTTCAGGGGTCGTCGAGTGCCCCTACCGGCGAATGACATGCGCGTTAAAAGGACAAGAAGGCATAGGTGCGATGCCTCAGTCCGACCTAGGCTCATGCTCCGGTACCGACCGGACGATGCCTCGGCAGACCGGAAGCACAGCGCAGAGACACCCAAAAACCCTCATTCGAGGGCGTTGCCCGACGGCAGTGCCCCGACCCCGTTCCGGGCCCGCTTCGGCGGGGTCCGGGATTTTTCGGTATCCGAACGGGTCGGTCGTCCGTCGGCCCGCCCTCGCTGATCATGACGAAGAGGTCATCGTGGCAGCGGAGATCATCCACAGCAGCACTCAGGACACCTACGACCCGGTCGACGCCGTGTTCGCGCTCCACCGCGGCGGCAAGATGGAGATCCGGGCGACGGTGCCGGTGCGCGACGCGGACGACCTGTCCCTCGCCTACACCCCCGGTGTCGCCAAGGTCTGCACCGCCATCGCCGAGCGGCCCGAGCTGGTCAACGACTACACCTGGAAGTCCAACGTGGTCGCGGTCGTCACCGACGGCACCGCGGTGCTCGGCCTCGGCGACATCGGCCCGGAGGCCTCGCTGCCCGTCATGGAGGGCAAGGCGATCCTGTTCAAGCAGTTCGGCGGCGTGGACGCGGTGCCGATCGCGCTGGCCTGCACCGGCGTCGACGAGATCGTCGAGACCGTGGTCCGGCTGGCGCCCTCGTTCGGCGGCGTCAACCTGGAGGACATCTCCGCCCCGCGCTGCTTCGAGATCGAGCGCCGGCTCCAGGAGGCCCTGGACATCCCGATCTTCCACGACGACCAGCACGGCACCGCGATCGTCTCCACCGCCGCGCTGTGGAACGCCGCCAAGGTGACCGGCCGGGAGATCGGTTCGCTCCGCGCGGTCATCTCCGGCGCCGGCGCGGCCGGCATCGCGATCGCCAAGATGCTGGTCGCGGCCGGCATCGGCGACGTGGCCGTCTGCGACCGGCGCGGCGTGGTGTACGAGGGCCGGGGCGACCTGACCGACGTCAAGGCGGAGATCGCCGCCGGCACCAACCGGACCGGGCTGAAGGGTTCGCTGGCCGACGCGCTGGCCGGGGCGGACGTCTTCATCGGCGTCTCCGGCGGCACCGTCCCCGAGGACGTGGTGGCCACCATGGCCGAGGGCTGCTTCATCTTCGCGATGGCCAACCCCAACCCGGAGATCCACCCCGAGGTCGCGCACCGCTACGCGGCGGTGGTCGCCACCGGGCGTTCGGACTTCCCGAACCAGATCAACAACGTGCTGGCCTTCCCGGGGATCTTCGCGGGTGCGCTCCAGGTCCGGGCGACCCGGATCACCGAGGGGATGAAGCTGGCTGCGGCGAAGGCGCTGGCCGCGGTGGTCGCGGACGAGCTGACGCCGCAGAAGGTGATCCCCTCGCCGTTCGACGAGCGGGTCGCGCCGGCGGTCACCAAGGCGGTCGCGGAGGCTGCCCGCCGTGAGGGCGTCGCGCGGCTGTAGCTTTTCGGCAGGGCGCTCGGTTGCACTGTCCGGGGGCTCGGGGCTCTGCTGTTGTGCGGCGCCGCCGCGTGGGCGAGGAGATCTGGCGTTCGGGTCACTGCGAAAGTGCCTGACCATCTACGCGACGATCACCTTTTCTGAGGCCGGCGTCGCAGTTCCCCGAGCCCCTGACTCCGTAGCGGGCTGAGCAGTTGCGGAAGGTTGTGGGAGTCACACCGGTGGCCGGTTCCGGTTAGTGGGCGTTCACCGCTATCGTCCGGGGCATGTTCGCCGCCTATGCAGCCCGAATCGATGCCGATGACCCGCTCGGTGCGCTGGAGTTGGGGGAGTTGCCGGAGCCCGTGGCCCGGCCGGGGTGGAGTGTGGTGACGGTGAAGGCCGCCACCCTGAACCACCATGACCTGTGGTCGCTGCGGGGGGTGGGGCTGCCCGCCGAGCGGCTGCCGATGATCCTGGGCTGCGATGCGGCCGGTGTCGACGAGGACGGCAACGAGGTGGTCATCCACTCGGTGATCGGGCAGAGCGGGCACGGGGTCGGCCCGGACGAGCCGCGGTCGATCCTGACCGAGCGCTACCAGGGGACCTTCGCCGAGCGGGTCGCCGTACCGACCTGGAACCTGCTGCCGAAGCCGGCCGAGCTGTCCTTCGCCGAGGCGGCCTGCCTGCCCACCGCGTGGCTGACGGCCTATCGGATGCTGTTCACCAAGGCGGCCGCCCGGCCGGGCCAGACCGTGCTGGTCCAGGGGGCCGGCGGCGGGGTGGCGACCGCGCTGATCGTGCTGGGCAAGGCGGCCGGCCTGCGGGTCTGGGTGACCGGCCGGGACGAGGCCAAGCGGGCCCGGGCCCTCGGGCTCGGCGCCGACGCCGCCTTCGAGAGCGGTGCCCGGTTGCCCGAGCGGGTGGACGCGGTCATGGAGACGGTCGGCGCCGCCACCTGGTCGCACTCGGTGAAGGCGCTGAAGCCCGGCGGCACCATCGTGATCTCCGGCGCCACCTCGGGCCCGAGCCCGAAGGCCGCCGAGCTGAACCGGATCTTCTTCCTGGAGCTCAACGTCCAGGGCTCCACCATGGGCACCAAGGACGAGCTCGCCGCGCTGCTCGCGCTCTGCGCCCACTCGGGGGTGCGCCCGGTGGTCGACACCGTGCTGCCGCTCACCGAGGCCCGGGACGCGTTCGCCAGGCTGGCCGGGGGAGACGTCTTCGGCAAGCTGGTCCTGACACCGTGACCTGACGAAGGGGCGGTACCCGGCTCCGGGTAACGCCCCTTCGTCGTCCGGCTAGCGGTTCAGCGCGCGGCGCAGCTGCTCGGCGGCCGCCGCCAGCACGTGCTGGGCGGAGCCGAGCTGAGCGGGCGTCACCCCGGTGTCCCGGGCGGTGTCGCGGACCTGGTCGCGGAGGCGGTCCAGCAGGCGCTCCAGCTCGCGGGCCGCGTCGGCGGCGGGGTCGACGGCGGCCCAGGCGGGGAGGTCGGCTCGGGGCTTGCCGAGGTCGACCCGGTCCTGGTCGAGCTTCTCCAGGTCCATCGCGTCCAGGTCGATCCGGTCCAGCCGGGTCTCCTCGGCCGGGGCGTCGGGCGCGTGGCCCCACTTGGCGGCGTCGGCCAGGCCGGCCAGCGAGCGGGTGAGTTCGGAGATCCCCTCGGCGATCCCGGCGGTCCAGTCGCCGCCGGCCGCCGCGTCCTTGACCTGCTGCTCGATCCGGCGCTTGATCCGCAGCGCCTCCTGCTGGGCGGCCGTCCGGGAGGCCTTGGCCTCCGCGCGCAGCCGGCGGGCCTCGTCCTCGGCGGCCTTGGCCTTCTGCTTGGCCGCCCGCTCCTGCTCCTTGGCCCGCTTGGCCTGCTCCTTGGCCTGCGCCTTGAACTGGACGAACTCGTCCTTGGCGCGCTGCCAGGACTCCTTGTCGCCCCACGGGCCGGCCCACGGGTCGCCGCCGTCCTCGAACTTCGGGCGCGGAGCGTCCTTGGCGGCGCCCCAGAGCTCGGCCCGCAGGTCCTTGGCGCTGTCCCGGACGTCCTCCCGGATCGCCCCGGCGAGCTGGGCCACCGACTCCCGGATCTCCACCTCCAGCTCGGCCAGCTCGCCCTGCCGGGCCGCCAGTTCGGTCCGGCCGGCGTCGGTCAGCCGGTAGACCTTGCGCCCGCCCTCGGTGCTGTGCGCGACCAGGCCCTCCTGCTCCAGCTTGGCCAGCCGGGGGTACACGGTGCCGGCCGAGGGGGCGTACAGGCCCTGGAAGCGCTCCTCCAGCAGGCGGATCACCTCGTAGCCGTGCCGGGGGGACTCGTCCAGCAGCTTGAGCAGGTACAGGCGGAGTCGGCCGTGGCCGAAGACGGGGGTCATGTCAGCTCTCCTGGGTGGTGGTGTCGGCGGGGGCGGCGGGAAGCTCCTTGACCAGGTCGATCCGCTCGGCCTCGGCCTCCGGGCGGCGCTGGACGGTGACGGCGCCGGAGACGGTGGTGACCTGGAGCCGACCGGTGCCGGAGCCCAGCTGGCCGGAGAGCTTCCGGGTGCCCCAGCTGCCGCTGACCGTCAACTCCTCGAAGGTGCTGGAGAGTTCGCCGCCGGTGCTGCCCAGCTCGACCTGGGTGTCGGCCTGCGAGGGCAGTCGGACGGCGACCGGGCCGCTGACCGTGTTCACGTGCAGCTCGGTGGGGGTGGTGGTGTCCACGTCCAGGGTGACCGAGCCGCTGACCGACTTGGCGACCAGCTTGTCGCCCGACCCGGCGACCACGGTGAGGTGACCGGAGACCGTGTTGACCCGGAGCTCGCCGGCCACCGACTGGGCGTTCACGTCGCCGGAGACGGTCTTCACGTCGGTGCGGCCGGTCAGGCCGACCAGGGTGGTCTCGCCGCTCGCGCCGTGCACGGTGACCGGGCCGGTGACCCCGGAGACGGTGGTGTCGGCGGAGACCGAGCCGAGCTTGACCTCGGAGCCGGCCGGCACGGTCAGCGAGACCACCGCCACCGCCTCGCGCTTGCGGCGCAGCCCGCTGAAGAAGCTCTTCACGGTCTCCAGCGACTTGATGGAGTCGGTGAGCTCGCTCCAGGCGAGGTCCGGGTAGGTCACGGTCAGGACCCCGGCTTCCAGGGTGACCTGGAGCGGGTCGCCCTTGAGCTCGGTGATCTCCAGGCGGGCCGGCCCCTCGGCGGTGACCACGTTGACCGCGCCCGCCACCACTCGTACGTTGAGGGTGCCGACCGGCTCGTCGAAGGTGATGCTGTCAGGCTCGCTGACCGTCCACTTGCCCATGATCTGTCCCGCCTCCCGTTCGTCGGACGCGATGTATCGCGTCTCCCTGAACAACACGATATATCGCGTGACGGCGAAGTCAAGGGGCCCTCGGGGGAACCTCAGGGTCGTCTCGGGGGCAGCTCGGGGAAGGCCGAGGGCCCGCCGGCTGCCGGCGGGCCCTCGGTCGGGCTGTGCTCAGTCCTCGTCCTCGTCGTCGAGCCTGGCCAGCCAGGTGGCCAGCCGCTCGACCGGGATCTCGAAGTCCGGGTTCAGGTCGACGAACTCGCGCAGGCGCTCGGCCAGCCACTCGAAGGTGACCTCCTCGTCGCCGCGCCGGCTCGTCAGCTCCTCGATGCCGCGGTCGGTGAAGTACACGGTGTGCTCCGGTCGGTTGGGGTGTGACCGGCCCAGGATAGTCCGGGCCGCCGGTCAGCCCTGGAACCGGTAGTAGCTCAGCGAGCAGGTCGCCCGGCCGTCGCTGTCGCCGAGCTTCACCACCCGCAGCACCGCCACCGAGCCGGTGTCCCGGGACCGGACGCAGAACGAGCGTCCCGGCGGCACCTGGTCGAACTTGAGCGAGCCGGCGGCCGGTTCGCTCTCCACCCCGAGGGCGCAGTCCGCCGGTCCGAGCCGGCCGGTGCCCCGGCCGACGAAGACGTCCGAGTCGCCGTGCACCCGGAACTCCGGGCCCAGGGTGGTGACGTTCCAGGACGACTGGCCGCTCGGCACCACCTTGCCGTCGTCCAGGTCGAACTCGTAGTCCCCGGCGGGCGGGATGGTCAGCTGCCGGTCGCGGTAGACCGCGGCGTACGGGCCGTCGTCCCCGGACTCCGGCCAGAGCGTGAGGCCGGCCGTGACCACGACGGCCAGGGCCAGACCGCCGACGAGCAGCGGCCGGTTCCACCGCCGGGCGGCGGGCCGGGCGGGCGGCGGCCCGTACCCACCGGGCGGCGGGGGTACGAGCGGTCTCGGCGGGGCGGCGACGGGCGCGGTGGCCGGGGCGGTCGGCGTCGGGGTGCGCGGGGGCGGCGGGACGGGCGCGGTCCGCGGCCGGGGCGGGGCGGTCGGCGGTGGCGGCCGCAGCAGCGCCGAGCGCCGGGCGATCTCCAGGGTCACCGGATCCGGCAGCCAGTTCTCGGTGAACCTCAACTCCCCGCCCATCAAAGGGTGTTCGCGAGCGGCCCGGATCAGCTCGGCCGGCGTGGGCCGGCCGTCCGGCTGCTTGGCCAGGCAGGCGGCCAGCAACGGCCGCAGGCTGTCCGGCAGTTCGCCGAGCTCGGGCTCCTCGTGCACCACCCGGTAGAGCACCGCGGTGTCCGGTCCGTCGCCGAACGGCAGCGCGCCGCTCAGCACGTACGCGGCCAGCGCGCCCAGCGCGAAGACGTCGGCGGCCGGTGTCACCGGCAGGCCGCGGACCTGCTCCGGCGCCATGAACGGCGGCGAGCCGATCATCGACCCGGAGTCGGTCAGCACGGTGGAGTCGGCGGCCCTGGCGATCCCGAAGTCGATCACCCGCGGCCCGTCCGAGGCCATCAGCACATTGGCCGGCTTGAGGTCCCGGTGCACCACCTCGACCCCGTGGATCGCCTGCAGCGCCTCGGCGATCCCGCCGATCAGCAGCAGCACGGTGTGCACCGGCAGCGGCCCGTGCTCCCGGGCCACCTGCTGGAGCGAGGGCCCCGGCACGTACGTGGTGGCCAGCCAGGGGGTCGGGTCGTCCGGTCCCGCGTCGATCACCAGCGCGGTGTAGAGGCCGTGGATCCGCCGGGCGTTGGCCACCTCGTGCCGGAACCGGCGGCGGAACTCCGGGTCGGCGGCGAACTTCCGCCGGACCACCTTCACCGCCACCGGCCGCCCGCCCGGCGTGTACGACAGGTAGACCCGCCCCATCCCGCCGGCCCCGAGCCGGGCCGCCAGCCGGTACCCGCCGACCTCGCGCGGGTCGTCCGCGGAGAGCGGCTGGAACACCGAGTCCGTGGTCATGCGAAGGCTCCCCCGAAGAAGTCCGCCCAGTAGGTGCCACGAACATACGGCAGCGGCAGCGGACTTGGGCCGCTCTTTCGGGATGAGAACGACCATGGGCCCCGCCCCGCCGCCGAAGCGGGGGACGGGGCCCATGGCCACCGACGGATCGTCAGATGGTGAAGATCTCGTCCAGCAGGCCCTGCTGCTCGGCGGCGTGCCGCTTGGCCGAGCCGACCGCCGGGGCGGACGAGGCGTTGCGGGCGACCCGACGCAGGCGGGCGGCGCCGGCGCTGCGGCCGATCACGACCTGGAGGTGGTCCACCAGGTTCATCGCGATGAACGGCCAGGCACCCTGGTTGGCCGGCTCCTCCTGCGCCCAGACGAACTGGACGTCGTCGCCGTACTTGGCCAGCTCCTCCTGGAGCTCGGCCACCGGCAGCGGGTAGAGCCGCTCGACCCGGACGATCGCGGTGTCGGTGACCCCGCGCTCGGTACGGGCCGCCTCGACGTCGTAGTAGAACTTGCCCGCGGTGATGACCACCTTGCGGACGTTCGCCGGGTCGACGGTGGTGTCACCGATGACCGGGCGGAACGAGCCGGAGGTGAACTCTGCCGCCGCACTCGCCGCCGCCTTCAGACGCAGCATCGACTTCGGGGTGAAGACGATCAGCGGCTTGTGGTGCGGGTTGTGCGCCTGCCAGCGCAGCAGGTGGAAGTAGTTCGACGGCAGGGTCGGCATCGCGACCGTCATGTTGTCCTGCGCGCACATCTGCAGGAAACGCTCCGGACGCGCGGACGAGTGGTCCGGGCCCTGGCCCTCGTAGCCGTGCGGCAGCAGCAGGGTGACGCCGGAGTGCTGGCCCCACTTCTGCTCGGCGGAGGCGATGTACTCGTCCACCATGGTCTGCGCGCCGTTGACGAAGTCGCCGAACTGCGCCTCCCACATGACCAGCGCGTTCGGGCGGGTCAGCGAGTAGCCGTACTCGAAGCCCATCGCCGCGTACTCGCTGAGCAGCGAGTCGTAGACGGTGTAGCGGGCCTGGTCCTCGGTCAGGTACAGCAGCGGGGTGTAGTCCTCGCCGGTGACCCGGTCGATCAGCACCGCGTGGCGCTGGCCGAAGGTGCCGCGACGGCTGTCCTGGCCGGCCAGCCGGACCGGGTGACCCTCCATCAGCAGCGAGCCGATGGCGAGCGTCTCGCCCATCGCCCAGTCGATGGTGTTGTCCTCGACCGAGGCGGTGCGGCGCTGCAGCTGCGGCAGCAGGCGCGGGTGCACCGTCAGCCACTCCGGCAGGTTGCTCTGCGAGGCGGCGATCCGCTTGACCATCTCCGCGGAGATGCCGGTCTGGATGTTGACCGGGAAGTCCGCCTGCGGCTTGCCGCTGGCGGCCGGGGTCTGCGCCGAAGCGGCGTCCCGGACCTCGGAGAAGACCTTCTCCAGCTGGCCCTGGAAGTCCTGGAGCGCCTGCTCCGCCTCTTCCATGGTGATGTCGCCGCGACCGATCAGACCCTCGGTGTAGAGCTTGCGCACCGAGCGCTTCTTGTCGATCAGGTCGTACATCAGCGGCTGGGTGAACGACGGGTTGTCGGCCTCGTTGTGACCGCGACGGCGGTAGCAGATGAGGTCGATCACGACGTCCTTGTGGAACTCCTGACGGAACTCGAAGGCCAGCCGCGCGACGCGGACCACGGCCTCCGGGTCGTCGCCGTTCACGTGGAAGATCGGCGCCTCGATCATCCGCGCCACGTCGGTGCAGTACATCGACGAGCGGCTGCTGGCCGGGGCGGCGGTGAAGCCGACCTGGTTGTTGACCACCAGGTGGATGGTGCCACCGGTGCGGTAGCCGCGCAGCTGCGACATGTTCAGGGTCTCCGCGACGACGCCCTGGCCGGCGAAGGCCGCGTCACCGTGGATCTGGATCGGCAGCACCGGGAAGGTGGTGCCGCCCTGGTCCAGCACGTCCTGCTTGGCGCGGACGATGCCCTCGACCACCGGGTCGACGGCCTCCAGGTGCGAGGGGTTGGCGGCCAGCGAGACCTTGATGGTCTCCCCGTCCAGACCGGTGAAGGTCCCCTCGGAGCCCAGGTGGTACTTGACGTCGCCGGAGCCGTGCATCGACTTCGGGTCGAGGTTGCCCTCGAACTCGCCGAAGATCTTGCCGTACGGCTTGCCGACGATGTTCGCCAGCACGTTCAGCCGGCCGCGGTGGGCCATGCCGATCACGGCCTCGTCGAGACGGTGCTCGGCCGCCGCGTCGATGGTCGCGTCCAGCAGCGGGATGAGCGACTCGCCGCCCTCCAGCGAGAAGCGCTTCTGGCCGACGTACTTGGTCTGCAGGAAGGTCTCGAACGCCTCGGCCGAGTTCAGCCGGCGCAGGATGCGCAGCTGCTCCTCGCGCTCCGGCTTCGCGTACGGCTTCTCCAGGCGCTCCTGGATCCACTTCCGCTGCTTCGGGTCCTGGATGTGCATGTACTCGATGCCGACGGTGCGGCAGTACGAGTTGCGCAGCAGGCCGAGGATGTCGCGGAGCTTCATCATCTTCTGGCCGCCGAAGCCGCCGACCGCGAACTCGCGCTCCAGGTCCCACAGCGTCAGCCCGTGCTGGACCACGTCCAGGTCGGGGTGCTTGCGCTGCTTGTACTCCAGCGGGTCGGTGTCGGCCATCAGGTGACCGCGGACCCGGTAGGAGTGGATCAGCTCCATGACGCGCGCGGTCTTGTTGACCTCGTCGTCGTGGGTGGTGGCGACGTCGGTGGCCCAGCGGACGGGCTCGTACGGGATCCGCAGCGACTCGAAGACGTCGTCGTAGAAGTTGTGCTCGCCGAGCAGCAGCTGGTGGATCGTCCGCAGGAACTCGCCCGAGGCCGCGCCCTGGATGACCCGGTGGTCGTAGGTCGAGGTCAGGGTCATGATCTTGGAGATGCCCAGCTTGGCCAGGGTGTCCGGGGACGAGCCCTGGAACTCGGCCGGGTACTCCATCGCGCCGACGCCGACGATGGTGCCCTGGTTCTGCATCAGGCGCGGCACGGAGTGCACGGTGCCGATGCCGCCCGGGTTGGTCAGCGAGACGGTGACGCCGGTGAAGTCGTCCATCGTCAGCTTGTTGGCGCGGGCCCGGCGGACGATGTCCTCGTAGGCCTGCCAGAAACCGAGGAAGTCGAGCGTCTCGGCCTTCTTGATCGCCGCGACGACCAGTTGGCGGTCGCCGTTCGGCTTCACCAGGTCGATGGCGAGGCCGAGGTTCACGTGCGCGGGCTTGACCAGGTAGGACTTGCCGTCCTCCACCTTGTAGCTGTGGTTCATGCCCGGGCTGGCCTTGATGGCCTGGACCAGGGCGTAACCGATCAGGTGGGTGAAGGAGACCTTGCCGCCACGGGCGCGCTGCAGGTGGTTGTTGATGACGATGCGGTTGTCGATCAACAGCTTGGCCGGCACGGCACGCACCGACGTCGCCGTCGGGACCTCCAGGGAGGCGTCCATGTTGGTGGCCACGGCCTTGGAGGGGCCGCGCAGCGGGATCAGCTCAGGGCCCGACCCTGCGGCCGGCGCGGCAGCGGGGGCCGCCTTCGGCGCGGGCGGCGCGGCCGGGGCTGCTGCCAGTGGCGCAGGCGCCGGCTGGACCGGCGCGGCCACGGGGGCGGCGGCCGGTGCAGCGGGGGCGGGCGCCGCCTGAACAGCAGCAGGGGCAGGGGCGGCAACGGCGGTCGGCGTGGGGCCGACCTGGGTCGCGGCCTGGGTCACTGGAGTCACCTCGGTACCGGGCTTGTAGTCGGCGAAAAAGTCCCACCAGGCTCGGTCGACCGAGTTCGGATCCTGGAGGTACTGCTGGTAGATCTCGTCGACGAGCCACTCGTTGGGGCCGAAGCCAGTGGAGCTTGCCGAGCTGACGGGGGTTTCAGGGTGTGGCGACACGGGGCAAACCGCCCTCTTCCGCTTCCTTTTGGGATGGTGGACAGCGGGGATTAAGGCTACGCCTACGATCACTGATCGCGCAGTCCCCCAGGGCCAGGCGTCGCCCAGATCACAGTGCCGACCGGTATTTTGGCCGAAACTGTGCGTTAGAAAGTTCCAACGACGGGGAAGCGATCGCCTCCCGAAGCGGTGGAAATCCCCTCAAGTACGGACATTACCGCAGGTCAGTGCAGGCGCGCCGGATCTGCTGCAGTCCCCGCCGCGGGAATGTCCCAGTTCGGTGACAACTCCTGCTCGGACGGTACCCCGCCGGGGAGCGCGACCACGATCCGGCAGCCCCGGGCGGTCTCCGCGACCCCGATCCGGCCGCCGTGCAGATCCACCGCCCAGCGGGCGATGGCCAGGCCGAGACCGGTGCCGCCGTCGCTGCCCGGGCCGAGCGCGGTGGCGGTGCCGCTGCGGCCGAACCGCTCGAAGACCCGCCCCCGGTCCTGCTCGGGGATGCCGGGGCCCTGGTCCTCCACCTCCAGCAGCAGCGCGCCGGGCCCCTCGCCGGCCGTCGCCCGGACGGTCACCGTGCCGCCGGCGGGGGAGTGCTTGCAGGCGTTGTCGACCAGGTTGGCCACCACCTGGTGCAGCCGCTCGGGGTCGGCCACCGCGGCCAGCTCCGGCGGGCGGACCTCCAGCGCCAGCCGGACGTCCTCCCGGCGGCCGTACGCGCCGCCGGCCGTCGCGCCGTCCACGGTGAGCCCGCGCAGCACGCCGCCCAGGAACGGCCGGACCTCGAACCGGCGGGCGTCCAGCGGCACCACGCCGTCGTCCAGCTTGGACAGGTCGAGCAGGTGGCTGACCAGGCGGCCGAGCCGCTCGGTCTGCTCCAGCGCGGCGCCGAGGGTCTTCGGGTCGGCCTGGACCACGCCGTCGACCACGTTCTCCAGCACGGCGCGGAGCGCGGCGATCGGCGTCCGCAGTTCGTGCGAGACGTTGGCGATCAGCTCCCGGCGGTGCCGGTCGGCGGCCTCCAGGTCGCCGGCCATCTTGTTGAAGGTGGCGGCCAGCTCGCCGATCTCGTCGCGGGAGTTGACCTCCACCCGGCTGCTGTAGTCGCCCTCGGCCATCGCCCGGGCGGCGGCGGTCATGTCGCGCAGTGGCGCGGTCAGGCCGTGGGCGAGGAACTGCATGAAGAGCAGGGAGGCGATCATCGAGAAGATCATGATGATCCGGATCTGGGTCTCGGACCGGATCGCGACCACCACCATCAGGCTGGCCAGGAAGACCGAGACGATCACCAGCAGGGTCAGTTTGCCCTTGATCGACCGGACCGGGTCCAGCGGTCTGATGTCGGCCCAGAGCCGACTGCCGGCCCGGCTGAGCAGGCCGCGGCGGGCCGGATCGCCGGCGCCGCGCGAGGTGCCGTTGCGTTGCTGTGGAAAGGTCATGTCGCCTCTGCGTCGTCCCCCCGCGAGACTCGCCGGCCGAGCTGACGAAGCGTGGGCCCCCCGGTGGCCCGGCTTCGCACCCCGACTAGGAGAGCGGTGCTTCCAGGGCGTACCCGACGCCGTGGACGGTACGGATCCAGCTGGCGCCGATCTTCCGGCGCAGCGCCTTCACATGGCTGTCCACGGTGCGGGTGCCCGAGGCGTCGGTCCAGTCCCAGACCTCGGCGAGCAGCTGCTCACGGGTGAGCACCGCACGCGGCTGGGCGGCCAGGCAGGCCAGCAGGTCGAACTCGGTCGGCGTCAGGTGGACGTCACCGCTGCCGATCCGGACCCGGCGCTGCACGTGGTCGATCTCCAGCTCGCCGAACCGCAGGCTGCCCAGCGCGGGCGTCCGGGCGGCCTGCTGGGCCCGCTCGACCCGGCGGAGCAGCACGTTCACCCTGGCCGCGAGCTCGCGCATCGAGAACGGCTTGGTCATGTAGTCGTCGGCACCGACCCCGAGGCCGACCAGCAGGTCGGTCTCGTCGTCCCGGGCCGTCAGCATCAGTACCGGCACCGGGCGCTGGGCCTGGATCCGACGGCAGACCTCCAGGCCGTCGAAGCCGGGCAGCATCACGTCCAGCACCACCAGGTCGGGCTGCCAGGTGTGGAAGCCGTCGACCGCGCCGGGGCCGTCGTGCGCCACCGCCACCTTGAAGCCCTCGGCACCGAGCCGGGCCGCGATGGACTCCGCGATGGTGGGCTCGTCCTCGACGACGAGTACTCGTCGCTGCGTGCTCACCGCTGCGCTGCTGTTGATCGTCTCTTGCTGAATGTCAGTCACGGTCACGCCACCGCCCCCAGGGCTGCGGCCCGGCTGCCTGTGGGGACAGCGGGGTCCGCTCGTAGTCGTCTTGGTTCCGTCGTGACGGACCTGGGTCAGGCCCGTCGAGGTCACCCGGACCGTCCGCCGAGGTCTCGGGTTCCGAAGGGGTGCACGGGTGTGGTCCGTGTACCGCTCGGCTCTGTTCGCAGCGTACGGACACCGCGAGCATCCCGGCAGGTGAACCGGACACAACCGGCCGGTGGGCCGGTGCCGACCCTGCCGGGGATGAGGCACGGGGCGATACCCTACCGGGCGAAAATACCGCCCGTAACGGTGCGTATGCCGTCGAAGGGATGGCAGACTCCTCAGCACAACGGCTACTTGTCCGTAAACAAAGGGATGGTCCGGACCAAGGGGTGTCCTGGTTCGAACGAAGTTCACAGGGGATTCACAGCGGGCTCCCAGAACCGCGAAGTACCGTGAGCACGACAAGTGACATGGTGGCACGAGTCAGGTGGTGGGTGGAATGGCAGATCTTCGGTCGCGGTTGCGGAGTTCCGTGCCCACGCCCCGCCGCAACCCCCTCGCACTCGGGTATCTCGCCGTGCTGCTGGCCACCACGCTGTTCGCCCGGTTCGGCGACGCCGGCCTGGTGGACCGCCTGCAGGCGTTCTCCAGCTCGGACGCGCACAACCTGCTGGACCATCCCGTCCGCGCGCTGCTGCTGAGCGGGCTCTGGGTGGCCGGGCCGGTCTGGATGCCGTACTTCTGGGCCTTCGCCCTCACCGTCGCGCCGCTGGAGCGCCGGATCGGCGCCCGGCGCACGATCGGCGTGCTGGCCGCCGGGCACGTGCTGGCCACCCTGCTCTCGCAGGCCGCCGTCGGCCTCGCGGTCACCTCCGGCCGGCTCGCCCCCGACGCGCTGGACAGCGTGGACATCGGCGTCAGCTACGCGGTGCTGGCCAGCCTGGGTGCGCTGGCGGCGCTGCTCCCCGGGCGGGCCCGGCCGGTGGTGCTGACCGGTGCGGTCGCGATGACGGGCTATCAGTTCCTCTCCGAGTCCGAGCTCGTCAGCCGGGTCGGCCACCCGTCCGCCCTGCTGATCGGGGTGGCCGTCGGCCACTGGCTGCGCGGCGGCTCCGACCGGGGTCTGCCGGTGCGGCGCCTGGTCCGCCGGCTCGCCCCCTCGCGGGCCTGACTCCCCGGTTCCGCAGGTCGACGCCCCGGGCCGAACAGCCCCGATGGTGATCGCTCAGGGCGAACAGCGGCCGGGGAACAATCGGCTCGCGCCAAACCTTAGTCAGGTCAACTCAACTTCGCTGACTGGGGAGAGATCATGGCATCGACGTCCACACCGCTCACCCTGCCCGTGCTGCCGCTCGACGACGAGGTGGTGCTGCCCGGCATGGTGGTCCCGCTGGACCTGTCGGACACCGAGGTGCGGGCCGCCGTCGAGGCGGCCCGGGCCGGTGTCGGCGCCGGGGCCAAGCCCCAGGTCCTGCTGGTGCCGAGGCTGGACGGCTCGTACGCCGCCGTCGGCACGCTGGCCACCGTCGAGCAGGTCGGCCGGCTGGCCGACGGCGACCCGGCCGCGCTGGTCCGGGCGGTCCGCCGGGTGCGGATCGGCGCCGGGACGACCGGCCCCGGCGCGGCGCTCTGGGTGGAGACCAGCACCTTCCGCGAGTCCGACCCCGGGCTGCCGGTGGCCGGGCGCGCCGCCGAGCTGGTCAAGGAGTACAAGGCGCTCTCCACCCAGTGGCTGCGCAAGCGCGGCGCCTGGCAGATCGTCGACCGGGTGGCCCAGATCGAGGGCGTCGGCGAGCTGGCCGACAACATCGGCTACGCGCCGTTCGCCACCGCCGAGCAGAAGCTCAAGGTGCTGCTGGAGGCCGACCAGCTGGCCCGGCTGGAGTACGCGCTCACCCTGCTCCGGGACCACCTCGCCGAGGAGGAGGTCAACGACACCATCCGCAAGGACGTCGAGGAGGGCGTGGCCAAGCAGCAGAAGGAGTTCCTGC
Source organism: Kitasatospora sp. NPDC101801 (assembly GCF_044766665.1). NCBI lineage: Bacteria > Bacillati > Actinomycetota > Actinomycetes > Kitasatosporales > Streptomycetaceae > Kitasatospora > Kitasatospora sp. NPDC101801. Next base: position 178,429 of record NZ_JBIWML010000004.1, read on the forward strand.
TGCGCCGTCAGCTGGACGCCGTCCGCAAGGAACTGGCCGAGCTGAACGGCGACCCGGCCGACGAGGAGGGCGACTACCGGGCCCGGGTCGAGGCGGCCGAGCTGCCCGAGAAGGTCCGGGAGGCCGCGCTCAAGGAGGTCGACAAGCTGGAGCGGTCCTCCGACCAGTCGCCGGAGGGCTCCTGGATCCGCACCTGGCTGGACACCGTCCTCGAACTCCCGTGGAACGAGCGGAGCGAGGACGCCTACGACATCGCGGGCGCCCGGGCGGTGCTGGACGCCGACCACGCGGGTCTGGGCGACGTGAAGGACCGGATCGTCGAGTACCTGGCGGTCCGCAAGCGCCGGGCCGACCAGGGGCTCGGTTCGGTCGGCGGGCGTCGCGGTGGCGCGGTGCTGGCGCTGGTCGGGCCGCCCGGGGTGGGCAAGACCTCGCTCGGCGAGTCGGTGGCGCGGGCGATGGGGCGCGAGTTCGTCCGGGTCGCGCTCGGCGGCGTCCGGGACGAGGCCGAGATCCGCGGTCACCGGCGCACCTACGTCGGTGCGCTGCCCGGGCGGATCGTCCGGGCGATCAAGGAAGCCGGTTCGATGAACCCGGTGGTCCTGCTGGACGAGATCGACAAGGTCGGTTCCGACTACCGGGGCGACCCGGCGGCCGCCCTGCTCGAGGTGCTCGACCCGGCGCAGAACCACACCTTCCGGGACCACTACCTGGAGGTCGAGCTCGACCTCTCCGACGTGGTCTTCCTGGCCACCGCCAACGTGCTGGAGTCCATCCCCGAGCCGCTGCTCGACCGGATGGAGCTGGTCCGGCTGGACGGCTACACCGAGGACGAGAAGGTCGTCATCGCCCGGGACCACCTGCTGCCGCGTCAGCTGGAGCGGGCCGGTCTGACGGTCGGTGAGGTGACGGTCGACGAGACCGCGCTGCGCCGGCTGGCGGGTGAGTACACCCGGGAGGCCGGGGTCCGGAACCTGGAGCGGTCGATCGCCCGGGTGCTGCGGAAGGTCGCGGCGCAGAGCGAACTCGGCGAGCGCGAGCTGCCCGTCGCGATCGGTCCGGACGAGCTGCGCGCGCTGATCGGACGCCCGCACCACACCCCCGAGGCGGCCCAGGAGCCCGGCGAGCGGCGCACCGCGGTGCCCGGCGTGGCGACCGGTCTCGCCGTCACCGGAGCCGGCGGGGACGTGCTCTACATCGAAGCCTCGCTGGCGGACGCGGAGACCGGTGCCACCGGGCTGACGCTGACCGGGCAGCTGGGTGACGTGATGAAGGAGTCGGCGCACATCGCGCTCTCCTACCTGCGGTCGCGCGGTGCGGAGCTGGAGCTGCCGGTGACCGGGTTGCGGGAACGCGGCATCCACTTGCACGTCCCGGCCGGGGCCGTCCCCAAGGACGGGCCGAGCGCGGGCATCACGATGACCACCGCACTGGCCTCGCTGCTCTCCGGGCGGAAGGTGCGGACGGACGTCGCGATGACCGGGGAGGTGTCGCTGACCGGGCGGGTGCTGCCGATCGGTGGCGTGAAGCAGAAGCTGCTCGCGGCCGACCGGGCCGGGGTCACCACGGTGATCATCCCCAAGCGCAACGAGCCCGACCTGGACGACGTCCCGGCGGAGGTGCTGGCGCGGCTCACCGTCCACCCGGTCGCGGACGTCCGGGAGGTGCTGCGGCTGGCGCTGGAGCCGGCGGAGGTGCTGGTGGCCGCCTAGGCCGACCCCGGCCAGGGGTTCGGCGCTGCGCTCTAGGCAGGCGCTCCAGTTGCACCACCCAGGGGCTCGGGGAACTGCGAGGAGATCTGGCGTTCGGGTCACTGCGAAAGTGCCTGACCATTTACGCGACGATCACCTTGCACGAGGTCGGCGTCGCAGTTCCCCGAGCCCCTGACTCCGTAGCGGGCTGACCACCTGCCAAAGGCCGGCGTCGCCCGCGCGGCGGAGCCGCACAACAGCAGGGCCCCGAGCCCCTGACTGCCGCAGCGTCTGGCGGAAGGCCGGGGTTGCCCACGGGTGCCTGCCAGTGGGTGAGACGGTGGTTGTGTGACGGGGTGTCATGGCGGGAGCATGGGGCCATGACCCGTCACGCACACCTGAGCCGTCGACTTGATGTCGATCTGGCCCATGCGTGTTCGGCGATCTGTTGCCGCGCCTGTTGAGCGCGGTGCCTCCTGCCCGGCTGACGCCGGGCTGTCTCTCGTCCTGCCGGGCGGAGTGCACCCCTGTGTCCACTCTCCTCCGACGGGAATCCCATGCGTCTGCGCACTCGCGCCGCCGTGCTCGCCACGGCTGCCCTCCTGCTGACCGGCCTCACCCCGGCGCATGCCGCCGAACCGTACGGCCCGCTGCCGCCCGCCAACCCGTTCGCGGGGCCGGCCGGCACGGCCACCATGCACGGGGACACCGGTTCGTCCGACGCCACCCCGCTGCCGGGGCCGGGTGCGGGCGGCATCCGGTCCAGCCGGACGGCGTTGCAGTCCGCCTGCCCGACCGTGCTGGTCGGGTCGGACGGCTACCCGGTCGCGCTCTGCACGGAGATCTTCGGGCTGGCCCCGACGGTCCACCTGCTGGACCCGGCGACCAGCGGGTCGGTGGCCGAACTGACGCTGGCCAAGGGCTCGTTGCTCGGCGGCGTGTACGCCTACCTGGACCACCGGGACCGGCTGGTCGCGGTGGACGGCAACCAGGACCTGCTGCGGATCGGCCACCGCAGGACCGCGAACGGCGGCTGGGAGCTGTACGTCGACTCCCGGCTGCCGCTCGCGGGGGCGGTCCCGGCCGGGGACGCCGTCACCGGGCTGTCGCCGGACTGGCAGGGCCGGGTCTGGTTCGCCACCGGTGCCGGGGTGGTCGGCACCGCCGACGACCGGACCGGCGCGGTCCGCACCCTCGCCCTGCCGGCCGGTGAGCGGGTGGCCAACTCGATCTCCACCGCCCCGTCCGGGACGGCCGTGGCCACCACCCACGCCACCTACCTGCTGACCGCGTCCGCCGACGGCACGCCGCAGGTGAGCTGGCGTCAGCCGTACGACCGGGGGCCGGGGCGCAAGCCCGGGCAGCTCAGCTGGGGGACCGGCTCCACCCCGACCTTCTTCGGGCCCACCACCGGCACCGACTACCTGACCGTGGTGGACAACGCCGCGCCCACGGTGAACCTGCTGGTCTACCGGGCCGGCTCCGGGGAGCAGGTCTGCTCGGTGCCGGTGCTCAGGGCGGGCGGCAGCGGCAGCGAGAACTCGCCGGTGGCGGTCGGCAACGCAGTCTTCGTGGCGAGCACCTACGGCTACCCGTACCCGAAGCTGCCGGAGGACGCCGGGCCGAGCGTGCCGTCCTCGGACAGCTACCGGGGCGGGCTGAGCCGGGTGGACGTCCGGGCGGACGGGTCGGGCTGCGACCTGGTGTGGGACAACCGGACCAGGTCGGCCGCCGTGCCGAGGCTGTCCACCGCCGACGGGCTGCTCCGTACGGTGCTGCGCAACCCGGTGATCCCCGGCACCGACGCCACCTCGGTGCTGGACCCGTATGCGTACGCCGAGATCGACCCGGCCACCGGCCGGACGGTGCGGACGGCCTTCCTCGGGGCGGGCTTCATCTTCGACACGCTGCAGATGGTGGGCAGCATCGCGCCCGGAAGGGTGGTGCTGCAGGGCACCACCACGGGCGTGCTGCGGATCACCGCCGGCTGACGCGCGGGGCGGTCGCGGGCGGAACCGGACAGGGCCGTGCGAAACTGCCGAAATGCCGTCACCTACGCAACGGGTGCTGTCCCGGGTCCCGCTGCGGCTCCGGCCGTTCCTGGTCCGGCACCGCAAGCCGGTGAAGTTCTTGCTGGTGGGCGGGACGTGCTTCCTGCTCACGATGGTCCTCAACTTCGGGTTGCGGCACACCCTGTTCCAGGAGAAGCCGGTGGTCGCGCTGACCGTCGCGACCGTGGTCGCGACGGTCGTCTCCTACGTGCTGAACCGGCAGTGGTCGTTCCGGGCGCACGGACGGCAGCGCGAGGCGGTGCTGTACCTGGTGGTCAGCGGGCTGGCGGTGCTGGTGAACGACGCGCCGCTGGTGGTCTCCCGGTACCTGCTCGACCTGCGGGAGCCGCACGTCACCGCGCTCACCGAGGAGGTCGCCGACTTCGTTAGCGGGATGATCGTCGGGACCTTCCTGGCGATGCTCTTCCGGTACTGGGCGATGAACCGGTGGGTGTTCACCCACCGGGCCGACCTGCGGCCCGCCGAGCGGTCCCCGGCGGAGGCCGGCCGGTGACGGTGGGTCAGCCGCCGCCGGGGGCCGTTCAGGGTGTGGACGTACGGACCGTTACGCTGCGGATCGTGACCTGGCAGGACCAGCACGGACAGGGGGTGGGCCGGTGCGGGCCGGACCGGCGAGTCAGCAGGGGATGCGATGGGCCAACCTGGCCCTGGTGCTCGGGGAGATCGCGGCCGGGCCGTGCTCCCGGGCGGCGGTGGCCGGGGCGACCGGGCTGACCAGGGCGGCGGTCTCCTCGTTGGTCGAGGAGCTGTTGGCGGCCGGGCTGCTGACCGAGGCCGGGCCCACCGCGCCGAACGGCCGGGTCGGACGGCCCGGCAGCGAGTTGACGCTCAATCCGGACGGGCCGGCCGGGATCGGCGGCGAGATCGGGGTCGAGCACCTGGCCGCGTGCGTGGTCGACCTCCGGGGCGAGGTGCGGAGCTGGCACCGGTTGGAGATCGCCAACCGGGGCCGCAGCCCGGCCGCCGTCCTGGCCGACCTGGCCGAACTGCTCTGCCGGGCGGCCGAGCAGGCCGGGCTGCGGCCCGCCGGCCTGACGCTGGCCGTGCCCGGACTGGTCGGCGCGTCGAGCGGGGTGGTCGTGGGTGCGGCCAACCTGGGGTGGAGCGAGGTGCCCGTCGCAGCCGAGCTGCGGTCCGCCCTGCGGGCCGCCGGGGCCGCCGAGCTGGCGGCGCTGCCGATCGAGGTCGACAACGAGGCCAACCTGGGCGGCCTGGCCGAACTCTGGCTGGCGGGGCGCCCGGACGACTTCTGCCACCTCTCGGCCGAGGCCGGGATCGGTGCGGCGATCGTGATCGGCGGCCGGCTGCTGCGCGGCGCCCGGGGCTTCGCGGGCGAACTGGGCCACCTCACGGTCTGGCCGGACGGCCCGCCCTGTCCCTGCGGCGCCCGGGGCTGCCTGGAGCAGTACGCGGGCGAGACCGCCGTCCTGCGGGCGGCCGGCCTGGAGGGCGTCCGGGGCGACTGGGTCGCGCTGCTCGCGGAGCAGGCGGCCGCCGGGGATCCGGAGGTGCTGGCCGCCCTGGCGGGCGCCGGCTCGGCGCTCGGGATCGCGGCGGCCGGGGCGGTCAACCTGCTCGACCCGCAGGCCGTGGTGCTCGGCGGTGGCTACGCGGAGCTGGGCGACTGGCTGCTCCCCACCATGCGGGCCGAACTCACCGCCCGGGTCACCGTCCGCCCCTGGAACGAGAACTGGCTCTCCGTCTCCCCCCTCGGCCGCCGGGGCCCCCTGCTCGGCGCCGCGGTCGGCGTCGTCCGCCGCATCATCGCCAACCCCGGCGCCCACGCCGGCCCCTGACGTCGACCCTTTTGGCAGGTGCTTCAGCTCTACGGTCAGGGGCTCGGGGAACTGCGACGCCAGCCTCGTTCAAGGTGATCGTCGCGTAGGTGGTCAGGCACTTTCGCAGTGACCCGCACGCCAGATCTCCTCGCAGTTCCCCGAGCCCCTGGGTAGTCGACGGCTGGGCGCCTGCCTACGGCGCAGCCCCGAGCTCTTGGGTAGTTGACGGCTGGGCGCCTGCCTACGGCGCAGTCCCGAGCTCTTGGGTAGTTGACGGCTGGGCGCCTGCCTACGGCGCAGCCCCCGAGTCCGTGGGTAGTTGACGGCTGGGCGCCTGCCGAAAGCGCAGCCCCCGGGTGCTAGGCCGTCATCTGTTCGCGGCCGTAGCGGGGGCGCCGGATCACAGCTGCCATGGTGACGGCGACGCCGACCACGGCCCAGGCGGCGAGGACGAGCAGGGGGACGAGGATGTTGGTGCCGCCGAAGTAGGCGATGGAGCGGGCCACGTCGGTGCCGGCCCCGTTCGGGATCCAGGCACCGATCGCGCGCCAGAACGCGGGCATCATCGGCGGCGGGAACACCCCACCCGCACTCGGGTTGCCGAGCACCACGAAGATCAGCACCGCCAGCCCGATCCCGACCACGTCGAAGAGGCACTCCAGGGCCATGGTGATCGCCCCGACCGCGAACACCACCAGCGTGCCCAGCCCGAGCAGCCCCCAGCTGGAACCGGGCAGTGCGCCCAGCACCGGGCCGATGATGACCGCTCCGCCGATGCCCGCCGCGACGGAGTAGAGCGCCAGTGAGGCGAGCCGGATCACCGCGCGGCTGGGGTTGGCGGGCCGGGAGCCCGCGCTGATGCCGAGGATGGAGGCGACCAGGTAGCCGCCGACGCACCAGCCGACCACCAGGTAGAAGGAGGAGAGGCCCTCCGCGTCGCCCTTGGCGAGCGGCAGCACGTCCTCGACCACGACCGTCCGCCCCTGGCTCTTGTCGACGGCGGTGACGATGGTCTCCGCGGCCGTGGCGGCGGCCGGGCCGCGGGCGTCGGCGACCAGCAGGGTGTCCTGGGTGCCGGCCGGGTCGACGAGCCAGGCGGCGTAGATCTTCTGGTCCTTGATCCGGGCGATCGCGTCCGCCCGGTCGGTCGCGGTGGTGGCGCGGACCGCGTTGTCCGGGACCGACTCCAGGGCGCCGACCAGCTCTGGGCTCACCTGGGGCGGGGCGACCACGGCGATCGACAGCTCGTGCGGGGTCGGGTGGTGCAGGGCACCGACGTACGAGGTGATGAACCCGAGCTGCAGCAGCAGCACCGCGATCACCAACAGGGCGGCGCGCGGGGTGACCGCGTCCTTGACTTCCGCGAGGAATCCCTGGCGGCCCGGGTCGGCCATCGAAGCTCTCCTTAGAACGCAAGCAAGGGCAAAACGGATACTTCATATCATGAAACAGTTGCCGATCAACGGAGGCTCGACTGCGGGATACTGACGCCATGACTGAGCGGGCAGCTGACCACCGGACCGCCGAGCAGGCGTTGACCGCCGTGGAGCGCGAGGTGGCCGTGCTGTTCCGGCGCGGCCGGGCCAGGGCGGCCGAGATGTCCCGGCAGGTGCACCCGGCGCTGGAGGGCGTGGCGTACAGCATGCTGGGCTTCATCCAGGAGCGCGGTCAGGTCCGGCTGACCGACATCGGCCTGCACTTCGGGGTGGGCAAGGCCACCATCAGCCGGCAGGTCAAGGTGCTGGAGGAGCTGGAGCTGGTCGCCCGGGAGACCGACCCGCTGGACCGGCGCTCCTCGCTGGTGTCGCTCACCCCCGACGGCGAGGCCCGCTACCTGGCCGCCCGGAGCGGCCGGCTGGGCCGGTTCCGGGACATGCTGGGCAGCTGGGACAGTGCCGACGTGGCCCAACTCGCCGATCTTCTCCAGCGGTTCAACGACGCGATCGGCGAGCCCAAGCCGAGCTGAGCCCACCGCCTGATTGTTGCCTTTGTCAACCATCTCGTCTTATGGTTGCCAAAGGCAACAAAAATCCAGGCCGAAGGACCCGCATGACCACAACTTCAGACCCCGCCCCGATGACCCACCGTCAGGTCCTCGAAGCCCTCTCCGGGCTGCTGCTCGGCCTCTTCGTGGCGGTGCTCTCGTCGACCGTCGTCGCGAACGCGCTGCCGCACATCCTCACCGACCTGCACGGCGGCCAGACCGCCTACACCTGGGTGGTCACCGCCGCACTGCTCTCGCTCACCGCCGCCACCCCGATCTGGGGCAAGCTCTCCGACCTGGTCAGCCGGAAACTGCTGGTCCAGATCGCGCTGGTGATCTACATCGTCTCCTCCGCGCTGGCCGGTCTGTCGCAGAACGCCGGCCAGCTGATCGCCTGCCGGGTGCTCCAGGGCATCGGGGCCGGCGGGGTCACCGCGCTGGCGCAGATCTGCCTGGCCGCCATGGTGCCGCCGCGCGAACGGGGCCGCTACAGCGGCTACTTCGGGGCGGTCTTCGCCCTGGCCACCATCGGCGGGCCGCTGATCGGCGGCGTGGTGGTGGACACCAGCTGGCTGGGCTGGCGGTGGTGCTTCTACCTGGGCATCCCGTTCTCGCTGATCGCCATCGTGGTGCTGCAGCGGACCCTGCGGCTGCCGGTGGTGCAGCGCAAGGTGAAGATCGACTACCTCGGCGCGGTACTGATCACCGCCTCGGTCAGCCTGCTGATGATCTGGATCTCGCTGGCCGGCGACAGCTACCCCTGGCTCTCCTGGCAGACCCTGGTGATGGTCGGCGGCGGGCTCGGGCTGGCCGTCCTGTTCGTGCCGGCCGAGCGCCGGGCGGCCGAGCCGATCGTCCCGATGGACCTGTTCCGCCACCGCACGGTGACGCTGGCCGCGATCGCCAGCGTGCTGGTCGGGGTCGGGATGTACGGCTCGACCACCTTCCTCAGCCAGTACTTCCAGCTGGCCCGGCAGGAGTCGCCGACCATGGCCGGGCTGCTCACCCTGCCGATGATCCTCGGCCTGGCGGTCTCCTCCACCGTGGCGGGCCGGCTGATCACCCGGTACGGCCGCTGGAAGGCGTACCTGGTGGCCGGGACCGGACTGCTCGCGGTCGGCTTCGCGCTGCTCGGCACCGTCCGGGACGACACCCCGTACGCGGTGCTGGCGGTGGCCATGGCGGTCACCGGGATCGGCCTCGGGCTGACCATGCAGAACCTGGTGCTGGCCGTGCAGAACACCGTGCCCCGGCACGAGCTCGGCACCGCCAGCTCGACGGTGACCTTCTTCCGGACGATGGGCGGGGCGATGGGCGTCTCGGCGCTCGGCGCGCTGCTCTCGCACCAGGTCACCCGGCACCTGACGGAGGGTCTGACCGCCGCCAACCTGCCGACCGCCGCGGCCGGCGGCGGCATCCCGGATCTGAAGACGCTGCCCGCGCAGGTGGTCCCGCTGGTCACCGACGCGTTCGGGCGCGGGGTCGCCACGGTCTTCCTGATCGCCGCGCCGCTCGCGCTGCTCGCGTTCCTGGTGGTGCTGCTGATCCGCGAGGTGCCGCTGCGCACCGCCCGGGACGAGGCCCCGGCCGGGCAGCCGCGCGAGCTCGCGCTCGACTGACCCCGGACGTGCCGCTGCCCTCCCCGTTGGCGGACGGGGAGGGCAGCGGTGTGTCCGGGTCCTAGCCGGCGATCAGGTAGAGGCCGTAGCCGACCACCGAGGCGCAGGCGGCGAAGCAGACCGAGGCCCCGGCCAGGGCCAGGTTGGCGGTCCCCGCTCCGGCGGTGCCGCCCTCCTGGGCCGCCTCGCGGCGGGACAGCGCCATGATGCCGAGGGCGAAGACCGCGACGGTGGCGACGGTGACCACGAAGCTGACACCGGCGGTCTCGGCCAGGGCGGCCCACTTGATGCTCATGCTCATGGGAGGAAGCCTTCCGGGCTCAGGCCGCGACGGTGGTCGACGCGGGGGTGGGGGCCGGGGTCTGCGGGAGCTCGACCGGGGTGACGTCGGTGTCGTTGACGTTGTCGGCGTGCACCGGCCGGCGGCGGGAGAGCATCCACATCGCGCCGGAACCGATCACCAGGGCGGCGCCGACCAGCAGGACGCCCCAGGTGCCCTTGTCCGCGACGAAGGCGGCCAGGCCGGCCACGGTGGCGGCGGCGGGCAGGGTCAGGCCCCAGGTGTAGAGCATCCGGCGGGCCATGCTCCAGTGCACCTCGGCCTTCGGGCCGCCGAGACCGGCGCCCATGATGCCGCCCGAGACGACCTGGGTGGTGGAGAGGCCGTAGCCCATGTGCGACGAGGTCAGGATCACCGTGGTGGCGGCCGCCTCGGCGGCGAAGCCCTGCGGCGCCTGGATGTCGGTGAGGCCCTTGCCCATCGAGCGGATGATCCGCCAGCCGCCCATGTAGGTGCCGATCGCGATCGCCGCACCGGCGCTGACGATGACCCAGGTGGGGGGCAGCGCGCCCTTCGGCAGCGCCCCGACCGAGACCAGCGCCAGGGTGATGATGCCCATGGTCTTCTGCGCGTCGTTGGTGCCGTGCGCCAGCGAGACCAGCGAGGCCGAGGCGATCTGACCCGCCTTGAAGCCCTTGTTGGTGGTGGCCTCACGGCCGTTCCGGGTGATCCGGTACGCCAGCTTGGTGGCGCCCCAGGCGGCCAGGCCGGCCACGATCGGGGAGGCCACGGCGGGGATCAGGATCTTGGAGACGACGACGCCGAAGTTCACGCCGTTCAGCCCGACCCCGACCACGGTGGCGCCGATCAGGCCGCCGTACAGCGCGTGCGAGGAGCTGGAGGGGAGGCCCTTCAACCAGGTCAGCAGGTTCCACAGGATCGCGCCGACCAGGGCGGCGAAGATGATCGCCGGTTGCAGACCGGTCTTCTCGTTGACGATGCCGCCGGAGATCGTGGTGGCGACCTTCACGGAGAGGAAGGCGCCGGCGAAGTTGAGGACCGCAGCGATGGTGACCGCGACCTTCGGGCGGAGGGCTCCCGTGGCGATGGAGGTGGCCATCGCGTTGGCGGTGTCGTGGAAGCCGTTGGTGAAGTCGAAGGCGAGCGCCGTGATGATCACAACGGCCACCAGGAACGTGATGTGTTCCATAACCCAAACAATCGTCGTAGTTGTCGGACTGACGCTGGTGTCACCGGCGACGGTAGGGAGGGTTGGTGAACGGAAGGTGAACTGGGCCGGGAGTTGAGGTTCCGATGGTGTCGCCGAGGTTGCCGGAACCCTTCCGAAGTGTGGAGCCGTGGCCACTGACCAGCCGATTTGAGAGGCAAGGTCCGGTTTGGTGACGGTTTGTTGAGAGCTGTCTCACATCCAATCTGAAGTTGAGCTGAGAATTCATCGGGTGGCCGGGTAACCCCCTGTCTCGAGCCGGGTGGTGCGTGGCAGGATCAAGCCCGAATTGCCTGGCCGCACGGCGGGCCGGGCTCGGGGACGACGGGGAGGGCGAGCAGATGCGCGCTGGGGTGCGGACGACGGAGAACGGCGTGCGGCCCTGGGTGCGAGCCGCCCTGCGCTGCGGGGCGGTGCTGGCCCTGGCCGCGCTCGCGTTCGGCACGGCGGGGACGGCGTTCGCCGCTCCCCAGCCCCCGGTCTCGGTCGCCCCCGGCGCCGACCCGCTGGCCCAGGCCAAGGCCACCCTCGGCCCGATGCTGGACCGGCTGCACGAGCTGTACCGGGAGGCCGAGGCGGCCACCGAGCAGTACAACGGGACGGTCGCCAAGCTCGCCACCCAGCAGACCACCGTCGCCGACCTGAAGGTCCGGCTGGAGCACCAGCAGGCCGCGGTGGACGCCGGCGGCGACCTGGCGTCCCAGCTGGCCGCCGCCCAGTACCGGAACGGCAACGCGTCCGACCTGGCCGAGCTGCTGCTCACCGACTCGCCGTACGAGGCGGCGGTGGTGGCCGAGCTGCTGAACACCGCCTCGCGCTCGCAGAGCGAGTTCCTGGACCGGCTGAAGGCCGACCGGGCCACCCTGACGGTGCTTCAGCAGCTGGCCGAGGCGACCCTTGCCCAGGCCCAGGCGCTGGCCGTCCAGCAGGAGGCCGGCAAGGCCGACGTGGCCAAGCGGCTGGCCGAGGTCGAGCAGATGGTCAGCTCGCTGACCGGGGCGCAGCGCAGCGAGCTGGAGCAGTTGGAGACGAACCGGGCGGACGAGGCGCAGCTGGCCTTCCTCGCCTCGGGCGCGCTGGGCAAGGGGGAGCGCACGCCCTCGCAGGCCGGGCGCAAGGCGGTCGCCTTCGCGCTGGCCCAGCTCGGCAAGGACTACCTCTGGGGCGGTACCGGGCCGGACAAGTTCGACTGCTCCGGACTCACCTCGCAGGCCTGGCTGGCCGCCGGGCTGAACATCCCCCGGGTCAGCCAGGACCAGTGGTCCGAGCTGACCAAGGTGCCGCTGAACCAGCTCCGCCCCGGTGACCTGGTGGTCTACTACGCCGGTGCGACCCACATCGCGATGTACATCGGCGGCGGCCTGGTGGTGCAGGCGCCGCGCACCGGCTCGGTGATCAAGGTCTCGCCGATCGGGGCGATGCCGATCCTCGGCGCGGTCCGGCCGGACCCGCAGGCGGTCTCGGACGACCCGGGCGGCAGCTGGAAAGTGCCCGAACTGCCCAAGGGGGCGGACGCGGTGACCCCGATCCAGCCGGCCAAGCCGGAGAACCTGCCCACGCCCCCGGTGACCGCACCGCCGACCACCCCGACCACCCCGACCGCACCGGTCACGCCGCCGGTCACCACCTCGCCGACCGGCACGCCGCCGGTCACGCCCCCCGTCACCACCTCGCCGACCGGTACGCCGTCCGGCGGCACGTCCTCGCCGGGCACCGGGACGGGCACGCCGACGGGCTCCGGCACGCCGACCGGCTCGGAGTCGGGCTCCGCGTCCGCCTCGGTCTCCGGTTCGACGAACCCGAAGGAGAACGAGGGCTCGCCGGGCACGACCGGCTGACGCGCGTCCGGCGTTACGCCGGTACGGCCCCGGGCTCGGGCTCGTCGCTCGCGAGCAGCAGCTCGGGGCGGCCGGTGACGATCAGCCAGGCCGGCAGTGCCGCGACGCAGAGCAGCGGGAGCAGCGCCAGGTCGGGCACGATGGCCCCGGCGGTGAACAGGCTGAGCCAGCCCTGCCGGGTGACCGCGAACAGCACGCCGAGGACGGCGCAGGACACCGCGAGGGCGGGCGGCACCGAGGGGATCAGCGCGCTGACGGCGAAGCCGAGCGCGACCGCGGCGAAGACGGCGGGGAAGATCCGGCCGCCCCGGAAGCCCGAGCCCGAGGCCACCACCAGCGCGAGCAGCTTCAGCACGGCCATCCCGAGCAGGTTCCAGAAGCCGTGGTGCGAGTAGTCGAGGGCCAGCTCCTTGACCTGGTCCAGCCCCTTGAACAGGGTGAGCTCGCCACCGAGCGCGCCCAGGGCGCCGAGCGTCAGCCCGCCGACGGTGAGCATCGCGACCGGGTGCGGGATCTGCCGGAACGCCCGGTGCACCAGCGGGAAGACGTAGACCGCGGTCATCCCGAACGCCGCCGCGACCGCGCCGACCAGCAGGGCCCAGAGCACGTCGACCACGCGGGTGCCGGGATAGCCGGGGACCTTGATCACGAAGTCGTTGCCGACCAGCAGCAGGGTGGTCATCGACCCGGTGACGGCGGCGATCAGCGGGGCGAACAGCCGGTCCCAGAGCGCCCCGGGCCCCGGCATCTCGGAGAGGATCAGCGCCGCCGCGAGCGGGGTGCCGAAGAGCGCGCCGACGGTGCCGGCGGCGGCCAGGGCGACCCACAGGGCCGGCCCGGCCGAGGGCATGAAACGCCGTCCGAGCCAGTACGCCAACGCGATGTTGACCATGGTGATCGGATTCTCCGGCCCCAGGCTGACACCCCCGGCGAGGGCCAGGACGGTGGCCACGATCAGCCCGGGCAGCACGTACGGCGGCACCGGCGGGTCGACCAGGCCGGTGGTGGCCGGGTCCGGTCCGGCGTGACCGGGCGCCCGCCACACGGTCAGGCCGACGGCGGCACCGGTCACGGTGAGGACCAGCAGGATCCACCACGGGCCGAAGCCGTCGATGTCGAGGCCGTCCGGGATGATCTCCCAGAGCAGGTTCTCCAGCCGCCCGGCGACCTTGCTGATCGCGATCAGCGTGAGGCCGGCGCCGATGCCGGTGAGGATGGCCGGGAGGATCAGCGGGAGCAGCCGGGCGGCCGGGGTGGGCGGCCCCTGGGTGAGGTCGCGGGGGTCGGCACTGCCGGGCTGCGGGACGGTGTCGGCCATGGCGCGGGTACCTCCGGCGGTGGGGGTGAGCTGGTGTCAGATTAGGTGCAGATCAGACAAATCAGTCACTCGCGGGCCGGAGTGTCGGCCGACGGACCTGACGGTCGGTCGGCCGGCGGGATCAGCCGGTGCTGTCGGGCTCGAACCGGATCACCACGGCCTTGGAGGTCGGGGTGTTGCTGATCTCGGCGGTGGAGTCCAGCGGGACCAGCACGTTGGTCTCCGGGTAGTACGCGGCGGCGCCGCCCCGGGCCACCGGGTAGTGCACCACCTGGAAGTGCGGGGCCCGGCGCTCGGTGCCGTCCACCCACTCGCTGACCAGGTCGACGTACCCGCCCGCGGTCAGGCCCAGCTCGGCGGCGTCGGCCGGGTTGACCATGACCACCCGGCGGCCGCCGGTGATGCCCCGGTAGCGGTCGTCCAGGCCGTAGACGGTGGTGTTGTACTGGTCGTGCGAACGCAGCGTCTGGAGCAGCAGCCGCCCGGCGGGTACCTCGGGGGCGGTCAGTCGGTTGACCGTGAAGTTGGCCTTGCCGGTGGCGGTCGGGAAGGTCCGGCTGTCGCGCGGGCCGTGCGGCAGGGCGAAGCCGCCCGGGCGGCGGACCTTGGCGTTGAAGTCGTCGAAGCCGGGTACCACCCGGGAGATCCGGTCCCGGATGCTGTCGTAGTCCTCGGCGAACCGCTCCCACGGCACGTCGTTCGCCTCGCCGAGCGCCGCCCGGGCCAGCCGGCAGACGATGGCCACCTCGGACAGCAGCTGCTCGGACGGGGGCTGGAGGCCGCCGCGCGAGGAGTGCACCATGCCCATCGAGTCCTCGACGGTGACGAACTGGGGCCCGACGGCGGTCCGGTCCCGGTCGGTCCGCCCCAGGGTGGGCAGGATCAGTGCCCGGGCACCGGTGATCACGTGCGAGCGGTTCAGCTTGGTGGAGACGTGCACGGTCAGCGCGCAGCGCCGCATCGCGGCCTCGGTCACCTCGGTGTCCGGGGTGGCCGCGACGAAGTTGCCGCCCATCGCGAAGAAGACCTGCACCTTGCCGTCGCGCATGGCCCGGATGGTGTCGACCGAGTCCAGCCCGTGCTCGCGCGGCGGCTCGAAGCCGAACTCCCTGCCCAGGGCGTCCAGGAAGGCGGGGGCGGGGCGCTCGAAGATGCCCATCGTGCGGTCGCCCTGCACGTTGCTGTGCCCGCGCACCGGGCAGACCCCGGCGCCGGGGCGGCCGACGTTGCCGCGCAGCAGCAGGAAGTTGACCACCTCACGGATGGTCGGCACCGAGTGCTTGTGCTGGGTCAGGCCCATCGCCCAACAGACGATCACCTTCCGCGAGGTGAGGGTGAGCTCGGCGAGCTGCTCGATCTGCTCCCAGGGCAGGCCGGTGGCGGCGAGCACCTCGGCGCGGTCGGTGGTGGCCGCCTCGGCGGCGAACTCCTCGTAGCCCAGGCAGTGTTCGGCGACGAAGTCGTGGTCGACTCCGTCCTTCGCGGCCAGGATCAGCTGGTTCAGTGCGCGGAACAGGGCGAGGTCGCCGCCGAGCCGGATCTGCAGGAACAGGTCGGTCAGCTTGGTGCCCGTACCGGCCAGGCCACGGGCGTTCTGCGGGTTCTTGAAGCGCTCGAGCCCGGCCTCCGGCAGCGGGTTGACGCTGACGATCTTCGCGCCGGCCCGCTTGGCCCGCTCCAGCGCGGACAGCATCCGGGGGTGGTTGGTGCCCGGGTTCTGCCCGGCCACGATGATCAGGTCGGCCTGGTACAGGTCCTTCAGGCTGACGCTGCCCTTGCCCACCCCGAGGGTCTCCACCAGCGCCGAACCGGAGGACTCGTGGCACATGTTGGAGCAGTCCGGCAGGTTGTTGGTGCCGAGCTGACGGGCGAACAGCTGGTAGGCGAAGGCGGCCTCGTTGCTGGTCCGGCCCGAGGTGTAGAAGGCGGCGGCGTCGGGGGAGGGCAGCTTCGTGAGCTCCTCGGCGACGATCGCGAAGGCCCGCTCCCAGGAGACCGGGGTGTAGTGCGTCGCACCCGCGTCGAGCAGCATCGGCTCGGTCAGCCGGCCCTGCTGGCCGAGCCAGTAGCCGGACCGATCGGCCAGTTCGGCGACCGGGTGCTCGGCGAAGAACGCGGTGGTGATCCGCCGTTCGGTGGCCTCCTCGGCGACGGCCTTGGCGCCGTTCTCGCAGAACTCGGCGGTATGCGTCCGGCCCGGCTCGGGCCAGGCGCAGCCGGGGCAGTCGAACCCGTCCGGCTGGTTCACCTTCCGCAGGGTGGCCAGGGTCCGCTGGGGGCTCATCTGGTCGTTCGCCATCCGCAGGCTGTGGGCCACGGCTGTGAGACCGGCCGCCGCGTGCTTCGGATCGGTGACCTCGGCCCGGTCCTGCGCCGGGTCGCTCTGCGGCGCCTGCTTCGCCATGACAGCCCTACTTCCTTGTACGGGGTGTGCCTCACCTTACGCAGGACACCAGGCTGCCCTGTCCAAGGGCTCGGAGCTCGCTCTGGGCAGGCGCTCGGGCATCTACGGTCAGGGGTTCGGGGCTGCACTGTTGGCAGGTGCTCAGCGGTCTACTACCCAGGGGCTCGGGGAACTGCGAGGAGATCTGGCGTTCGGGTCACTGCGAAAGTGCCTGACCGCCTACCCACGTGTGACCTTTTCCGAGGCCGGCGTCGCAGTTCCCCGAGCCCCTGGCGCCGTGGGCGGCTGAGCAGTTCCCCGAGCCCCTGACTCTTCTGAGGCGTCTGCCAGGAGGTCGGGGTCGCCCACGCGGCGGAGCCGCACATCAGCGGGGTCGTCCGCCAGGAGGGTGAGGAGGTTGCGGGCGGCGGTGTCGTTCTGGCGGAAGCCCGGGGCGTTGGTGCGGGGGCGGGCGAAGGCGGTGTAGGCGCGGCCGTTGGTGTGCGGGCCGAGGGCGGTGCGGCGGGGGTGCGGGGCGTTGCCGAGGGTGGGGTCGAGCACGCGGCCGTCGGTCAGCGAGACGGTCAGCAGGCCGGACTCCTCCAGGAGTTCGCCGTTGCGGGCGAGGGCGCGCAGGACCGGGTCCTCGGTGCGGGAGAGCACGTGCTTGGGCAGGTAGCCCTCGATCAGGGCGGTGGCGTGGACCCGGTGGCCGGGGGTGGTGGGGCTGGTGGCGACGAAGGTGCCGGTGGACTCGTCCGGTTCGACCCGCAGGTCGGCGCCGAGGAAGCGGACGACGCCGGCCTCGGAGAGGGCGAGCAGCTGGCGGAGCCGGAAGCCCGGCGGCCCGGAGGCGAGGAAGCTGAAGAAGCCGAACCACCAGCCGTCGAGTTCGGTGGCGACCGAGTCGGCGGTGAGCCGGCCGGTGGCCATGATCCGGGGGAGCTGGCCGTAGAGCGAGAGCAGGGCGAGGAAGGCCCCCAGGTCGGCGCTGTGCGCGGGGTCGGCCCGGCGGTCGGCGTCGGCGGTGATGTGGTCGCGCAGGTGCTGCTGGAGGGCGTCGGGGGTGAGGCGGAGGCCGGTGAGCGGGTGGTCGAGCGCCTCGAAGTCGAGCCGGTCGGCCGGATCGGGGACGGACCGCGCCACCAGGGCGGCCAGCTCGGGTGTGTACCAGTCCAGCCGGTCGTAGTCGTCCAGGAAGTCGGCCCAGGGCAGCTCGACCCGCTCCGGATGGGCGTGGAACAGCTCGTGGTAGTGCCCGAAGCCGATCTCCTTGGCCATCAACGGCCAGAAGTCCCGACGCAGTTCGAGCGGTCCGGGGTTGGCCAGCACCCGGTCGACGGCGGCGGCGTCGAAGTACCGGGGCAGCGGGGCGGGCGGGCCCTGGAGCCGGTAGCCGGTCTTGGAGTGGTAGGGCACGCCGCGCCGGGAGCCGACGTGGATCACCGGTTCGCGGCCGGACGGGAGGTAGCGCAGGGCGAGCCCGTCCGGCGCCGGGACGAACCGGCCGCCCCGGCCCTCGGTGAGCATCGCGACCAGGTCGACGAAGGCCAGCCCGAAGCCGCGCAGCACCAGCTGCTCGCCGGGGGCGAGGCCGGAGAGGTCGACGTCCGAGGAGAAGGCGGGCGGCAGGTGGAACCGGCCGTGCCGGGCGGCGAACGCGGCCAGGTCGTGGTGCCGGGGGTCGGGGGCGGCGCCGAGGTGACCGAGAGTCAGCACCACCTGGTCGGCGACCAGCACGCCGTCGGAGAGCTGGACCAGCTGCGCCCCGTGCGGCGGGCCGCTGACCGACCGGGCGGTGTCCCGGTGCACGGTGACCGTGACGTGCGGGGGCAGCTCGGCCACCGCACGCCGGAACACCCAGTCCAGGTAGGCGCTCTGGGCCCGCCGGGTGGGGAAGTCGGTCGGCGCCAGCGAGCGCAGTTCGGCCCGGACGGCCGGGTCGGCGACGGGTTGGTACGGGGCGAACTCCTCGGGCCGGGCCGCCCATTCGGCCAGCGAGGGGCCGGGGCGGACCGGGCCCTCGACGGTGGCGGACTCGTCGGTGAACATCGTGACGTCCTCCGCCATCGAGTTCATCCGCAGCAGCGGGGACTGGTCGTACCGCCAGATCCGGCCGCCGCCGGGCGGGTACGGGTCGACCAAGTGGATCTCCAACGGCCTTTCGGGCGGCAGCAGTTCGGCCGCACTGGCGGCGATCCGCTCCAGCAGACCGGTGCCGCGCGGCCCCGCCCCGATGATCGCCAGGGTGCTCAACGGGCCACCCCCGTACGGGCGAAGAGGGCCCGGGCGCGCTGCAGCGGGGTCGGCGGCAGCGGGCCTCGGGTGGCGCCCCTGGCGTAGTACCGCTCCAGGTAGTACTGGCCGACCGAGAGCACGCTGGTCACCGCGACGTACCAGACGGTGGCGACCAGCAGCAGCGGGATCACCTGATAGGTCTGGTTGTAGATCAACTGGGCCGAGTGGAGCAGGTCCTGGACCGCCAGCACGCTGACGATGCTGGTGCCCTTGAGGGTGCCGATCAGCATGTTCCCTGCGGTCGGCACGATCGAGCGCATCGCCTGCGGGACCACGATCCGGCGCAGCACCCGGGCCCGGCGGAGGCCGAGCGACTGGGCCGCCTCCAACTGGCCCTGGTCCACCGAGAGGATGCCGCCGCGCACCACCTCGGCGGCGTACGCGGCCTCGTGCAGGGTCAGGCCGATCACGGCGGTCAGGGTCGGGCCGAACAGGTCGACCGTCTTCACGGTGAGGAACTCCGGGCCGAACGGCAGGCCCAGGCCGAGGGTCGGGTAGAGCGCGCCGATGTTGAACCAGAACAGCAGCTGGACCAGCAGCGGGGTGGACCGGAAGATCCAGACGAAACCCCAGCTGATGCTCCGCAGCACCGGGTTGTCGGAGAGCCGGAACACCGCGAACACGGTGCCGAGGGCGAAGCCGAGCACCATCACGGCGGCGGTCAGCCAGAGCGTGAGCAGCAGGCCCTGCACGATCGCGGTGGTGGTGAAGTACTGCGCGACCACGTCCCACCCGAACGCCCGGTTGCGCAGGACGGAGTTCAGCACCATCGCCAGGGCCAGCAGGGCGAGCACCGAGGCGACCGTCCGGCCGGGCCGGCGGCGGGCCACGATCGGTGCCTCGTCGGTCTGTTGGCGGGTGGGGGTGGACAGGACTGTGGCCATGGGCCGGCTCCAGACGTGGCTGGGCCGTCACACCGGGCGGCGCCCCTCAACGCGCCCGACCCCCGATCGTAGGCGTGGACGAACGGCAACTGTCAAGAGTGGTCCGTTCCTACTGATAACAGAACATGAAGGAATCGCGGAGAGGTTGACGCCCCGTGAGATCCACTGTTCAACTTCCTCCATGGACCCCGAGCAGCAGCGCCTGGTGACGCGCGGCCACATCGACTTCGGTCGAGTGTGGTCGGCCGCGTGTTGCGCCTGACCCGGTAGTCGCGGCCGTTCCACCGGCCCCTGTCCCACGTCTCTCCCCTTCGCGCCGTCACGCGCCCAGCGCCCCTCGCGCTCCCCTTCCCACCCCAGCGCCCAGCCGCACCGTCGGCCTGCCCGGGCGCCGCTGCCCCCTGCTCGCCGCACGACCGAAAGGCCCTTCGCCATGCCCGTCGAATTCCTCGGCATCGCCGCCACCGGTGACGGCTCGGAGACCACCACCCGCACCACCGCCGCCTTCGACCGCGAGTACACCCTGCGGCTGGCCCGGGCGCACGAGGAGTACGGCTGGGACCGGGTGCTGTTCGCCTACGGCTCCGGCTCGCCCGACCCGGCCCCGGCCGCCGCGTTCCTGGCGAGCAAGCTGGACACGCTGCAGATCCTGCTGGCGCACCGGCCGAACGTGTCCTACCCGACCTACGCCGCCAAGACCTTCGCCACCCTGGACCAGATCAGCGACGGCCGGCTGACGGTGCACTTCATCACCGGCGGCAGCGACCGCGAGCAGGGGCGGGAGGGCGACTTCCTGACCAAGGACCAGCGCTACGCCCGCACCCGGGAGTACATCGCGCTGGTGAAGAAGATCTGGACCACCCGGGAGCGGTTCGACCACGAGGGCGAGTTCTACCGGTTCGAGGACTTCGTCTCGGACGTCTTCCCGGTTCAAGAGCCGCGCCCGGACGTCTCGTTCGGCGGCTCCTCGCCCGCCGCCTACGCGGCCGGCGGTGCCGAGGCGGACATCTACTGCCTCTGGGGCGAGCCGCTGGCCCGGACCGCCGAGCAGATCGAGCGGGTCCGGCAGGCGGCCAAGGACGCCGGGCGGACCGACACCCCGAGGATCCAGGTGGCGTTCCGGCCGATCATCGCGCCGACCGAGGAACTGGCCTGGGAGAAGGCGCACCGCACCGTCGACCTGATCAAATCCCGGGTCGGGGGCGGCGAGCTGCTGCCCCGGGCGAAGGGCGCGGACGGCGGCTGGGCGCCGGAGAACACCGGCTCGCAGCGACTGCTGGAGATCGCCGCCGCCGGGGAGCGCTACGACCGCGCGCTGTGGACCCCGACCGCCGCCGCGACCGGCGGCGCGGGCAACTCCAACGCGCTGGTCGGCACGCCGGAGACGGTCGCCCAGGCGCTGCTGGACTACTACGACCTCGGCGTGGACATCCTGTCGGCCCGGGGCTACCACCTGCTGGACGACGCCATCGACTTCGGCCGGTACGTGATCCCGATCGTCCGCGAGGAGGTCGCCAAGCGGGACGCCGCCAAGGCGGCAGCCCGGGAGCGGGACCGGCACCAGCTGATCGCCCTGCAGGCATGAGCGGCGCGCTGCTGGAGGTCCGCCGGGTCACCCTGGCCGACCCGCTCACCGAGCCGCTGGTCCGCGAGCTCACCCACGAGTACGTCACCCGGTACGGCCCCGGCGGCCACCAGGAGATGAGCCGGTTCCCGGACAGCGAGTTCGAGGCCCCGGACGGCGCGCTGCTGCTCCTGCTGGCGGACGGCGAACCGGTGGCGGGCGGCGCGTACCGCCGCTACGACGAGCGGACCGCCGAGCTCAAGCGGATGTGGACGCACTCGGCGCACCGTCGGCGCGGCCTGGCCCGCCGGGTGCTGGCCGAGCTGGAACTCGCCGCCGAGGCGGCCGGCTACCGCCGGATCCACCTCACCACCGGCCCGCGCCAGCCCGAGGCCAAGGGCCTCTACCTGGCCACGGGTTACACCCCGCTGTTCGACCTGGACCGCGACCCGGCGATCTTCGCCCCGCTGCCCTTCGAGAAGCACCTCCCGTTCCGGCACCTCCCCCGAAAGGCCCCGACCCCGTGAGACGCGCACCCGCACTGCTGACCGCCGCCGCCCTGCTGGTGCTCACCGCCGCCTGCGGCTCGGGTACCGGCAAGTCGCCCGGCCCGGCCGGGAGTTCCGCGCTGGCGGCGGCGGCCCAGGACGTGGTCTCGACCGTACCGAAGTCGGACAAGGCGGCCGCGCTGCTCCCCGAGGAGACCCGGAAGGCCGGGCGGCTGAAGCTCGGCGGCTCCTCCGGCACCCCGCCGAGCGCGTTCTACCCGGACCCGGCGGTGAAGAAGGCGGCCGGGATCGACGTGGACTTCACCGACGCGGTGGCCAAGGTGCTCGGCCTCACCATCGAGCGCGAGGAGGCGGCCTTCGAGACCATCCTGCCCGCGCTGGACAGCGGCAAGTACGACCTCGGCACCGGCAACTTCGGTGTCACCACGGCCCGGTTGAAGACGATCGACTTCGTCACCTACATCAACGACGGCCAGGGCTTCGCGGTGAAGAAGGACAACACCGCCCAGCAACCGGTCAAGGAGATCGCCCAGCTCTGCGGCCTGACCATCGGCACCGGCGTCGGCACCACCTTCGAGACCACGCTGAACTCGAAGAAGAACGTCTGCACCGACGCCGGGAAGAAGGCGTACGAGGTGCGGGCCTACTCCGACACCGGTGCCACCCTGACCAGCCTCCAGCAGGGCAAGGTCGACCTGGTGATGTCCACCATCAACGGCCTACGCTACCAGGAGTCGCAGCCGGCCTCCGGCACCCGGTTCCTGAGCGAGTTCCGCCGGCTCGACGTGGGCTTCGCGTTCAAGAAGGGCTCACCGCTCACCCCGGCCTTCCAGGCGGCGGTCAACCAGCTGATCCAGGACGGCACCTACCGGAAGATCCTGGAGAAGTGGGGCACCACCGGCTCCGCCCTGACCAAGTCCGAGATCAGCCCGCCCGAGCTTCCGTGAGGTCCGTCATGACCACTGTCACCTCCGAGAGACCCGTGGCCGCCGCCGGGCCGGACGAACTGGCCGAGCTGCCGGTGGTCCCGGCCCGGCACCCCTGGCGCTGGCTGGCCGGGGCCGCCGCCGTCGTCGTGGTGGCCCAGTTCGTCCACGGGCTGGCCACCAACCCGGGCTGGGACTGGCCCACCTTCCGGGCCTTCCTGACCACCGACACCATCCTGCGCTCGGTCGGGGTCACCCTCCAACTGACGCTGTACGGAACGGTGCTGGGCTTCCTGGTGGGCGCCGTGGTGGCCTTCCTCCGGCTGTCCAGGAGTCCGATCCTGCAGACCATCGCCTGGGTCTACGTCTGGGCCTTCCGGTCGATCCCGCTGATCGTCCAGCTGGTCTTCTGGTTCAACCTCTCCTACCTCTACAAGCGGTTCGGCATCGGTATCCCGTTCGGCCCGACGGTGCTCAGCTTTGAGACCATGGACCTGCTCGGCGCGCTCGGCGCCGCCGTGCTCGGCCTGGCGCTGCACCAGGCCGCGTACGCCGCCGAGATCATCCGGGCCGGGGTGATCTCGGTGGACGCCGGCCAGCTGGAGGCGGCCGCCGCCCTGGGCATCCCGCGGTTCCGGCAGATCCGCCGGATCGTGCTGCCGCAGGCGATGCGCTCGATCCTGCCGAACGCGGGCAACGAGGTGATCTCGCTGTTCAAGGGCTCCTCGATCGTCTACGTGATGGCGATCGGCGAACTCTTCTACCAGGTCCAGGTGGTCTACGGCCGGACCGGCCGGGTGGTGCCGCTGCTGATGGTGGCCACCGTCTGGTACGTGGTGCTGACCACGCTGCTCTCGTTCGGCCAGTACTACCTGGAGCGGTACTTCGCGCGCGGCTCGCAGCGCACCCCGCCGCCCACCCCGCTGCAACGGGCCCGCGCACTGGTCCGGCAGATCCAGGCCACCCGACTCACCGCGCCCACAGGAGGCACCAGTTGACCGGCACGACGATGGTGGACGTCCGGGGCCTGCACAAGAGCTTCGGCCAGCTGGAGGTGCTGCGCGGAGTGGACCTCCAGGTCGCCGCCGGTTCGGTGACCGTGGTGCTCGGCCCGTCCGGCTCCGGCAAGTCCACGCTGCTGCGGGCCATCAACCACCTGGAGAAGCTGAACCGGGGCTACGTCTCGATCGACGGCGAGCTGATCGGCTACCGCCGTTTCGGCGGCAAGCTGTACGAGCTGAAGGAGCGTGAGGTGCTGCGCCAGCGCACCCACATCGGCTTCGTCTTCCAGAACTTCAACCTGTTCCCGCACCTCACCGTGCTGGAGAACGTCACCGAGGCCCCGATCAGCGCGCTGCGCCGGCCGAAGGCCCAGGCCCGGAAGCAGGCGCTGGAGCTGCTGGCCCGGGTGGGCCTGGCCGACAAGGCGGACGCCTACCCGAGGCAGCTCTCCGGTGGCCAGCAGCAGCGGGTGGCGATCGCCCGGGCGCTGGCCCTGGAGCCCAAGGTGCTGCTCTTCGACGAGCCGACCTCGGCCCTCGACCCGGAGCTGGTCGGCGAGGTGCTGGACGTGATCAAGGACCTGGCCCGCTCCGGCACCACGATGATCGTGGTCACCCACGAGATCGGCTTCGCCCGCGAGGTGGCCGACACGGTGGTCTTCATGGACGGCGGCGTGGTGGTCGAACAGGGCCCGCCGGCCGCCGTGCTGGACGCACCGCAGCACGAGCGCACCCGCGCCTTCCTCTCCAAGGTCCTCTGACCCTCTTTTCCCTTCACCCCTCTGGAGCAACGCCATGTCCCTACCCCGTCGTGCCCTGGTCGCCGCTGCCGCCGGTCTGACCGCCACCCTGCTGCTCACCGCCTGCGGCGGCGAGGCCGCCGCCGACCTGAACGCGGGGAAGGGCAACACCGCGCCGGACGGGACCAAGGTGAACCTGACGGCCGACCAGAAGCGGGTCACCACCGGCAAGGTGGACGCGATCGCCGCACTGGTCCCGGAGGAGATCCGGAAGCGGGGCACCCTGCGGGTGGTCGACTCGCTCGGCACCACCCCGCCGCTGGACTTCTACGCCGACGACAACAAGACGGTGATCGGCGCCGAGCCGGACATCGCCTACCTGGTCGGCGACGTGCTCGGGCTCAAGGTCGAGCTCAACCCGGTCTCCTGGGAGAACATCTTCGTCGGCCTGGACGCCGGCAAGTACGACGCGGGCTTCTCCAACATCACCGTGACGGAGGCCCGGAAGGAGAAGTACGACTTCGCCACCTACCGGCTGGACATCCTCGGCTTCGAGGCGAAGAAGGGGGCCGGCTGGAAGGTCACCGGGCCCAAGGACGTGGCCGGGCACACCATCGCGGTGGCCTCCGGCACCAACCAGGAGAAGCTGCTGATCGGCTGGAACGAGGAGAACCTGCGGAACGGTCTGAAGCCGGTCGACATCAAGTACTTCCAGAACTCCGCCGACTACTACCTGGCGCTCGGCTCGGGCCGGATCGACGCCTACCTCGGCCCCAACCCGACCGCCGCCTTCCACGTCGCGCAGACCGGTGAGACCGAGATCATCGGCACCTACTCGGGCGCAGGCGCGGACGTCCTCGGCAAGATCGCCGCCACCACCAAGAAGGACAACGGCCTGGTCAAGGCCCTGCACGAGGCCATCGGGGAGATCGTCAAGAACGGCACGTACGGCCAGGTGCTCAAGCGCTGGGGGCTGGAGAACGAGGCCGTGCAGACTCCCGAGCTGAACCCGCCCGGCCTGCCGAAGCCCAAGGCGTAGCCCGTCGTTCCCCTCCCGGTCGCCGTCGTGTGGTGGACTCTCCCCGACACGGCGCCACGCGGGGGGAGCGGACACATGCGGGCCGGGGACGTACTGGACGGCAAGTACCGGCTGGTCGAGGAGATCGGCCGGGGCGGCTTCGGCGTGGTCTGGCGATCCGTCGACACCCGGCTCGGCCGGGAGATCGCGGTCAAGGTGATCTCCGACTCGGCCGAGCTGGGGGCGGCGGACATCGCCCGGTTCCGCCACGAGGCGCGGGCGGTGGCCAAGTTGAACCACCCGCACATCGTCACCCTGCACGACATCGGCGAGACCGCGACCGGCAGCCCGTACCTGGTGATGGAGCTGGTGCAGGGCCACTCGCTGGCGGCGGTGGTGAAGCAGGCCAGGCCCGGGCTGCCGCAGGTGCTGGACTGGCTCGGCCAGGTCTGCGTGGCGTTGGCCGCCGCCCACCGGGCCGACGTGGTGCACCGGGACATCAAGCCCGAGAACATCATGATCACCGAGGCCGGTCACGCGAAGGTGCTGGACTTCGGCATCGCCCGGCTGGACGGCCACCCGGGCGGCCTGACCACGATCGGCACGGTGATCGGCAGCCCGATCTACCTGGCGCCCGAGCGCTGGGCGGACGGGCCGGTGGACGGCCGGGTCGACCTGTACGCGGTCGGCTGCATGCTGTACGAACTGTCGGTCGGGCAGCGGCCGTTCAACGCCGGGACGGTGGTCGGCCTGATGCGTCAGCACGTGGACGTCGATCCGCCCCGGCCCCGGCAGGTCGCGCCCGAGCTGCCACTGGCACTGGAGCGGCTGATCCTCGACCTGCTGGCCAAGGACCCGGCGGACCGCCCGGCCGACGGCCTGGAGGTGGCCCGCCGGCTGGCCGAGATCCAGCCGGGCCGGGCCGCCGAGCTCCGGGCCCGGGCCGACGCCGCCTGGGCGCTCGGCGCGGCCGGCTCGCCCACCGAGGCGGCCCGTCGGCTCTGGCCGCTGATCGGCGAGTTCGCCCGCGAGTGCGGTGCCCACGACCCGCGCACCCTGCGGACCTGCCACGACCTGGCGCTCTGGCTGGCCGCCGACGGCCGGGTGCCGGAGGCGGTCGGCCTGCTCGGTGAGCTGCTGGCCACCGGGGTCGGGGGCCAGCAGGCCGAGGACGCCGCCCGCGACCTGGCCCGGCTGACCGCTCAACTGCCGCCCAGGGCCGCCCCGGTCACCGGGCAGCTGGCGCTGCTGGTCGGCTGAGCCGGTACGCGTCGAGCCCGTACGGGATGCGCTCCAGCACGCCGTCGGTGAAGACCTCGTACAGCGGCAGCGGCTCCAGGTGCACGTAGCCGATGTGGCAGTCGCAGACCGGCAGCGGGCAGGGCCGTTCGGCCAGGGCGGCCCGGTAGGAGCCGTCGTAGATGTTGCCGAGCGGGGCCCGGACGAAGTGGCAGCGCTGGACCGAGCCGTCGCCGAAGACCGAGATCACCGAGGAGCCCGTCCGGCAGGGACGGCCCTCGCTCGGGTGCGGCTCCCGGCTCCAGCCGAACAGCGGGTCCAGTGCCGTCCAGTCGGCGGCTTCCGCATCGGTGTAGCGTCGGCCGTCGGCGGCGTTCACCCAGAGGTAGACCTCGGGGCGCAGGGCGGCCCGGAACTCCCGTGCGGCCGGCAGGTGTTCGGGCTGGCCGACCACGCCGACGCTGTACCGGACACCGAGCGCGTCCAGCTCCCGGCACTTGGTCAGCAGGCGGTCCCGGGCCACCTGGCCCGGGTGGTACGTCACCCAGAGCGCCAGGCTCGCCGGGTCGCCCTCGGCCAGCCAGTCGGTGCGGCAGCTCAGGTTGGTCTGGATCGCCACCCGGCGGACGTTCGGCAGCAGGCTGAGCCGCACCATCGCCCGGCGGTACCAGGACCGCACCAGGCCCTCGCCCCAGGGGGTGAACAGCACCGAGACGGCGGGCTGTTTGGCCACCCAGTCGCAGAACCGCTCCAGCGCCGCCCGGTCCTCCCGCAGGGTGGCCGGGCTGTCCTGGCGCTTGGCGAACGGGCAGTACGGGCAGTCGTAGTCGCAGGAGGCCAGCGGGCCCCGGTAGAGGACGGTCAACTCCGGGACTCCGGCGCCGGGGAGGCCGAGAAAGGTGGTCACCGGGCCTGGTGTCCGGCCATCCGGTCCCGCACGGCGGGGGAGAACAGCGCCGGACCGACCGCGTCCGAGTGCGCCAGCCCCTCGGCCGACAGGGTCAGCCGGTCGGGGTCGTCGGCCAGCCAGCCGCGCTCGGCGAAGGCGGCCAGTTCGACCGGGAAGTCCTCGGCCGGGGTGCTGCCGAACCGGCCTCGGTAGTCGGCGAGTTCGAGCCCGTCGGCCTGGAGCAGCGACTGCAGCAGATGCCGTCGGCGGGCCTCGTCGGGGTCCATCGGCCAGCCCCGCTCGGCGTGCCCGAAGTCGGTGGTGGCCACGTAGTCGTCGATGATGCCGCGCACCTCGGTGGCGTTCACCGCGTAGTCGAAGGAGTAGTGCAGCCCGGCGGTGTAGGAGCGGGCGCCGCAGCCCAGGCCGACCATGCCGTCGGTCTGGCAGCTGTACTCGCCCGCTACCTCGGCGGCCGCGTCGGCCCGGCGGAACATCCGCATCGACACCTGCCGGTACCCGTGGGCCAGCAGGTGGTCCCGGCCGGCGCGGTAGAGCGCCAGCCGCTGGACGTCCCAGTCCTGCGGGGTGGACCGTCGGGCCAGCCCGGTCAGCGGCCGGACGTACAGCGGGTAGAGGTAGAGCTCTTCCGGCCGCCAGGCGAGCGCCGCGTCGAGCGAGCGCAGCCAGCTCGCCCCGGTCTGCCCGTCGATGCCGTAGATCAGGTCGATGTTCAGGACCGGGAAGCCGGCTGCCCTGATCCGGCCGAGCGCCGCCTCCACCGCCGCCCGCCTCTGCGGCCGGACGGCCGACCTGGCCTCCTCGTCCAGGAAGGACTGCACGCCGAGGCTGAGCCGGGTGGTGCCGCGCTCCGCCAGCACCGCTAGCCGGTCGGCGGTGGCGGTGTCCGGCGAGGCCTCGACCGAGAGCGGCACGGCCCGCAGGTCCACCCCCATCCGCCGCTCGGTCAGGTCGCAGAGCCGCTCCAGCTCACCCGCCGTCAGATAGGTGGGCGTGCCGCCGCCGAAGGCCGCCACCGCGAACCTGGCCCCCTCGTCCAGCGCGGCCCGGACGGCGACCGCCTGCCGCTCCAGCGCGTCCAGGTAGGCGGTGGTCAGCCCGTCCGGACCGCCGATCCGGGTGAACAGGTTGCAGAAGCCGCAGCGCACCTCGCAGAACGGGATGTGCAGGTAGAGCGAGAGCGCGTCCTGCGGCTCGCCGGCCCAGAGCTCGCCCAGCGGCGGCCTGGGCTCCAGCGGCCGGTACGCGGTCTTGTGCGGGTAGGCGTAGACGTAGGACTGATAGGGCCTCATGCGGGGTTCCCGTGGCTTCCGGTCGGCAGGGTGAAGTGCGCGTACGGGACCGTCCAGACCACCTCGTGGCCGATCCGGTGCCCGGTGAAACCGTCCTCGCCGTAGGCGGTGCCGTGATCGGAGCAGACGATCGCGAAGCACGGGCGGCGGCGGCTCATCGCGGCGAACAGCCGCCCGATGTGCGCGTCCACGTACTCCAGGGCGGCGGCGTGGCTGGCCCGGGTGTCGCCGTCGGCCCGGGTGGCGCCCGGCAGGTGGAACCAGTTCGGCTGGTGCAGGGCGGAGACGTTCAGCAGCAGGAACAGCGGCTGCCCGGGCGGCTGTTCGGCCGTCAGCTGCTCGACCCTGGCCAGCTGGGCCTCGAAGGAGGTGGGTGACGGCACGCCGAACTCCGGCTCCCAGTGGCTCTCCTGGAACATCCCCGGGAGCACCGAGCCGAGCGGGCCCTGCCGGTTGAAGAAGCCGACCCCGCCGACGCAGACCGTCCGGTACCCGACGGCGGCCAGCGCGGAGGGCAGGTCCGGGGTGTCGAAGACCCAGGTCCGCGCCTCGGTGGTCTCCGAGCCGCCGAACCGGGCCGCGAACAGCCGGGGGTGCGGCCCGTCCGGCGTGGCCGGGGTGGGCAGGAACCCGGCCAGGATCGCCTGGTGGGCGGCGTACGTGAAGCTGCCGGGGGAGTGCCGGCGCTCCCAGCGGCCGCCCGGCAGGACGGCGGCCAGGTTGGGCAGCCGGCCGGCGGCGGCCAACTCCTCGGCCACGTCGAAGCGGAGCGTGTCCAGGGTGACCAGCAGCAGGTCGTGGCTGCCGATGATCCGGTGCATGTCGGGGATGGTGGTCATCGTTCCGTTCCGAGCAGGGCCCGGACCTGGGCGCCGTAGGTGTCGAGGCCGGCCGCCGGGCCCTCGGGCAGGCCGGGGAGGTTGGGGAGCAGGTCGCCGAAGGCGTTCACCTCGCCGACGTACCAGCGGCGCCAGCCGGCCCCGGGCAGCACGTCGATGCCCACCGTCGGCGAGCCGGGGAAGCAGGCGGCCACCCGCTCGCCCAGCTCCAGCAGCTCGGCCCAGCGCGGGCCGGCCGCGGCCCGGACCAGCGCCAACTCGCCCCGGGAACCGCCCAGATGGAGATTGGTCAGCGGGCCCGCGCTGGTGCGGACCACCGCGTGGGTGACCCTGCCGTGCACCGTGACCACCCGCAGGTCGGCCGAGCGGCCGTGCTGGGACGCCTTCGGTATCCACTGCTCCACGTGCAGCCCGTCGGCGGCCAGCGTGTCCACGATCGTGGCGACCTCCGGTTCGGTGGTGTAGCTGCGGACCCGGAGCGAGTTGTGCAGGCCGGTGGGGGTCAGCTCGACCGAGGTGGTCGCCCGGAGCCGGCCGTTCGGGCCGAACTCCAGGGCCAACACCCCGGAGGCCGAGGAGGCGTGCACGGGCTTCACGAACACCCGCCGCAGGCCGGCCGTGGCCAGCAGGGTGCGCAACTCCGCCCAGCTGCCCACGGGTTGGCCGAGAGCGCGGGGCACGGGCAGGCCGGCGGCGGTGAGCCGGGCGTGGGTGCGGCGCTTGTCGAACAGCACGGCGGTCTCCGCCGGATCGGCCAACAACCGGGCGCCGGGGGCCCGTTCGACCGCCGCCGCCAGGGTGGTGAGCCCGCCGAGCAGTCCGGCGTACCAGGCCGCCGAGCCCTCCACCCGGGTCGGCCGGCTGCCGGGCCCGCGCAGCAGCGCGTCCACGGCCGGGTCCTCACCGGGGGAGTCCACCCGGACCAGGGCACCGGCCGGGACGGTGACCCGGCCGCGCAGCACCTCGGCCCAGGGCAGCACGGCCGGCTCCGGCAGACCGAACGACCGCACCGCCGCCGCGAACAGCTCGACCCGGCGGTGGCCCGGGTGGCCGACAACGGCGATCACTCGCCGTTCGCCACGTAACGCCAGTCGTCGTCGGGCTCTTCCTGCTCGGAGAGGTCCAGCTCCACCCCGGCCGCGCCCAGGGTGTCGCGCAGGCGCTGCTGCATCCCCTCGGTGAGGTAGTGGTGGTGCAGGTCGAGACGGCGCAGGTGGGTCAGGCCGAGCAGGGCCTCCGCCCCGGCATCGGTGAGGGTGCCGAGGGCCAGGCTGACGCTCTCCAGCTGCCGGACCACGGCCGATCCGGCCACCGCTGCGGCCAGCTCGTCCTGCAGCGCGCTGTTCTCCAGGCCGAGCCGGCGCAGCGCGGGCAGCCGCTCGCCGGTCAGCACCGGCGCCAGGTCGGCCACCCCGGCGTCGCCGCCGTACTCGTCCACCCCGAGCCAGAGCTCCAGGCTCTCCAGGGCCGGGAAGTCGGACCCGCCGACCGCCCGGACCACCGCGACCGGCAGGCCGCCGGCCTCGAACCGGAGCGCGCGCAGGCTCTCGTGCCGCAGGGACCGCAGGGCGAGCCCGCCCTTGCCGTCGTAGTCGGCGGAGGCACCGCGCACCACCAGCTCCTCCAGCGCGGGGAAGGACTCCAGCAGCGGGGTCACGTCGCCGAGCTGGAGCCAGGAGATCTCGCACTCCTCGAAGGTGACCTCGCCGAGGAACAGCGCCCGCAGCCCGCCGAGCCGGGCGGCAGAGCCGGTCAGCGCGGTGATCACCGGCTCGACCAGCTCGTACTCGTCCTCCCACCACGGCCCGATCACCAGCGCCCGGACCCGCTCGACCTCGACGGCCGCCAGGAACGCCGCCCAGGCCGCGGCGAAGTCGCTGCCGCCGTCGTACTCGACCTGGACCCGCCAGGCCACCGACTCCGGGGCGGGCAGCGCACCGCCCTCCGGGCCCGGGAAGTCGAAGACGGGGAGGCCGTGGAAATCCTCGATGTGCTTGCTGATCGCCATGGCGGACTGTCTATCAGTCCGGCCGGACAACAGCTGACAGCCGGGGTGTCAACAGTGCGGGACGCTGATTCGGGCCTCCGGCGACTTGGAGGAATTGATAGGAACTGGCCGAGCCGTCCCCCCTGGTTCGCAGGACCGAGCCGTTGATATACCTCGGATGCGTAGGACGGGAGAGGTGTGCGGCCTCCTCGATGGCATGCGACGAACCAGGTGGTGATGGGCAGTGAAGCTCCTCCGTGTCGGCCCCCAGGGCGCCGAACGCCCCGTGGTGCTGGGTCAGGACGGCACCGCTTTCGACCTTTCCGGCCGGACGCCGGACATCGACGGGGCCTTCCTGGCCGGCCTCGACCCGGCCGGACTGGCCGAGCTGGCCCGGGCGGTGGCGGCCGGTGAACTCCCGGAGACCGACCTGACCGGGCAGCGGATCGGCGCACCGGTGGTGCGGCCGGGCAAGGTGGTCGGGATCGGCCTCAACTACCGGGACCACGCGGCGGAGGCGGGCGCGGCGATCCCGGCCGAGCCGGTGGTCTTCCTGAAGCCGAGCAACACCGTGGTCGGGCCGGACGACGAGGTGCTGATCCCGCGCGGCGGCGAGAAGACCGACTACGAGGTCGAGCTGGCCATCGTGATCGGGCGGACCGGCCGCTACCTGGAGAGCGAGGCCGAGGCGGCCGCGGTGATCGCGGGGTACGCCACGGTCAACGACGTGACCGAGCGGGCCTTCCAGTTCGAGCGCGGCGGGCAGTGGGACAAGGGCAAGTCGGCGGAGACCTTCACGCCGCTCGGGCCCTGGCTGGTCACGGCGGACGAGGTCGGCGACCCGCAGCGGCTCGGCCTCCGGCTCTGGGTCAACGGCGAGCTCCGGCAGGACGGCAACACCGCGGCGATGATCTTCCCGGTGTACGAACTGGTCCGCTACGTCAGCCAGTTCATGGTCCTCGAACCGGGCGACGTGATCGTCACCGGCACCCCCGCCGGCGTCACCCTCGGCCGCCCCGGCACCCCTTTCCTCCGGCCCAACGACATCGTCGAACTGGAGGTCGACGGCCTCGGCCGCCAGCGCCAGGTCCTCGGCAAGGCCTGACCTCAGGGGCTCGGGGCTGTGTTCTGGGCAGGTGCTCCAGGTCTACGGTCCAGGGGCTCGGGGCTGCGCTCTAGGTAGGCGCTTCAGGTCTACGGTCCAGGGGCTCGGGGAACTGCGAGGAGATCTGGCGTTCGGGTCACTGCGAAAGTGCCTGACCACCTACGCGACGATCACCTTGCACGAGGCCGGCGTCGCAGTTCCCCGAGCCCCTGACCGTAGATGCCGAGCCACCTGCCAAAAAGTCGGAGCCGCACGTCAGCAGTTCCCCGAGCCCCTGACCGTAGATGCCGAGCCACCTGCCAAAAAGTCGGAGCCGCACGTCAGCAGGGCCCCGAGCCCCTGGCCCGTAGCCGGTGAGCACCTGCCGATAGATCAGGCGAGCAGTTGCCGCAGGCGCGCCGCCAGGCGAGGGGCGCGGCCGTCGGGGCCCTCCTGGGCGAGGAGGCGGGTGAGGACCTCGGCGGTCTGGGGGTCGTGGAGGGCGGTGGCGGCGGTCATCACGACGAACTCGTCGAGCAGCCAGTCGCGGAGGGACTCGGGCGGGATCTGCCGCCCCTCGTCGAGCCAGCTGAGGGCGGAGGCTTCGACCACCGAGATCCAGGACCGGACCAGCAGGGTGAGCCGGGGCCCGGCGGCCTCCCGGACGCCCAGGTGACGGACCGTCCGGCGGAGGGCGGCGCGGCGGACCTCGTCGACGATGGCGCCGGTCCTGGCGGTCTCGACCACCGAGCCGCCGCGGAGCAGGGCGCCGTAGCCGGTGTGGTGCTCGGCGACGAAGTCGAAGTAGCGGTCCAGGACGGCCGAGAGCTGTTCGGTGGGGGTGCCGTCCGGCGGGACGGTGAACCGGCCGGCGAGCTCCTCGGCGGCGCTGCGCAGGGCGGCCTCGTAGAGCTGCTGCTTGCCGGCGAAGTAGCGGTAGACCAGCGGACGGGAGGCACCGGCCGCTTCGGCCACGTCGTCCAGGCTCACCTCCTCCGGCGGCCGGGCGGCGAACAGCTCCAGGGCGACGGCGATCAGCTGCTCGCGTCGTTGCTGCACCGGGAGCCGCCGGTAGCCGGGCCGTCGGGCGGCCGGATCGGTCGAGGACGTTGCGCTGACTGCCATGGCGGCCAGGGTAGCCGTACGGTCCCGGTTTGCCGCCGTACCCGGCGGGTCCGGCCGGTGAAACGGGCATACCGGACCATCATGTGACCAGATGTCAGCGGCATTCGGGAGCACAGATGCAGGAGATCGTGCGGGAGCCGGTGGGCGGCAGCCCTGCGGTCAGGGCGCTGCGGGCGGTCGGGCGGTACGTCCGGGCGGCGCCGGGCACGTACTGCTGGTTGCTGCTGCTGGCCGTCACCAGCTTCGTCGTGGCCAGGATGGACCCGGCCAACCTGGAGTGGTTCCTGGGCAAGCGCAGCACCAACATCGAGCAGCTGCGGGCGCACCCCGTGCACGCGCTGCTGGCCAGCGCGATCTGGACCGAGCAGGCGGCGTTCCCGTTCTACTTCGTGATCTTCAACGTCTTCCACGTGCCGGTCGAACGCTGGCTGGGGACCAGGCGCTGGCTCACGGTCGCGCTCACCGCCCACGTGCTGGCCACCCTGATCAGCGAGGGCATCGTGGCCTGGGGCGTGGACGCGGGACGGCTGCCGGCGAACCTGGCGACCACCGTGGACGTCGGCGTCTCGTACGCGCTGGCCGGGGTCGAGGGGGTGCTGACCTACCGGTTCGCCGGGCGCTGGCGTTGGCTGTACGGCGGTGGGCTGCTGTTCTTCTACCTGCTGCCGCTGATCACCTCGCACACCTTCACCGATCTCGGGCACTTCTGCTCGGTGCTGATCGGCCTGAGCTTCTACCGGTTCGCCCGGGGGCGTCCGACCTGGGACCCGGTGGCGGCCTGGCACGGCAGGCCGCGGCGGCGGGTCGGCTGACGGTACATCGGCACAAGCCTCGGCAAAGGGGCTTGCAAACCCGGCCGCCTGCGGAAGGATGGCCGAATGGTTGAAGCACTGATCAACTCCCCTGCCGACGGCACCACCCCTCGCCGTATCGCCGATGCTTACGTCCACGCGCTGGCCGAGCTCGACCCGCTGACCGCGGTCTACCTGGGGCTCGGCCCGGCGGACGACGACCGCCTGCCCGACCTCTCGCCGGCCGGCCAGGAGGCGGTGGCCGAGCTGGCCCGCCGCACCCTGGCCGAGCTGGACGCGGCGGAGGCCGCCGGGGCCGCGAAGGACGACGCCGAGCAGCGCTGCGCCCGGCTGCTCCGGGAGCGGCTGACCTCGGAACTCGCCGTGCACGAGGCGGGTGAGAACTTCCGGGCGGTCCGCAACCTCGGCTCGGCGCTGCACGGTGTGCGCGAGGTCTTCACCATGCTGCCCACCGAGACCCCGGAGCACTGGACCCTGATCGGCCGCCGGATGGACCGGCTGCCGGTCGCGGTGGCCCAGTACCGCGAGCTGCTGACCGAGGGCGTCGCCCGCGGCCTGCTCTCCGGCCCGCGCCAGGTGGTCACCGTGGTCGGGCAGATCGAGGAGTGGCTGGCGGGGGATCAGCCCGGCGGCTGGTTCGGCGAGTTCGTGCAGGGGGCGCCGGAGCCGCAGCGCGCGGAGCTGACCGCGATCGCGGTCACGGCGGCCGAGGCGTTCGCCGAGCTGCGGGTCTGGCTGCGGGACGTCTACGGTGCGGCGGCGGCCGGCGCCCCGGACACCACGGGCCGGGAGCGCTACGCCCGCTGGGTGCGCTACTGGACCGGGTCCGACCTGGACCTGGACGAGGCGTACGGGTGGGCGTGGGAGCAGTTCCACGACCTGGACGCGCAGATGCGGGCCGAGGCCGAGAAGGTGCTCCCGGGCAGCACGCCGATGGCGGCGATGGCCTGGCTGGAGACCGAAGGGCCGGCGATCCAGGGCGAGGAGAACGTCCGGAGCTATCTGCAGGGCCTGATGGACACCGCGATCGCCGACCTGCAGGGCGTGCACTTCGACCTGGCCGAGCCGCTGCTCAAGGTGGAGTCCAGGATCGCCCCGAGCGGCAGCGCCGCGGCCCCTTACTACACGGCCCCCTCGCTGGACTTCTCCCGCCCGGGCCGGACCTGGCTGCCGCTGCTCGGCCGGGACAGCTTCCCGGTCTGGGACCTGGTCTCCACCTGGTACCACGAGGGCGTCCCCGGTCACCACCTCCAGCTGGCCCAGTGGACGTACGTGGCCGACAAGCTCTCCACCTACCAGGTCACCCTCGGCGGGGTGAGCGCCAACCTGGAGGGCTGGGCGCTCTACGCCGAGCGGCTGATGGACGAGCTCGGCTACCTGACCGACCCCGGGCACCGGCTCGGCTACCTGAACGCCCAGATGATGCGGGCGCTGCGGGTGATCGTGGACATCGGCATGCACGTCGGCCTGGAGTTCCCGGCCGACTCCCCGTTCAAGCCCGGCGAGGCGATGCTGCCGGACGACGCCCGGGAGTTCTTCGGGCGGTACTGCGGGCTCTCGGTCGAGTTCCTGGACAGCGAGCTGATCCGCTACCTCGGGCTGCCGGGCCAGGCGATCGGCTACAAGCTCGGCGAGCGGGCCTGGCTGCGCGGCCGGGCGGCGGCCCGGGCGGCGGCCGAGGCCAGGGGCGAGGTGTTCGACCAGAAGGCGTGGCACATGGCGGCGCTGTCCCAGGGTTCGCTGGGACTGGACGACCTGGTCGAGGTGCTGGCCACGCTCTGATTCGTCCAAATCTGGACATAAACCCCTAAATCGCCTTGCTTGTCGTCCTTCCGAGGGATCTCCTGGAGAGAGCGTTGGCCCCACAGCTCTCCCGGAGTCTCTCGGAAGGCGGCAAAACGGTGTCCCAACAACCTGCTCCCGCAGACCAGGCGGTCGATCCACGGCGCTGGTGGGCGCTGGCCGTGATCGCCATCGCCCAGCTGATGATCGTGCTGGATGCGACCATCGTGAACATCGCCCTCCCGTCCGCCCAGCAGGCGCTGGGGATCACGGACGCCAACCGGCAGTGGGTGATCACCGCCTACACCCTGGCGTTCGGCGGCCTGCTGCTGCTCGGCGGCCGGATCGGTGACCTGTTCGGCCGCAAGCGCACCTTCACCGTCGGCCTGCTCGGCTTCGCGGTCGCCTCGGCGATCGGCGGCTTCGCGACCGAGCCCTGGATGCTGTTCGGCGCCCGGGCGCTGCAGGGCGCGTTCGGCGCGGTGCTGGCACCCTCGGCGCTGTCGCTGCTCTCCAACACCTTCACCGACCCCAAGGAACGGTCCACCGCCTTCGGCATCTTCGGTGCCATCGCGGGCGGTGGCGCCGCGATCGGCCTGATCTCCGGCGGCCTGCTCACCGAGTACCTGAACTGGCGCTGGTGCCTGTTCGTCAACATCCCGATCGCCCTCGGCGCCGCGACCGGCGCGTTCTACCTGCTCAAGCACGACCACATCGACAAGAGCCGGCGGGTCAAGCTCGACCTGCCGGGCGCGGTGCTCGGCTGCGGTGGTCTGCTGGCCATCGTGTACGGGACCTCGGAGGCGACCGGCCGGGGCTGGGGCGACTGGCTGGTGCTCGGCTGCCTGCTGCTCGGGGCCGTCCTGCTGGCGGTCTTCGTCCTGTTCGAACGGCGGACCACGCACCCGCTGCTGCCGACGCACATCATCGGCGACCGGAACCGGGGCGGGGCCGCGATCGCGGTCGGCATGGCGATGATCGGGATGTTCGGCCTGTTCCTGTTCCTCACCTACTACCTCCAGGTGATCAAGGGCTACTCGCCGGTGATGGCCGGCGTCGCGTTCCTGCCGATGACCGCAGCGATCGTGCTGAGCTCGACCGGTCTCGCGGCCCGGCTGATGACCCGGCTGCCGTCCCGGAACCTCGTGGTGCCAGGTCTGCTGCTGGCCGCGGCCGCGATGGCCTGGCTGACCCAGATGAAGGTGGGCAGCTCGTACGTGACGATGGTGCTGCCGGCCGAGATCCTGCTCGGCATCGGGATGGGCCTGATCTTCATGCCGACCATGAGCCTGGCCACCCTCGGGGTCGCGCCGAACGAGACCGGTGCCGCCTCCGCCATCATCAACACCGCCCAGCAGGTGGGCGGTTCGATCGGCACCGCGCTGCTCAACACGATCGCGGCCAGCGTCACCACCGGCTGGCTGGCGACCCGGAACGCGGGCGACCCGGCGGTCCGGGCGGCCGGATCCGTGCACGGCTACGCGGTGGCGACCACGGTGGCCATGGGCATCCTGCTGGCGGCGGCGCTGATCGCCTTCCTGATGATCGACCACCGGCCGAAGCCGGGCGAGGCGGAGGCCGCCGAGTCCACCGCGCACGCGCTGGCCTGAATCGGACCGCAATCCTTTGCGGAATCTTTCCGCAAGGGATTGCCGGTGTCCCGGGAACCCTGGTTGACTCCGGCCCATGACCGAACACGACCTGCTGGTGGTCGGCGGCGCCGGCGTGGACACCATCGTCCGGCTGGACCGCATCGAACTCCCGGACGCCGACTCCCGGTCCGTCCCGCCGATCCGCGACTACGTGGCGCACACCGGCAACGGCGTCGCTCTCGGGGCGCACCTGCTGGGCCTGCGCACCCACTTCCTGGACTTCCTCGGCGAGGATCCGCAGGCCGAGCTGATCCTGGCGGAGTACCGGCGCCGGGGCCTGGCGTTCAGCCACCTGGTCTCGCCCGATGGCACCCCGCGTTCGGTCAACCTGGTGGACGCGGGGGGCCGCCGGTTCTCCTTCTACGACGGCCGCCACCCGGCCGGGCTCCGGCTGCCCGCCGCCTTCTACCTGCCGCACCTGGAGCGCAGCCGCCACGTGCACCTCTCGATCACCGGCGTGAACCGGGACATGTACCCCGACATCCGGCGACTCGGCCTGACCAGCTCCACCGACCTGCACGACTGGGACGGCGTCAACCCGCACCACCGGCACTACGCGGTCAACTCCGACCTGGTCTTCCTGTCGGTGGCGGGCTGCCGGGGCCGGCACGAGCAGGTGATGCGGCAGATCCTCGCCGAGGGCCGGGCCGCGCTGGTCTCCGCCACCGACGGCGCGGACGGCAGCTACCTGCTCACCCGGGACCGGCCGGACACCGTGCACCACCTGCCCGCGGTGGACCCGGGCGGGCCGGTCGTGGACACCAACGGTGCGGGGGACGCCTACGTGACCGGCTTCCTGTACGGCTGGCTGGCCGGCCGGCCCGCGCTGGACTGCGCCCGGGCCGGATCGGTCGCCGGGGCGTACGCCTGCACCTCGGAGGGCACCCACACCGACTTCGTCACGCCCGAGCGGCTGGCGGCGGTGCTCGGCTGATCAGTCAGTGGTGTCGTCCGGGCTCAGCTCGATGTGACCGACCGCCAGGTCGGCCGCCACCCGGTGCTCCATGCCCAGGGCGGCCAGGAACTTGGCGGGCAGCTGAACCCGGCCGGTGCGGTCCAGCATCACGTACTCGCGCTCGCTGACCGTCTCCTGGCCGTGCTCGTCGGTCACCGTGCGGCGGAGTACCTCGCTGCTGGTGCGGCCGTCCCGGATCGCCACCGTACGGCGGACCTCGCCGGCCACCAGCGGGTCGTGGGTCACCACCACCACGGTGGTGCCGAGTTCGCGGTTGACGGTGCGGAACGCCTCGAAGATCCCGGTGGCCGTCTCCGAGTCCAGCTCGCCGGTGGGTTCGTCGGCGAGCAGCACCGCCGGGTCGTTGGCCAGCGCGACCGCGATCGCCACCCGCTGCTGCTGGCCGCCGGACAGCTCGGAGGGGCGCCGCTGGCCCAACTCGCCGATGTCCAGGGCCTCCAGGAGCTCGGCCACCCTGGCTCGCTGCCGGGTCGCGGCCCGGTGGCCCGAGCGCAGCTGCATCGGCAGCGCGACGTTCTGCGCGGCCGTCAGGAACGGCAGCAGGTTGCGGGCGGTCTGCTGCCAGATGAAGCCGACCACCTCGCGCCGGTAGCGCAGCCGGTCCTTGCCGGTCATGGTCAGCAGGTCGCAGCCCGCCACGGTGGCGCTGCCGGCGGTGGGGGTGTCCAGCCCGGCCAGCACGTTCAGCAGGGTGGACTTGCCGCTGCCGGAGGCGCCGACCAGGGCCACCAGGTCGCCCTGGGCCACCGTCAGGTCGAGTCCCTGGAGCGCCTGGACCTCGATCCCGTCCGTGCTGAAGATCCGGACCAGCCGTTCGCAGCTGATCGCCACGTCGGCCCGGACGGTCCGGGGGGCGGCG
The DNA here is from genome assembly GCF_044766665.1 of Kitasatospora sp. NPDC101801. NCBI lineage: Bacteria > Bacillati > Actinomycetota > Actinomycetes > Kitasatosporales > Streptomycetaceae > Kitasatospora > Kitasatospora sp. NPDC101801. Next base: position 218,117 of record NZ_JBIWML010000004.1, read on the forward strand.
GCCAGCGCCTTGCGCTGGAGTTCGGCCAGGCTAGGGGGCGGTGTGGTCATCGGGTGTCTCCCGCTCGTAGCTCGGTGGTGATCTGCCGACGGGCGGTGACGGCGGCTTCGGCCAGCACCGCGAGGGAGGCCAGCAGTGCCAGCCCGAGGGTCTGTTCGAGGATGGGTGCGGCGGTGAGCCGGAGTCCGGTGGGGACTTCGGCGCCGACCAGGGGGGAGAGGTCGACGGCCGGGCCGAGCAGCAGGATGCAGCCGACCGAGGTCAGGGCTCCGCCGAGGGCGGCGAACAGTGCCTGGGGCAGTGCCTCGGCGAGGATCAGTGCCAGGCCCTGCCGGGGGCGCAGGCCCATGGTGCGCAGGCGGGCCAGCATCGCGGCGCGTTCGGGCCCGGCCCGGAACAGGGTGAGCAGGACGCAGAGCAGGGCGAACAGCGCCGTGGCGCCGACCGTGACCCAGAACAGCCGCTCGGCCGAGTTCTGCAGCGGGTCGTCGCCGAGGACCGCGACGGCTCCGGCGCTGGTCCGCACCAGGTGGCCCGGCCGGCCGCCGGCGTCGGGCTGGCCGAGGAACTCCTCGGCCAGCGCGCGCAGTCGGGTGTCGCTGAAGGTCCCGGTGGCCAGCCACCTGTTCGGGCCGCCGAGCCGGGGCAGCAGTTCGGTGGCCGGACCGGCCGGCAGCACCACGGTGGTGGCGGCCGTCCCGCTCAGGGCGGGGGTGCCGTCGGCGATGCCGACGGTGCGGATCGGCAGCGTCTCGCCCGTTCCCACCCGGACGTCGAACTCGCCCTCCGGCAGGTCACTGCTGATCAGGGCGGGCAGCCGCCGGCCCGGTGCCGTGGCGAGCAGGGCGGGGTCGAACCGGCCCCGCCCGGCGACCTCGGCCAGCTCGGCGTAGCCGACCGGGTCGGCCAGGACCACGCTGACCCGGACCGAACCGCCGCCGGCGATCGACAGGTTGGCGTCGTCCTCGATCCAGACCGGCACCGCGGTCCGCACCCCGGGCAGCCGACCGGCGGCCGTCACGAAGCCCGCCGACAGCGTGCCGTTCAGCTGGGCGTTGACCATCGCGTCGCCGCCGATGGAGTACCTGGCCACCGAGGTCCGGTTGGCGGCGACGGAGCTCAGGACGGTGGAGCCGACCGCGCCGCAGGTCACCGCGAGCACCAGGGCGAGCAGGGGCAGCACCGAGGGCCGCGAGCGCGGGCCGCTGCCCCGGGCGGCCCTGGCCAGGCCGAGGAAGGCGATCGCGCCGGGCCTGGGCCGGGCCCGCCGGGCCAGCAGCCCGATCAAGACGGGCTGGAGCCGGGCCAGCAGCAGCGCACCGGTCAGCGCGAGCAGCAGCGGGGCGGCGACCAGCAGCGGGTCGACCCCTTCGCCGAGCGGGGCCACCCCGCGTCGGGCGACCTGGGTGCAGGCGGTCACGGTGGCGGCCAGGACGGCGAGTTCGGCCATCAGGCGGCGGCGTCCGGCCTTGGCCTCGCCGGCCGGGCTGCGGAGCAGCAGGGCGGTGCGGACCGGGAAGGCCAGCAGGGGGAGCAGGGTGACCGAACCGGCCGCGACGGCGGCGGTCAGCCAGCGGGGGGTGGGCAGCAGGGTGAAGGCGAGCAGTGCGCCGAGTGCGGCGGCGGGGAGCACGGTCAGTGCCCCTTCGCCGAGCAGTCGTCGGCAGATCCCGCCGGTCCTTGCACCGCGGGCGCGGAGCAGCCGCAGCTCGGCCGTCCGCCGTTCGGCGGTCAGCGCCGCCGCGAGGCAGAGCAGCACGGCGGCCACCCCGGCGGCGCCGGCCGGGCCGATCGCGGTGACCGAGTCGATCGCGGACTGGCGCTCCCGGGCGGAGTCGATCGGGCTCCGCAGGTCGGAGGTGAGCCGCAGGCCGGGCCGCGCGGTCACGTAGGTCATCCGGGCGCCGATCGGTCCTGCGGTGACCGAGGCGAGGGCGAAGGAGGTCTTCCGCAGCTGGTCCGCCCGCAGCGCGTCCACGTCCACCGGCAGGCGCCAGAAGTCCTCGTCCCCGTTGCCCCAGCCGGCCAGGCGGGGCAGCGCCTCCGGGCCGGTCAGCCCGACGGTGAACCAGTACGCCTGCGGGGGGTTCCCCCGGCCCATGTCGCGCATGTTCTTGCACGCCTTGAGGGCACACCCGTCCCCGGCCCAGAACGCCTCGGACGGGTCGGCGGCCGTGTACACGCCGGTCAGCCGGGCCTGCTGCGGGCCCAGCCCCACGGCGTCGCCGTCGATCACCGAGCCGAGCTTGATCCCGATGGTCTCGGCGGCGCCCGCCGCCATGGCGATCTGGATCGGTTCCCCGGCGGCGGCGCCGCCCGGCCACTGACCGGCCGTCAGCCGGAGGTGGTCCCACGCCCCGCGCAGGTGCAGCAGGGCGAGCTCCGGCGGGATGGCCTCCGGCCGGGCCAGCGCGGGATCGGGCAGCACTCTCGGCTTGACGCCCCGGCGTCCGTACACCGGACCGCTCGGGTCGAGCGGGAGCACCGCGCCGACGGCGCCGGTGAGTTCGGCCAGGGTGGTGTCCAGCATCTTCGCCGGGTCCTCGCCCGGCGCCGGGCCCGAGGTGGCCCGCACGCTGGTGGTGAGCGGACCGTGCGAGTTCAGGAAGCCGTGCAGCGCGTCGTCCGCACTCCGGTCCAGCACCCGGGGCAGTGCGGCGGCCAGGAAGACCAGGGTCAGGGCCAGGGTGGCGGTGAGCAGGGCGGCCAGCGGCGCGGTGCGCAGCCGGGTACGGACCCAGGGGGCCGGGGTGCTCATTTCTCCTCCACGAACCGGAGCCGGGCAGCCACGTTCCGGCGGCGGCCGCCGACCAGGAAGGCGGACAGCAGCGGCAGGGCGGCGGTCCCGGCCGCCAGGGCCAGTACCTGACCGAGCGGCAGCCCGACCAGGACCTCGGGAATCGGCGGGTGGGCCGCCGGGGTGAGCACCAGCAAGGGGACCACCAGGTGCACCAGGACGGCTCCGAGCAGCAACCCGACCGCGGTGCCGATCGCGACCAGGACCACCAGCTCGGCGGCGGCGGTCCGGTTCAGCAGCCGTCGGGACGCGCCCAGCGCGAGCAGCACGGCCGACTCGCCGGCCCGTTCGGCCGCCGAGGCGGCCGAGGCGGCGGTGAAGCCGATGGCGGCCAGCACGGCGGCGGCCAGCGCCAGCGCGGCCAGCGCGCTCTGCGGGGCGGCGCTCAGCGGGTCACCGATCCGGGCGGCGGCGTCCTCCTCACGGAGCGTCAGCTGCTGGGCGGTCGGTCCGGACCGCAGCGCGGCGGCGGCCTCGGCCGGGGTGCGGTCACCGGGACCGGAGGCGGGCAGCCACCACTCGTTGACGGGCGGGGTTTCGGAGCCCCGGTCGCTCAGCCACCGGTCGGTGCGGGGCAGGTCGAGCAGCAGGGCGGTGGTGCCGTACACCGGCAGTGCCTCGACCGCGCCGGTGATCCGGACCGGCAGGTTGGCGCTGCCGACCTGGATCTTGATCAGGTCGCCGACCTTGGCGCCGATGGCCGTCAGGTAGCCGTGGGTGGCCAGGCCGTTGACGTCCGGGCCCGACCGGGTGCTGCCGGGGGCGAGCACCAGGCTGCGGCGGTTGTCGAACGGCGAGTAGGAGAGGGCCAGCATCGAGTCGGCGGTGGCCCCGCTGAGCACCTTCAGCGGGGGTTCGCCCTCGGCCGTCGCGGTCCAGGTGCCGGCGGGCGCCGGGACGGCGGTGGCGGGTCCGGTCGCGGTGTCGGAGACGGCGAGGCGACGGATCGTCAGCTCGCCGCCGCCCTCCCGCGAGCCGGTGGGGTGGACCAGCTCGAAGCCGGTCACGGTCAGCGGCGCGGCGACCGAGCCGAGCGGCGCGGCGGTCAGCGATCCCAGGTCCAGCGAGACGGTCTGCTCGCCCCGGGTCGGCAGCTGGGTGACCAGGATGCGGTGCGCCGCCCCGAAGCCGTCCCGCAGTTGGAGCCAGAGGTCGGGCGCCTGCAACGGCTCCGGCGGTGCGTCGGGGAAGAACACGTCCGCGTCCCTGGTGGGGCGGTCGGCGACCTGGACCGCCACGGTCAGGTCGATCCGGGCCGGCTTCCCGGGCAGCCGGAGCCCGGCCGGCTGCGGCTCGGAGAGCGGCGTGAACAGGTCCTTGGCCGACCGGTCGTCGAGCAGGTCGGACCGGACGGTCAGCTCGGTGGCCGCGCGAGCGGTGTCGGTCAGCAGCAGCCGGCCCGGCACGTCGCCCGGCAGGGACTGGTCGACCCGGGCCACCGGCAGCAGCCGGTCGCCGCCGGGCAGCTCCGCGTACCGGCCGCCCTGGCCCAGCGAGGGCAGTGCCGAGCCCCAGATCCGCAGCCCGCCCGCCGTGGCGAAGTCGGCCTGGTCGTGCTGCGAGTCGCGCCAGGCGGCGTGCTGGCCGAGGGCCAGGACACCGGTGGCGACCGCCAGCACCAGCAGCAGCACCGGACCGTTCGCCCGGCCCGGGCGGCGGGCCAGCTGCCAGCCGCCCAGCGCCGGGCCGAGGCCACGGCCCCGGGCGGCCAGCCCGGCCCCGATCCGGGCCACGAACGGCAGCAGCCGGAGCACCAGCAGGGTGCCGGCGCAGAGCGCCAGGGTGGGGGCCGCGACCAGCACCGGGTCGATGCCCAACTGGCCGTCGGCGTCCACCGAGAGGCCGCCGGTGCGGGCGCCGAGCTGCTGGTACGCGACCACGGCCAGGGCGAGCAGCGCCAGGTCTGCGCCGGAGCGGGCGACGGTGCTGACCACGGCCTGCCGACGGGACACCACCCGGCCGCCGTCGCCCCGGAGCACGGTGGGCAGCGCGGTGAGCGCGACGCAGACCAGCGCGCAGGCTCCGGCCACCGGCCAGCGGACGGCGGTGTCGGCGTGGTCCAGCGGCATCCCGGTCAGCGGGCCGTAGCTGGTCAGCAGCCGCAGCAGCGGTCCGGTCAGCAGCGGGGCGAACAGGGCGGCGGGCAGCGCGAGCAGCAGCGCCTCGACGGCCGTCCAGGCCGCCAGCCTGCGCCGGGTCGCGCCCCGGGCGGTGAGCAGGGCGTTCTCCCGGGCCTGACGCTCCGACACCAGGTGCACCACCAGCAGCAGGGCGGCCCCGGCCAGCACGGCCAGTTGGAGCGCCCCGATCAGCAGGGTGGACCTGGTGACCAGCGTCGCCGAATGCAACTCCGCCAGCAGGACGGGCAGTTCGGTCTGCAGCTGGGCGCCGGGGGCATGCTGCTTGACCAGCTCGGGCAGTTGTCCGGCCCGGGTCCTGAGCCGGTCGACCCGTTCCGGGTCGGCGGTGCCGAAGTCGGCGGTCAGCAGCGAGGTCCGGCTGTCCTGCGGCAGCAGGCCGGTGGTGAAGACGCTGTCGTCCACCAGCATCGGCCCGTAGGTGGTGAAACCCCTGACCTGGATCTCGCGGCCACCGAGCGGGTCGAGCCGCCAGTAGGGCGCGTCCCGGTCGGCGGCTCGGTAGACGCCGGTGACCTGGACGGTGAGCGGGCGGCCGCCGTACCGGTCGGAGACGGTGACCTGGGCCGGCAGCGCGTTCGCGGTCAGGCCGAGCCGGGCCAGCGCGCTCTGCGGTACGGCGGTCTGGACCGTCCCGGTGGTCCCCGCGTTCGCGGCGGTGCCGGTGGCGGAGGGCCACTGACCGGCCGTCAGCCTCAGGTGGCTCCGGTCCAGCGCGGCCAGCACGGTCAGGTCCACCTCGCGGGTGGGGCTCGGCAGGCCGGGCAGCCCGTACGGGCGGCTGCGGGCGAGGGTCTGCAGGGTGACCGGCAGACCCTCGAACAGCGCCCCGCCGAGGGCGGTCGCCCCGGCGTCGTCCGCGGCCCTGGCGTCCAGCCCGTGGTTGGCGCTCAGCAGGAGGTCGACGCGGCTGCCGCCGTCCAGATTTCGCCGTAGTCCGGCCTCGGCCACGGTGCGGTTGAACGCCACCAGCGTGGTCAGCACCGTGGTGGCGATCAGCACCGTGAACAGCACCGCAGCCGCCAGCGGCAGTCGGCCGCGCAGTCGTCGCAGGACAAAGCCGAACATGTGTATTTCCCCCCGTTCCGGCCGCCCTGTACCGGATAGCGGACGACTCTGTCAGATTCGAACAAGAAGTGGAAGGGCCTTGCGCGAACCATGTCCGAGGTGAGCAGAATCGGGCATCGTCATACTGCAACGCGCGCTCGGGGGACAGCACTGATGACCGAAACACCTTCGCCCATGGTCGTGGTCGAGGATCTGCGGCGCAGTTTCGGCGCCGAGCCACGTACGGTGCACGCGCTGCGCGGGGTCTCCTTCACCGCCGCGCGGGGTGAACTCACCGCGCTCAAGGGCCGATCGGGCTCCGGCAAGACCACCCTGCTCAACCTGGTCGGCGGTCTCGACACCCCGACCAGCGGCCGGATCTCGCTCGACGGCAGCGACCTCTCCGGCCTCGACGAGGCGGGCCGGCTGGCGCTGCGCCGGGACCGGATCGGCTTCGTCTTCCAGTCCTTCGGCCTGCTGCCGGTGCTCACCGCCGCCGAGAACGTCGGTGTCCCGATGCGGCTGCGCAAGCTCCCGGCGGCCGAACGCGAGGAGCGGGTCCGCACCCTGCTCGCCTTGGTCGGGCTGGCCGACCAGGCCGACCAGCGGCCGGCCGAACTCTCCGGTGGTCAGCAGCAGCGGGTGGCGATCGCCCGCGCCCTGGCCAACGACCCGGCCCTGATCATCGCGGACGAGCCCACCGGCCAACTCGACTCCGAGACCGGCCTCGCGGTGATGGAGCTGCTCCGCGCGGTGGTGCACTCCCAGGGCGTCACCGCCCTGGTCGCCACCCACGACCCGACCCTGATGGCACAGGCCGACCGGGTGGTCTCGCTGCACGACGGGCGGATCGTGGACTGAGGCGACCGGCGTTCCGCGGCGGGGCCGTCGGGTGGCGGTCGCAGAATTCTCACCGCACTCCCAGCGAAAGATCACCCGATCTCCAGCTCGGCAGCCCATAGTCGAACCGAACCTCATCGACTGAACCGACTGGCCGGGCCGGCCGTGACGCTGGGAGCGCCTCCATGACCACCGCGCACCGACTCGCGGTCGGCACACTGATCGCCGCCCTGGTGGCCGTCTCGCCGGCCGCCGCCCGGTCCACCACGCCGTCCTCCGCCCGGCGGGCCGGGCCCAGCGCTGCCCCGGCTCCGGTCGTCCCGCCGGTCGCGGAGAGCCCGGTCGCTCCGCCGCCCGCGGCCGCTCCCGTCCCCACGGCCGATCCGGCTCCCGCCGCCGTCGTCCCGCCGGACGCCCCGGTGCCGGTCGACGGCGATGACGACGCCGACGAGGACACCGCCGACGACCCCGCGCCGGCCGCAGCGCCGGTCGCCGCCGCCCCGTCACCCAGCCGGAAGCCCTCGGCCCCCGCTCCGTCGTCCGCCCCGGTCCCGTCGGCCACGCCCACCCCGTCGGCCACCCTGCCCTCGGGCCTCGGCACCACCGCCACCGCCCCGGCCACCACCGAATCCGCCCGCGTCGGCGCCCTGTTCACCGACGGCCACCACTTCTGCACGGCGAGCGTGGTGGACAGCCCGAGCGGCACCTTCGCCCTCACCGCCGCCCACTGCCTGTCCTCGGCCACCGGCGTCACCTTCGCCCCCGGCTACCGCAACGGAAGTGCCCCGTACGGGACCTGGCAGGTCACCGCGGTCCACACCAGCGAGGGCTGGCAGCAGGACCGGGACCCCGACGAGGACTACGCCCTGCTGGAGATCGCCCCCGATGCCGGCGGCCGCACCGTCCAGGCCACGGTCGGCGGCAACCCGATCGGCTTCGGTGCCTCGCCCACCGCCACCGCCCGGCTGTACGGCTACCCCAGCCGCAGCGACGCCCCCATCCTCTGCACCGCCCCCACCACCGCCCAGTCCGCCCACCAACGCCGGATCGACTGCCCCGACTTCCCGGGCGGCACCAGCGGCGGCCCGTTCGTCGAAGCCGGCACCGGCCACGTGATCGGCGTCATCGGCGGCTACCAGGAGGGCGGCGACACCGAGGACATCTCCTACGCCGCCACCTTCGGCGACACCCTGGCCGCCCTCTTCACCAAGGCCACCACCGGCTGACCCGCACCACCCCACGGCCCGGCACCATCCTGGACATGACGAAGGCCCAAGCTGACCGATGGTCAACTTGGGCCTTTGCAGCACCTCTTGCGAAGTGCCCCCGGCAGGATTCGAACCTGCGCACCCGCCTCCGGAGGGCGGTGCTCTATCCCCTGAGCTACGGGGGCCTGCTTGGTGTCCCGCGGTGGCGACGTGGAGAACATTACCAGGCCGGGGGAGTGGTCCGTGCACGGGTTTCGGGGGTGGGTCGGCCGGGTGCGGACGGAAGTCGGGAAAGGCCGGACGGGTGGGTGGGTGCGCGGCTACCCTCGGTGAGGTGTCCGGAGCGCCCGGGCGGGTCCTCGTGGTGGACGACAGCGAGGTGATCCGCCAGCTGATCAGAGTCAACCTGGAGCTCGAGGGCTTCGAGGTGGTGACGGCTGCCGATGGCGCGGAGTGCCTGGAGGTGGTCCGCCGGGTGGCGCCCGACGTGGTGACGCTCGACGTGATGATGCCGAGGCTGGACGGGCTCAGGACGGCGGCCCGGCTGCGGGCGGCGCCGGCGACCAGACGGCTGCCGATCGCGATCGTGAGCGCCTGCGCGCCGGCCGAGCTGCGACAGGGCGAGTCGGTGGGCGTGGACGGGTACCTCGGGAAGCCGTTCGACCCGGCCGACCTGGTGGCGCTGGTCCGGCGGCTGATGCTGCTGAGCCGGCGGGACGCCCCGCGGCAGCGGTTCGCCTACGGGTTCGGCGGCGGCTTCGATCCGGGCATGGAGCTGGGTGAGAGCGGCTAACGTTCGCCCAGAGCGAACATCGGCACCCGAAAGCCGCAGCACGCCCGTCTCAACGGGTAAACCGGGTGCGGTCGCCCACCGCCTCTCGCCTAGGCTGGGGCGCGTGACACCCGCAGAGCTTTCCCAGGCAGTCCAGGCCGCAGTGAGCGCCGCCGTCGAGGCGGGCGAGCTGACCGTCGCCGTGCCCGAGCACGTGACGATCGAGCGCCCCAAGAACAGGGACCACGGCGACTACGCCACCAACGTGGCCCTCCAGCTCGCGAAGGCGGCCGGCAAGCCGCCGCGAGCCATTGCGGAGATCCTGTCCGCGCGCCTGCGAGAGATCGCCGGGGTGTCGAAGGTGGACATCGCCGGTCCGGGCTTCCTCAACATCACGCTGGACGCCGCCACCCAGGGTGAGCTGGCCCGCACCATCGTCGAGGCGGGCCCGGCGTACGGCCGGAACGAGGCGCTCAAGGGCCTCAAGATCAACCTTGAGTTCGTCTCCGCCAACCCGACCGGCCCGATCCACATCGGCGGCGTCCGCTGGGCCGCCGTCGGCGACTCGCTGGCCCGGGTGCTCCGGGCCACCGGCGCCGAGGTCACCACCGAGTACTACCTGAACGACGCCGGCGTGCAGATCGGCAAGTTCGCCGCCTCGCTGCAGGCCGCCGCGAACGGCCGGCCCGCGCCGGAGGACGGCTACGTGGGCGAGTACATCGTCGACATCGCCAAGGCCCTGGTGGCCGGCGTGCCGGGTGTCCTCGACCTGCCCGAGGACGAGCAGCTCAAGGTCTTCCGGGCCGAGGGCCTCAAGCTGATGGTCGCCGAGATCAAGCGCTCGATGGACGAGTTCGGCACCCACTTCGACGTCTGGTTCTCCGAGAAGTCGCTGCACGACTCGGGCGCCGTCGAGAAGGCGATCGAGCGGCTGCGCGAGCAGGGCCACGTCTTCGACCAGGAGGGCGCGATCTGGCTGCGCACCACCGACTTCGGGGACGACAAGGACCGGGTGCTGGTCAAGGCCGACGGCGAGACCACCTACTTCGCCGCCGACGCCGCCTACTACCTGAGCAAGCGGGACCGGGGCAGCGAGGTCTCGGTCTACATGCTCGGCGCGGACCACCACGGCTACGTCAACCGGCTGAAGGCCATCGCGGCCTGCGCGGGCGACGACATGGACCGCAACATCGAGGTCAAGATCGGCCAGTTCGTCAAGATGGTCCGGGATGGTGAGGAGGTCCGGATGTCGAAGCGGGCCGGCAACATCATCACCATCGACGACGTGATCGACTGGATCGGCGTGGACGCGGCCCGGTACACCCTGGCCCGGTCGTCCACCGACTCCACCATCACGCTCGACATCAACCTGCTGACCCGCCAGGCCAACGAGAACCCGGTCTTCTACGTGCAGTACGCACACACCCGGATGTGCGGCGTGCAGCGCAAGGCGGCCGAGCGGGGCATCGCCAAGTCCGCCGACTTCAAGCCGGAGTTGCTGAGCACCGAGTGGGAGTCCACCCTGCTCGGCCAGCTCGGCGAGTTCCCCCGGGTGCTGGCCAAGGCCGGCGAGCACCGCGAGCCCCACCACGTGGCCCGCTACCTGGAGGATCTGGCCGGCGACTACCACCGGTTCTACGACCACTGCCAGATCCTGCCCAAGGGCGACGAGCCCGTCACCGACCTGACGCACGCCCGGCTCTGGCTGGCCGACGCCACGCGCACGGTCATCGCCAACGGGCTCACGCTGCTGGGCGTATCGACGCCCGAGCGGATGTAGTCGCCAACCCCCAAGCGCCCCGGGGGCGGTGACGGTCCGTCAGGACACGTCACCGCCCCTACTCGTAAGGACACCACGATGAGCCGCTCCGCCCACCCCGCCGGCCCCCGTCACGGCGACGTACTGCCCGAGGGCCACTACCTCGCCCCGCCGAGCGACCTGAACGCGCTCGACCCCAAGGTCTGGTCCCACACGGTCACCCGCGATGCCGAGGGCGTCGTCACGGTCGGTGGCCTCGACGTCAAGGCGCTGGCCGCCGAGTTCGGCACCCCGGCGTACGTCATGGACGAGGCCGACTTCCGGGCCAGGGCCCGCGCCTGGCGGGACGCGTTCGGCGAGGGCGCCGACGTCTACTACGCGGGCAAGGCGTTCCTCTCCAAGGCGATCGTCCGCTGGTTGCACGAGGAGGGGCTCAACCTCGACGTGTGCAGCGCGGGCGAGTTGGCGGTCGCGCTGGCCGCCGGTATGCCGGGCGAGCGGATCGCGCTGCACGGCAACAACAAGTCGCCGGACGAGCTGGAGCAGGCGGTCAAGGCGGGCGTCGGCCACATCGTGGTCGACTCGTACCAGGAGATCGACCGGCTGGCCGCGATCGCGGCGGCCCAGGGTGTCCGGCAGCCGGTGCTGATCCGAGTGACGGTCGGCGTCGAGGCGCACACCCACGAGTTCATCGCCACCGCGCACGAGGACCAGAAGTTCGGCCTGTCGCTGAGCGGCGGAAGGGCGGCCGAGGCGGTCCGCCGCACCCTCGCGCACCCCAGCCTCGAACTGCGCGGCATCCACTCGCACATCGGCTCGCAGATCTTCGACACGGCCGGCTTCGAGGTGGCCGCCCGCCGGGTGGTCGGACTGCTGGTGCAGGTCAGGGACGAGCACGGGGTGGAGCTGCCGGAGATCGACCTCGGCGGCGGCCTGGGCATCGCGTACACCAGCGAGGACGACCCGCGCGAGCCCGCCGAGATCGCCGCCTCGCTGGCCGAGATCGTCCGCCGGGAGTGCGCCGCCGCCAGCCTGAACGCACCGAGGCTGAGCGTCGAGCCGGGCCGGGCGATCGTCGGCCCGACCGCGTTCACGCTGTACGAGGTCGGTACGATCAAGCCGCTCGACGGACTGCGCACCTATGTCAGCGTGGACGGCGGTATGTCGGACAACATCCGCACCGCGCTCTACGACGCCGAGTACTCCGTCGCCCTCGTCTCGCGCACCAGCGAGGCCGAGCCGATGCTGGTCCGGGTGGTCGGCAAGCACTGCGAGTCCGGCGACATCGTGGTCCGGGACGCCTTCCTGCCCGCCGACCTGACGCCGGGCGACCTGATCGCGGTCCCCGCGACCGGGGCGTACTGCCGCTCGATGGCGAGCAACTACAACCACGCCCTCAAGCCCCCGGTGCTCGCCGTCCTGGACGGTGCGGCCCGGGTGATCGTCCGCCGCGAGACGGAGGAGGATCTCCTGCGGCTCGATATCGGATGAGGAAATTCTCGTCTCAGATGATGGACCGGCCGTAGATTCGTGCGGCTGGTCCCGGAGACTGGTACGGACCGAATACCCTGCGGGCGGCGAATACCGCCAACGAATGAGCCCGCCGGAAAACCCGAGAAAGCAGAGCGGAGTCGGATGATGCGTACGCGCCCGCTGAAGGTGGCGTTGCTGGGCTGTGGTGTGGTGGGCTCCGAGGTGGCGCGCATCATGACGACGGACGCCGCCGACCTCGCCGCGCGGATCGGCGCTCCGGTCGAGCTCGTCGGGGTCGCGGTCCGCCGGGCCGGCCGGGCCCGCGCCGGGGTCCCCGAGCACCTGATCACCACCGACGCCGAGGCCCTGGTGAACCGCGGCGACATCGACGTGGTGATCGAGGTGGTGGGCGGCATCGAGCCGTCCAAGCACCTGATCCTGAGCGCCTTCGCGAACGGCGCCTCGGTGGTCTCCGCCAACAAGGCGCTGCTGGCCAAGGACGGCGCCGAGCTGCACGCCGCCGCTGCCGCCGCGGGCGTGGACCTCTACTACGAGGCCGCCGTCGCCGGGGCCATCCCGCTGCTCCGCCCGCTCCGCGAGTCGCTCGCCGGGGACAAGGTGAACCGGGTGCTCGGCATCGTCAACGGCACCACCAACTTCATCATGGACAAGATGGACTCCACCGGCGCCGGGTACTCCGAGGCGCTGGAGGAGGCCACCGCGCTCGGTTACGCCGAGGCCGACCCGACCGCCGACGTGGAGGGCTTCGACGCCGCCGCGAAGGCCGCCATCCTGGCCGGGATCGCCTTCCACACCAAGGTGACCGCCGCCGACGTCTACCGCGAGGGCATCACCGAGGTGACCGCCGCCGACATCGCCTCCGCCAAGGAGATGGGCTGCGTGGTCAAGCTGCTGGCGATCTGCGAGCGGGCCGCCGACGGCGAGTCGGTCACCGCCCGGGTGCACCCGGCGATGCTGCCGCTGACCCACCCGCTGGCCTCCGTCCGCGAGGCGTACAACGCGGTCTTCGTGGAGGCCGAGGCGGCCGGCCGGCTGATGTTCTACGGCCCCGGTGCCGGTGGCGCGCCGACCGCCTCCGCGGTGCTCGGCGACCTGGTCGCGGTCTGCCGCAACAAGGTCAACGGCACCACCGGCCCCGGCGACTCGGTGTACACCCAGCTCCCGGCCAAGCCGATGGACCAGGTGATCACCCGGTACCACGTCAGCCTGGACGTGGACGACCGCGCGGGCGTGCTGGCCCAGGTGGCCTCCGTCTTCGCCGAGCACGGGGTCTCCATCGACACCGTGCGCCAGCAGGGCCGAAGTGTAGGCAGCGGCGACGAAGTCGCCTCGGTCGAGGGTGGTGGCGGGCGACGGGCGGGCGACGCCTCGCTCGTCGTGGTCACCCACCGCGCCACCGACGCCGCGCTGTCGGCGACGGTCGACAAGCTCCGCGCGCTCGACAGCGTGCGGGACGTGGCCAGCATCATGCGGGTTGAAGGGGAGTAGGTAGCACCATGAACGCCGTCATCCAGAGCGGTCGTACCCACCAGTGGCGCGGCCTCATCGAGGAGTACCGCGACCGCCTGCCGGTCTCCGCCGCCACCCCCGTGGTCACCCTGCTCGAGGGCGGTACGCCGCTCGTGCCCGCGCAGGTGCTCTCCGAGCGCACCGGCTGCGAGGTCTACCTCAAGGTCGAGGGCGCCAACCCGACCGGGTCCTTCAAGGACCGCGGCATGACGATGGCGATCTCCAAGGCCAAGGAGGACGGCGCCCAGGCCGTCATCTGCGCCTCCACCGGCAACACCTCGGCCTCCGCCGCGGCGTACGCGGTGCGGGCCGGCATGGTCTCCGCCGTGCTGGTGCCGCAGGGCAAGATCGCGCTGGGCAAGATGGGCCAGGCCCTGGTGCACGGCGCGAAGATCCTCCAGGTGGACGGAAACTTCGACGACTGCCTCACCCTTGCGCGTGAACTCTCCGAGAAGTACCCGGTGGCGCTGGTCAACTCGGTGAACCCGGTCCGGATCGAGGGCCAGAAGACCGCCGCCTTCGAGATCGTCGACATGCTCGGCGACGCCCCCGACATCCACGTCCTCCCGGTCGGCAACGCGGGCAACATCACCGCCTACTGGAAGGGCTACACCGAGTACGCGAAGGACGGTCTGGCCGACCGCACGCCGCGGATGTGGGGCTTCCAGGCCTCCGGCTCGGCCCCGATCGTGGACGGTGCGCCGGTGCTCAAGCCGCAGACCATCGCCACCGCGATCCGGATCGGCAACCCGGCGTCCTGGGACTACGCGATCGCCGCGCGGGACGACTCGGGCGGCCTGATCGACAAGGTGACGGATCGTCAGATCCTGTCCGCCTACCGGCTGCTGGCCGCGCAGGAGGGTGTCTTCGTGGAGCCCGCCTCGGCCGCCTCGGTGGCCGGCCTGCTGGCCAAGGCGGAGGCCGGCCTGGTCGACCCGGGCCAGCGGATCGTCTGCACCGTGACCGGCAACGGCCTCAAGGACCCGGACTGGGCGGTGGCCGGCGCGCCGCAGCCGCAGATCGTGCCGATCGACCCGGAGACGGCCGCCCGCCGCCTCGGGCTGTTGGACTGACGAGTTGTCAACAAGCGGGCCGACTCTTTCGGGGGTCGGCCCGACTTGTTTGCCGAGGGGGGCTTTTCTGCCCGACCGCGCCGACTTCCGGGTGGAATCGCTGCCCGATTTCGCGCAATTTCCGGCCAGAATCGGCAACACGGCAGATCGGAGGGGTGCGGGGTGTACCGCTGTGGAACCTCTCTTCGATAGTCTGGTCAGCAGTGGGCCGCGCCGTGCGCCGCGCCCGCCCCGCCGGGGCAGCTGTCGCGAAAACCCCGCACACGTACCACCGCAGGCCCGACCCCAACCGGGCCGTCACCTCCCAGGAGAGTCCCACCACCATGGCTGGTCCCGCGTTCCGTGCTGCCGCCGTCCGGGTCCGGGTTCCCGCGACCAGTGCCAACCTCGGCCCCGGCTTCGACGCCTTCGGACTCGCCCTGGGCCTGTACGACGACGTGGTGGTCCGGGTCGCCGAATCCGGTCTCTCGGTGGACATCGCCGGTGAGGGTGCGGCCACCCTGCCGCGCGACGAACGGCATCTGATGATCCGTTCGATGCGGGCCGCCTTCGACCGCCTCGGCGGACAGCCGCGCGGCCTGGAGGTGGTCTGTGCCAACCGGATACCGCACGGCCGGGGCCTGGGCTCCTCCTCCGCCGCGATCTGCGCCGGCATCGTCGCCGCCCGCGCCGTCACCATCGGCGGCCCGAGCGCGCTGGACGACGCCGCCCTGCTGGCCCTCGCCTCCGAGCTGGAGGGCCATCCCGACAACGTCGCCGCCTGCCTGCTGGGCGGGTTCACCATCGCCTGGACGGACGAGGACTCCGCCAAGGCGGTCCGGCTGGAGCCGTCCGAGCTGGTCGTGCCGGTGGTCTTCATCCCGTCCACCGAGGTGCTCACCGAGACCGCCCGGGGCCTGCTGCCGAAGACCGTCCCGCTCTCCGACGCCGCCGTCAACGCCGGTCGGGCCGCCCTGCTGGTGGAGGCTCTGACCAACCGTCCGGAACTCCTCCTGCCCGCCACCGAGGACCGCCTGCACCAGGACTACCGGGCCTCCGCGATGCCGGAGAGCGCCGGTCTGGTGGGCGCCCTGCGAGCCGAGGGCGTCCCGGCCGTGATCTCCGGCGCCGGCCCCACCGTGCTGGCCCTCGCGGACGAGGCGAACGCCGAGAAACTGCTCTCCTTCGCAGGTGACGGCTTTGCCGCCCACCGGCTCCGGCTCGACGGCACCGGTGCCTCGGTGCTCCCGCTGGACGGCTGAGCAAGACGGTCGCACCGACACGATTGACGAGAACGGGGCCGGGGAATGTCTCAGGGGGTCGGTAGTGTTAACCTCATTGCTGCACCAGGTGCCCTCCGGGGTGCCGTGCGCCACGTCCCGATCCCGAGCCTCCGCTGTTGCGGCCAGTCCGCACGAGTGGGGCCGTGGACGAACGGGACCACGATTCTCCGGGAGCCCTCCGCAGCGCGTACGCAGCCTGCCTGCGCAATGGCGGCCGTTTCCCGAAGCCGTGACGGCACCTGACTCCCTCCCGCGGCCTCCCACATAGAGGCACGCCCGGATGGGGCCCGGCCACCGTCACGCGACGGGGGCCCGGGTATCGCAGGCAGCGGGGCCGGCACGAGACCGATCCGCGCCACTCCGCACCACCGTGCACATCGCAGCTCTTCCCCGACTGGCAGCGCCATTCGGGGGATCACCGCCTCGGACCGACGCAGTCAAGCGTTGGTCAGGACAGCACAACCGGTCGCCGAGCCAGACAGGCCGACGTCCGCTCCAGGGAAGGACCCTTAGTGAGCGACTCCACCGATCTGATGGGCGCGCGCCCCGACGCCGACGCGTCAGACACCGCCGCCCCGGCGGCTCCGGCCAAGCGCCGCCGTACCGCTGCCGCGGGCCTCGACGGCCTGGTCCTGGCCGAGCTGCAGAAGCTCGCCTCGACCCTCGGGATCAGCGGTACCGGCCGTCTCCGCAAGAGCCAGCTGATTGACGCCATCAAGGAGAAGAGCGGGGGCGACCCGCTGCTGGCAGGCGCCGCCGCCCCGGCCGCTCCCGCCAAGCGGGCCGCCAAGGCCGCCGCTCCGGCCGCCGTCGAGGCCCCCGTGGCCGAGCCGAAGGCCGACGCGCAGGCCGAGGAGGCCGCTCCGCCGCGGGCCGCCCGCCGGACCAAGGCCGCCGCGGCCGCCCCGGCCGCCGAGCCGCAGGCCCAGATCGAGATCCCGGTCCAGGCCGCCGCCGAGACCGCCGCCCCGGCCCGCGCCGAGCGGACCCGCCGCCGGGCCACCTCGGCCGCCGGTGCGCCGACCGCCGAGGCCGCCGCCGCGGCCACCGCCGAGTCGACCGCCACCGCGGTCGCCGACACCCGTACCGACGCCCGGACGCTCGACGCCGAGGGCCGGACCGAGACCCGTCGGGACCGCCGCGACCGCCGCGACCGCCGGGAGGGCGGCGAGCGCACCGAGACCACCGAGGGCCAGCCGGCCCAGGCCGGTCAGGACGGCGACAGCCGCGAGTCGCGCCGGGACCGCCGCAACCGCCGGGACCGCACCGACCGTCCGGAGCGCGGTGAGCGCCAGCAGGGTCAGCAGACCCAGCAGGGTGGCGGCCAGGACAGCGCCCCGCAGCAGAACCGTCAGCAGAGCAGCAGCCAGCAGCAGCAGCCGGTCGGCGGCTACGACGACGACGAGTTCGGCGACGGCCGTCGCGGCCGTCGGGGTCGCTACCGCGACCGTCGGGGACGTGGCACCCGGGGCGAGCGCTTCGAGGCCGGTCCGGCCGAGGTGCAGGTCAACGACGACGACGTGCTGATCCCGGTCGCGGGCATCCTGGACATCCTCGACAACTACGCCTTCGTCCGGACCTCCGGCTACCTGCCCGGTTCGAACGACGTCTACGTCTCGCTGGCCCAGGTCCGCAAGAACGGCCTGCGCAAGGGCGACGCGATCACCGGTGCGGTGCGCCAGCCCAAGGACGGCGAGCGCCGCGAGAAGTTCAACGCCATGGTGCGGCTGGACTCGGTCAACGGCATGGACCCGGAGAGCGGCCGCAACCGCCCCGAGTTCGGCAAGCTGACCCCGCTCTACCCGCAGGAGCGGCTGCGGCTTGAGACCGACCCGGGCATCCTGACCACCCGCATCATCGACCTCGTGTCGCCGATCGGTAAGGGCCAGCGCGGTCTGATCGTCGCCCCGCCGAAGACCGGCAAGACGATGATCATGCAGGCGATCGCCAACGCGATCACCCACAACAACCCCGAGTGCCACCTGATGGTCGTCCTGGTCGACGAGCGTCCGGAAGAGGTCACCGACATGCAGCGGTCGGTCAAGGGCGAGGTCATCTCCTCGACCTTCGACCGCCCGGCCGAGGACCACACGGTCGTCGCCGAGCTGGCCATCGAGCGCGCCAAGCGCCTGGTCGAGCTGGGTCACGACGTGGTCATCCTGCTGGACTCGATCACCCGTCTGGGCCGCGCCTACAACCTGGCGGCGCCGGCCTCCGGCCGCATCCTGTCCGGTGGTGTCGACTCGACCGCGCTCTACCCGCCGAAGAAGTTCTTCGGCGCGGCGCGCAACATCGAGAACGGCGGCTCGCTGACCATCCTCGCCACCGCGCTGGTGGAGACCGGCTCGCGGGCCGACGAGGTGGTCTTCGAGGAGTTCAAGGGCACCGGCAACATGGAGCTCAAGCTCGACCGCAAGCTCTCGGACAAGCGGATCTTCCCGGCCGTCGACGTCGACGCGTCGAGCACCCGTAAGGAGGAGATCCTGCTGGGCAGCGAGGAGTTGGCCATCACCTGGAAGCTCCGCCGGGTGCTGCACGCGCTGGACTCGCAGCAGGCGATCGAGCTGCTGCTGGACAAGATGAAGCAGACCAAGAGCAACGCCGAGTTCCTGATGGTGATCGCCAAGAACACCCCCGGCCAGGACTGACCTCCCGGCAGGAACAGAGAGCCCCGGACCGCAACCGCGGTCCGGGGCTCTCGCGTCTCCCTGGGCGACCCGTGAAACGGACTTATCGGTATCCGACTCCCTTATGCTCAGAATGAAGGTCATACCGACCAAGCCCCAGAGAACTGAGGACGAGACGCTATGGCCGAGCACCGACGCAAGACCCTGAGCCGGCGGATACGCCTGCGCAGGACCATCGCGTGCACGGTGGCCGGGCTGCTGGTGCTCGGCGGCGGGGCGGCCGGGTACGCGTACTGGAAGCTCAACGGGAACATCAAGAGCATCGACATCGACGCCCAGCTCGGCACCGCCCGGCCGCCGGCCTCGACCAACGGCTCGTTCAACGTCCTGGTGCTCGGCTCGGACTCGCGGAACGGCAAGAACGGCGACCTGGCCGGCGGCGACACCGACGGCACCGCCCGTTCGGACACCGCGATGGTGGTGCACGTCAACCAGGCGCACACCCAGGCCGAGGTGGTCTCGATCCCCCGCGACACCCTGGTCGCCCGGCCCTCCTGCACCGCCGTCGGCAGCGCCGCCGCGGTGCCCGCCGCGAAGAGCGTGATGTTCAACACCGCGTACGAGGTGGGCGGCCCCGCCTGTGCGGTGAAGACCACCGAGCAGCTCACCGGGCTGCGGATGGACCACTTCGTCGAGATCGACTTCGCCGGCTTCGCATCCTTCGTGGACGCCATCGGCGGGGCCACCGTGACCACCACGGTGCCCATCGACGACCAGGACAGCGGCCTGCACCTGGCGGCCGGCACGCACCTGCTCAACGGCGACCAGGCCCTGGCCTTCGTCCGGACCAGGCACGGCGTCGGCGACGGCAGCGACCTGGGCCGGATCGAGCTGCAGAAGCAGATGGTCAAGTCGCTCCTGACCCAGGTCAAGGGCATGGGGCTGTTCGGCAACCCGGCCAAGCTCTGGTCGGTGGGGGACAAGCTCACCAAGAGCATCACCACCGACTCCGACCTGGCCTCGGTGAGCGCCCTGGTCGGCCTGGCCGACACCCTCAAGCCGATCGGCCCGGAGAACCTCAGCATGGTCACCCTGCCGGTGGTGACCGCCCCGAGCGACCCGAACCGGGTGATCCCGGCCGAACCCCGGGCCGCCGAGCTGTGGCGGGCGCTGGCGGCCGACCGGGCGGTGCCGGAGTCGGTGCTGAGCAGCCAGCCGGCCAATCCGGCCGAGGCGACCCCCTCGGCCCCAGCCGGGGCCGCCCGGAGCGGGGCCTCGGCCTCTCCCCGCAGGTAGCCGGAATACCCGCGGCCCGCACTCGGTTTGGGAAGATGCGGTCAGTCCTGGCAGACTGGTCCGTCGGTCCCGGTTCACGTGCGGCTGTCAGCTGCCGACCCGGTGCCCTCCCGAACACTAGGAGAACCCCTTGAAGCCCAACGTTCACCCCGAGTACGTGGTCACCAACGTGACCTGCACCTGCGGCGCCGAGTTCACCACCCGCTCGACCGAGACCAGCGGCGTCATTCGCGCCGAGGTCTGCTCGCAGTGCCACCCGTTCTACACCGGCAAGCAGAAGATCCTGGACACCGGTGGCCGCGTCGCCCGCTTCGAGGCCCGCTTCGGCAAGAAGCTCTCCGCGAAGCAGGACTAGCGTCCGTACGGCGCCGGTCCGGGCGTACCCAGCTACTCATGGGTGCGCTCGGACCGGCGCCGTTCGCGTCTCCCCCCACTCGCCACCCTGTCCATGCAGCTTCAGCGGAAGTAGGCCCACCCGATGTTCGAGGCAGTCGAAGAGCTCCTCACCGAGCACGCCGCCCTCGAGACGAGGCTGGCCGACCCCTCGGTCCACGCCGACCAGGCGAACGCTCGCAAGCTCTCCAAGCGGTACGCCGAGCTGACCCCGATCACCCGTACCTACCGGGCCTGGAAGCAGGCCGGGGAGGACATCGAGGCCGCTCGTGAACTCGCGCTCGAGGACTCGGACTTCATCGCCGAGATGAAGTCCTCGGAGGCCCGGCGCGACGAGCTGACCGAAGAGCTGCGGGTGCTGCTGGTGCCGCGCGACCCCAACGACGAGAAGGACGTCATCCTGGAGGTCAAGGCGGGTGAGGGCGGCGAGGAGTCCGCGCTGTTCGCCGGCGACCTGCTCCGGATGTACCTGCGGTTCGCCGAGCGGGTGGGCTGGAAGACCGAGATCATCGACGCCAACGAGTCCGACCTCGGCGGCTACAAGGACGTCTCGGTCGCCGTGAAGACCAAGGGCACCCCCGAGCCCGGCCTCGGGGTCTGGGCCCGGCTCAAGTACGAGGGCGGCGTGCACCGCGTGCAGCGTGTGCCGGCCACCGAGTCGCAGGGCCGGATCCACACCTCGGCGGCCGGCGTGCTGGTCACCCCGGAGGCGGAGGAGGTCGAGGTCGAGATCATCGCCAACGAGCTGCGGATCGACGTCTACCGCTCCTCGGGCCCGGGCGGGCAGTCCGTCAACACCACCGACTCGGCGGTCCGGATCACCCACCTGCCGACCGGTATCGTGGCGTCCTGCCAGAACGAGAAGAGCCAGCTGCAGAACAAGGAGCAGGCCATGCGCATCCTGCGTTCGCGGCTGCTGGCCGCCGCGCAGGAGGCGGCCGACCTGGAGGCGTCGGACGCCCGGCGCAGCCAGGTCCGCACCGTGGACCGCTCCGAGCGGATCCGGACGTACAACTTCCCGGAGAACCGCATCTCGGACCACCGCACCGGGTTCAAGTCGTACAACCTGGACCAGGTCCTGGACGGCGAGCTCAACGCGGTGATCCAGTCCTGCGTGGACGCCGACGCGGCGGCCAAGCTGGCCGCCGCCGCCCAGGAGAACTGACCCGGACAAGGGGTGTACGGATGAACCTGCTGCTCGCCGAGGTGGCCCAGGCCACCCAGCGGTTGGCCGCGGCCGGGGTGCCGTCGCCGCGCTTCGACGCGGAGGAACTCGCCGCTCACGTCCACAGCGTCAAGCGCAGTCAGCTGCACACGGTGAAGGACAGCGAGTTCGACGCCCGGTACTGGGAGGCCATCTCCCGCCGGGAGGCGCGCGAACCGCTCCAGCACATCACCGGCCGGGCCTTCTTCCGCTACCTGGAGCTGGAGGTCGGCCCCGGCGTCTTCGTGCCCCGGCCCGAGACCGAGTCGGTGGTCGAGTGGGCCATAGACGCCGTCCGCGACATGGACGTGGCCGAGCCGCTGGTGGTCGACCTGTGCACCGGCTCCGGCGCGATCGCGCTGGCGCTGGCCCAGGAGCTGCCGCGCTCCACCGTGCACGCCTTCGAGCTGGACGAGGGCGCGATGAAGTACACCCGGCGCAACATCGCCGCCAGCACCGACCGGGCCCGGGTCACCCTGCACGCGGGCGACGCGACCCGGGCGTTCGAGGACGACCGCTCCTGGGACGGCCGGTTCGACCTGGTGATCAGCAACCCGCCGTACATCCCGCTCACCGAGTGGGAGTACGTGGCGCCCGAGGCCCGCGACCACGACCCGCAGATGTCGCTGTTCTCCGGCGAGGACGGCCTGGACGCGATCCGCGGCATCGAGCGGGTCGCCGCCCGGCTGCTGCGCCCCGGCGGCGTGGTGGTGATCGAGCACGCCGACACCCAGGGCGGGCAGGTGCCGTGGGTGTTCCGCGAGGAGAGCGGCTGGACGGACGCCGCCGACCACCGGGACCTGAACAACCGGCCGCGCTTCACGACCGCACGCAAGGCGTCGCTGTGAACCGGCTCCTGACGACAAGCCAGTTTTCCGAGAGGGGACCGCACCGATGAGCCGCCGCTACGACTGCGCCGACGCAGGCGACCGTGAGACTGGGCTGCGCGAGGCCGCTTCGGCGATCCGCCGGGGCGAGCTGGTCGTGCTGCCGACCGACACCCTGTACGGGATCGGTGCGGACGCGTTCAGCCCGGAGGCGGTCGGCGCCCTGCTGGACGCCAAGGGACGCGGCCGGAACATGCCCTCCCCGGTGCTGGTCGGCTCGCCGACCACGCTGCACGGGCTGGTCACCGACTTCTCCGAGCAGGCCTGGGAACTGGTGGACGCGTTCTGGCCGGGCGGGCTGACCCTGGTCGCCAAGCACCAGCCGTCACTGCGCTGGGACCTCGGCGACACCCGGGGCACCGTCGCGGTCCGGATGCCGCTGCACCCGGTCGCGCTCGAACTGCTCAACAACGTCGGCCCGATGGCGGTCTCCAGCGCCAACCGGACCGGCGGCCCCTCGCCGTCCACCTGCGACGACGCCTTCTCCCAGCTCGGTGACTCGGTCGCGGTCTACCTGGACGGCGGCAACGCCGACTTCGGGGTGGCCTCGTCCATCGTCGACGTCACGGGCAAGGTCCCGGTCCTGCTGCGGGCCGGCGCGATCAGCGCCGAGCAGCTGAGGGAGGTCGTACCGGACCTGGAGGCCGGCAGTTGACAGCGGCCTCGCTGCACGGCGCCTCCGCCGGCCTCGGCATACCCGGGTACGTCACGGTCTCGCCGCGGCCCCTCGACTCCTTCCGCATCCTCTTCGTCTGTACCGGCAACGTCTGCCGGTCGCCGATCGCGGAACGGCTGACCCGGCACGAGCTGGACACCCGGCTCGCGGACTTCGCCGGCCGGATCGTGGTGGAGAGCGCCGGCACCTGGGGGCACGAGGGTGCCCCGATGGAGGCGCACGCGGCCACCGTGCTCGGTGAGTACGGGGTCGGCGCCGACGGCTTCGCCGGGCGCGAGCTGCTGGACGAGCACGTGATCGACGCCGACCTGGTGCTCACCGCGACCCTCGACCACCGGGCGCAGGTGATCTCGATGGGTCACGCGGCCGGTCTGCGGACCTTCACCCTCAAGGAGTTCACCCGGCTGGTCCGGCGGATCGACCCCTCCACCCTCCCCGATCCCCGGGGCGGCGCCGAGGTCACCGAGCGGGCCCGCGCCCTGGTCCGGGCGGCCGCCGCCCTGCGCGGCTGGCTGCTCGCCGCGACCCCCGAGTCCGACGAGGTGGACGACCCCTACGGCGCCCCGATCGGCATGTTCCGCAACTGCGGCGAGGAGATATTCGACGCCCTCGACCCGGTCGTGACCGCACTCACCGGCGTACACAGCAACGCGACCCGCTAGGCAGGCGCTCGCCGTCTTCGGTCCAGGGGCTCGGGGCGGTGTTGTTGTACGGCTCCGCTGCGTGGGCGACGCCGATCTTCTGCACGAGGTGCACCACCAGGGGCTCGGGGAACGGCGATGCCGGCCCTTGCAAGGTGATCGTTGCGTGGGGGGCCAGGGACTTTCGTAGGTGACCCGAGCGCCAGATCTCCTCGCAGTTCCCCGAGCCCCTGGGTAGTAGTCGGCTGGGCGCCCGCCGAAGGCGCAGCCCCGAGCCCCTGGGTAGTCGACCGCTGAGTGCCCCGCGAAAGCGACGCGCCAACGGGGGCAGCTCTACTGGGTGTATGGGCGGGCCGTCGGGGGAGGCCCGGCCTACGCTGGGTGATGCCGCCCGAATTGTCCGCTGCCCGGGAGCTTTGCCATGACCGTCACCCCTGATGTGCAGCTCTCCTGGACCGCCCCCGCCGCGCTGCGGGAGGCCGATCCGCAACTCGCCGACCTGCTCGCCGCCGAGGCGGGCCGCCGGGCCGAGAGCCTGCAGCTGCTGGCGGGGGAGAACCTCGCCACCCCGGCCGTGCTCGCGGCCCTGAGCGGCCCGCTGGTGGACAAGTACGCCGAGGGCTATCCCGGCCACCGGCACCACAGCGGCTGCGCCCTCGCGGATGCCGCCGAGCTGCTCGCGATCGACCGGGCGAAGCGGCTGTTCGCCGCCGAGCACGCCAACGTCCAGCCCCGGTCCGGGACTTCGGCGATGCTGGCGGCGTACGCGGCGCTGCTGCGGCCGGGCGACCTGGTGCTGGCGATGTCGCTGGAGCACGGCGGGCACCTGAGCTGCGGCTCGCGGGCGAACTTCTCCGGCCGGTGGTTCGAGTTCATCGGGTACGGGGTGCGCGAGCAGGACCAGCTGCTCGACTACGACCAGGTCCGCGAGCTGGCCCGGCTGCACCGGCCGAAGGCGATCGTGGCAGGTGGGATCTCCTACCCCCGGCACCTGGACTGGGCCGCCTTCCGGGAGATCGCGGACGAGGTGGACGCCTACCTGATCGCCGACACGGCGCAGACCACGGGCCTGGTCGCGGCGGGTCTGGCACCGAGCCCGGTGCCGTACGCGGACGTCACGGTGGCCGCCACCCACAAGCTGCTGCGCGGGCCGCGCGGCGGGTTGCTGCTGTGTTCGGAGCAGCTGGCCGGGCGGGTGGACCGGGCGGTGTTCCCGTTCAGTCAGGGCGGGGCGGCGATGAACGAGGTGGCGGCCAAGGCGGTGGCGTTCGCGCAGGCGGGTACGCCGGAGTTCGGCGCGTACCTGCGGCGTGCGGTGGACGGTGCACGCTCCCTGGCCGGGGCGCTCGGCGCGGCCGGTGCGCCCCCGCTGACCGGCGGCACCGACACCCAGCTGGTGACGGCGGACGTCGGGGCGCTCGGTCTGACCGGCGTCGAGGCCGAGCGGCGCTGCGCGGCGGCCGGACTGATGCTCGGCAAGTGCGCGCTCCCGTTCGATCCGGCCCCGCCCGCCGAGACCTCGGGTATCCGTCTGGGCACGGGTGCGGTGGCCGCCCAGGGGATGACCGTCGAGGGCATGGCCGAGGCCGGGGAACTGATCGGACGCCTGCTCAGAGGCGGTGCGACGGCCGATATCGGGGCCCGGGTCAGGGAGCTGGCGGCCGCGCTCGGCGAAAACTGACGGGCCGGAACACCCGGGAAGGCGAACCGCGATGCACACGCGGCGCGTCCGACTCAATAAGGTGTGCTCCGTGGCGACGCACCTCGAACCCCGGGCAAGCACGGGGGTACCTTCGGTACCCACCGGTCGGACCGTCGCGCAGGAGGTCAGTGGTGCGTGAGTATCTGCTGGTCCTGTTCGTGACCGCGGCGGTCACCTACCTGCTGACCGGTCCGGTCCGGAAGTTCGCGATCGTGGCCGGCGCGATGCCGCCGGTCCGGGCCCGCGACGTACACCGGGAGCCGACCCCCCGGTTGGGCGGGATCGCGATGTTCGGCGGTCTGTGCGCCGGTCTCGCGGTCGCCTCGCAGCTGACCCACCTGGGCAACCTGTTCATCCAGAGCGCGGACATCCGGGCCCTGCTGGCCGGGGCCGGGATCATGTGGCTGCTCGGCGTGCTGGACGACAAGTGGGGCGTGGACGCCTTGGTGAAGCTGGGCGGTCAGATGATCGCCGCCGGTGTGATGGTCTGGCAGGGCGTCACGGTGATCTCGATCCCGGTCCCCGGCGTCGGCCCGGTCTCGGTCACCCCCACGATGGGCATGGTCATCTCGGTCACCCTGGTGGTCGTGATGGTCAACGCGGTGAACTTCATCGACGGCCTGGACGGCCTGGCCGGCGGCATGGTCTGCATCGCCGCGATGGCGTTCTTCCTCTACTCCTACCGGCTCTGGTACGGCTACGGCATCAACGACGCGGCCCCCGCCGTGCTGTTCAGCGCGGTGCTGATCGGGATGTGCCTGGGCTTCCTGCCGCACAACCTGCACCCGGCCCGGATCTTCATGGGCGACTCGGGTTCGATGATGCTCGGCCTGATGCTCGCGGTCGCCGCGATCTCCATCACCGGCCGGGTCGACCCGGACCTGATCACCGATCAGACCGGGTCGCAGACCGCCACGGTGCACGAGCTGGTGCCGATCTACATCCCGCTGCTGCTGCCGCTGACCGTGATCGCGCTGCCGCTGGCCGACCTGCTGCTCGCGGTGGTCCGCCGGACCTGGGCGGGCAAGTCCCCGTTCGCCGCGGACAAGCAGCACCTGCACCACCGGCTGCTGGAGGTCGGGCACTCGCACAGCCGGGCCGTGCTGATCATGTACTTCTGGGCCGCGCTGATCGCCTTCGGCACGGTGGCCTTCTCGGTCCCGGGCCGGGGCCGGACGCTGGTGCTCGGTCTGGCCGGGCTCTGCCTGCTCGGCATCGTGGTGCTGATGATGCCCCGGTTCCGCCCGCGCGCCCCCCGGGTGGTGCAGGCCTTCGTGCCGCCGCGCTACCGCAAGGGCCCGGCCGCCGAGGCCGGGACCGAGGTCCGGGACGAGGTGACCCCGTCCGGGACGCCGGCGATGGCGGAGCTGTCGGCCGACGACAAGGAGCTGCTCGTCCGGCTCGGCACCGGCGCCACCGCGGTCGGCGGCCGGAGCGAGAAGCAGGGCTGACTGGCCGTCAACTGCCTTCACCCGTACGGCGGCACTGTTGGGCCGTCGGTGTGACAGGTGCCACACCTACATGGTAAAGCTCTAATCAAATAGTTTGTGATACCGTTCACGAGTACCGAGAACACGCCGAAAGACCTGACAGGTGGATGACTTCCGTCCCTGGTCGGTCTCCCTCGACGGGCTCGCCGTCGAGCGGCCTGCCCATGGCGGATGTCCTCGGTGCGGTGTCACCACCGCGTCCCAAAGCGCCGTCCCCCCGTTTCTCGACATGCCGCCGGAGCTGCCGACATGCCGTCCCACGACGCCCGGATCCCGTTCCGCGGCGCCGCAATTTCCACTGCGGCCGCCGGAGTTGTCGCCACCGCGATCTCCACTGCGGTGGTGGGTACCAAGGGCCTGATCGGCGCTCTCGCTGCGACGCTGCTGGTGCTGGCCTTCTTCATCTTCGGTCAGATCGCGCTCGACCGGCTGACCAGGAACAATCCGCACATGCTGATGGCCGGCGCCCTGCTGGTCTACACCACCCAGATCCTGCTGGTGGGCATCGTGCTCGCGGTGTTCAAGGACACCTCACTGTTCAACACCAAGGCGTTCGCCTTCACGCTGCTCGGCTGCGTTCTGACCTTCACCGGGTTCCAGGTCCGCGCAGGCATGAAGGCCAAGCTGTACTACGTGCAGAACGACCCCTCGGACCAGAAGGACAGCAAGCCGTGAGCGGCTCCGGCTGTCCCTCGCACGAGGGGGGCGGTGTTTATGCCGTCCTGACGGACTGCTATCGTCCGTCGCGACGAACGAGTACGGGACGTGGCCAGGTCTCTCCGCACGGCGGACGGATCGCCCCCCGCACTCACCGAGTCTTCAACGATCCCGCGGCATCGGACGACGCCGTGCAGGGTCGGCGAGATACCCAACAAGTTCCAGTGCCGCACCGTGGCCGCAGGCCGCGCCGACACACCGAGGTTGCCGTAACCATGCGTCATGACGAAGGAGTCTGTGGTGGGTGCTGACGTAACGCAGCTCGCCTCTGAGGCCGGGTGCCACCTGTTCTCCGGTTGCGGCTTCCCCGCCCCTGGCCTCAACGAGTTCCAGTTCGAGCCGATCTTCACCATCGGCAGCATCGAGTTCAACAAGCCGATGCTGCTGGCGTTCCTCTGCGCCTTCCTGGTGATGGCCTTCTTCTGGGCCGCTTTCGCCAAGCCGAAGCTGCTCCCGGGGAAGCTCCAGCTGGTCGGTGAGATCGGCTACGACTTCGTCAAGCGATCCATCGTGATGGAGACGATCGGCAAAAAGGGCGAGAAGTACGTCCCGATGCTGGTCTCGATGTTCTTCTTCATCTGGATCATGAACATCATGTCGATCATCCCGTTCGCACAGTTCCCTGTGATGGCGGCGATCGCGTTCCCGGCCGGCCTTGCGGCCGTGGTCTGGTTCACCTACATGTTCCTGACCTTCAAGACGCACGGCTTCGTCGGCGGCTTCAAGAACCTGTGCTGGCCGTCCGGTATCCCCGGCTGGGTCATGTTCATCCTGGTGCCGATCGAGTTCTTCTCGAACATCTTCGTTCGCCCGTTCACGCTCGCGGTCCGAGCCTTCGCGAACATGTTCGCGGGCCACCTGCTGATCGTGATGTTCTCCATCGCCTCCTGGTACCTGCTCAGCCCGAGCATCGGCGCGCTGTACGGCTCGGTCTCCTTCGTGGTGACCATCGGCCTGACCGCCTTCGAGCTGCTGGTCCAGTTCCTGCAGGCCTACATCTTCGTGATGCTGGCCAGCAGCTACATCGCCGGTGCCCTCGAAGAGGCGCACTGAGCTCTGCGGCCGCTTGGCTGCACACTTCCCCCAGTACGCCCGGTGGCCAACCACCACCGGCTCACCACCCCGCAAAGGACATGAAATGTCGCAGCTCGCTGAGGTCTACGGTTCCGTCGCCTCCATCGGTTACGGCCTCGCGGCGATCGGCCCCGGCATCGGCGTCGGTCTCATCTTCGGTAACGGTGTGCAGGCCATGGCTCGTCAGCCCGAGGCTGCCGGTCTGATCCGTTCCAACATGTTCATCGGCTTCGCGCTGACCGAGGCGCTCGCCCTCATCGGCATCGTCATGCCGTTCGTCTTCGGCGCCGGCAAGTAATTCACCGTAATTACCTGTCGTAGCCCCATTCGACGAAAGGTTCAGATATGAGCGCCTCCGTGGCACTCCTCCTCGCGGAGGAGGGGGAGAAGATGAACCCCCTTCTGCCCGCGTGGCCCGAGATCGTCATCGGCCTGCTCTGCTTCTTCATCGTCTTCGGCATCCTCGGCAAGAAGCTCCTGCCCAGCATCGAAAAGGTGCTGGCGGACCGCCGGGACGCGATCGAGGGCGGCATGGAGCGTGCGGACGCTGCTCAGGCCGAGGCCCAGGCCCTGCTCGAGCAGTACCGTGCCGAGCTCTCCGAGGCGCGTCACGAGGCCGCTCGTATCAACGAGCAGGCTCGTGAGCAGGGCGCTGCCCTGATCGCCGAGATGCGCGAGGAGGGCCAGCGTCAGCGCGAGGCCATCGTCGCCGCCGGCCACGCGCAGATCGAGGCCGACAAGAAGCAGGCGACTGCCGTCCTGCGTCAGGACGTCGGTTCGCTCGCCTCGCAGCTCGCCTCCCGCATTGTTGGCGAGTCCCTCGAGGACTCCGCCCGGCAGAGCGGCGTGATCGACCGCTTCCTGGACGACCTGGAGGCCAAGGCCTCTGCGGCCCAGGGTGCGTCCAAGTGATCGGCGCCAGCCGTGAGGCCCTGGCCGCCGGCCGGGAGAACCTCGAGAGCCTGACCGACAACACCTCGGTGGACGCGGCCAAGCTCGCCCAGGAACTCACCGCCGTGACGGCGCTGCTGGACCGCGAGGTCTCGCTGCGCCGGGTGCTGACCGACCCCTCGCGGTCCGGTCAGGACAAGGCCCAGCTGGTCGGCTCGCTGCTGGCCGGTCAGGTCTCCGGCGAGGCCGTCGACCTGGTCTCCGGCCTGGTCCGGTCGCGCTGGTCGGGTGGCCGTGACTTCGCGGACGCGGTCGAGGAACTCGCCGCCTACGCCGAGGTCATCGCGGCCGACCAGGCCGGTCAGCTGGACGACGTCGAGGACGAGCTGTTCCGTTTCGGACGGATCGTCAGCGGCTCGCACGAGCTGCGCAGCGCCCTCACCGAGCCGAAGGCCGGCCCCGCCGCCAAGGCGGAGCTGGTCAAGAAGCTGCTCGGTGGCCGGGTGAACGCGGGCACCGCCCGTCTGGTCAGCACGCTGGTCACCGACCCGCGTGGCCGTAGCCTGGAGAGCGGACTGGAGTCCTACTCCAAGCTCGCAGCTGCCCGGCGTGGCCGCGTGGTGGCCCTGGTCACCAGCGCCGTTCCGCTGTCGGACGATCAGAAGGACCGCCTGGGCAGTGCGCTCGGCCGGCTCTACGGCCGCCAGGTGCACCTGAACATCGACGTGGACCCCACGGTCCAGGGCGGCGTCCGGGTGCAGATCGGTGACGAGATCATCGACGGCACCGTGTCGAGCCGTCTCGAAGGCGCTCGCCAGGCCCTCGAAGGCTGACGACCCACCAGCATCATCCGACCCTCGGTCGGGAACCGGCTCCGCCGGGAGTCGGCACAGCCGGCCCCCCGGGGTCGGCAAATCGTACGGCCGGTTCGGATGACCCGGCCGAGAGTCGAATACTTGCGGCCCTCAATGGCGGGCCGAGGATCGCAAACTAGGAGAGCAGGGAAGCCTGATGGCGGAGCTTACGATCCGTCCGGAGGAGATCCGGGACGCGCTGGCCGACTTTGTCCAGTCGTACCAGCCGGACGCCGCCTCGCGTGAAGAGGTCGGTACGGTCACCGAGGCCATGGACGGTATTGCCAAGGTCGAGGGCCTGCCCTCGGTCATGGCCAACGAGCTGCTGAAGTTCGAGGACGGCACCCTCGGCCTCGCGCTGAACCTCGACACCCGCGAGATCGGTGTCGTCGTCCTCGGTGAGTTCAGCGGCATCGAGGAGGGTCAGACGGTGCACCGCACCGGCGAGGTCCTCTCCGTTCCGGTCGGCGAGGGCTACCTCGGCCGTGTCGTGGACCCGCTGGGCAACCCGATCGACGGTCTGGGCGACATCGCCTCCAGCGGCCGCCGCGCCCTGGAGCTGCAGGCCCCGGGCGTCATGGTCCGCAAGTCGGTGCACGAGCCGATGCAGACCGGCATCAAGGCCATCGACGCGATGACCCCGATCGGCCGTGGCCAGCGTCAGCTGATCATCGGCGACCGCCAGACCGGCAAGACCGCGGTGGCGATCGACACGATCATCAACCAGCGTGACAACTGGCAGTCGGGCGACCCGAAGAAGCAGGTTCGCTGCATCTACGTCGCCATCGGCCAGAAGGGCTCCACCATCGCGTCCGTGCGCGGTGCCCTGGAGGAGGCCGGCGCGCTGGAGTACACCACCATCGTGGCTGCTCCCGCCTCCGACCCGGCCGGCTTCAAGTACCTCGCCCCGTACACCGGTTCGGCCATCGGCCAGGAGTGGATGTACGACGGCAAGCACGTCCTCATCATCTTCGACGACCTGTCGAAGCAGGCCGAGGCGTACCGTTCCGTCTCGCTGCTGCTCCGTCGTCCGCCGGGCCGCGAGGCCTACCCGGGTGACGTCTTCTACCTGCACTCCCGTCTGCTGGAGCGTTGCGCGAAGCTCGGCGACGCGCTGGGCGCGGGCTCGATGACCGGCCTGCCGATCATCGAGACCAAGGCCAACGACGTGTCGGCGTACATCCCGACCAACGTCATCTCCATCACCGACGGCCAGATCTTCCTGGAGTCCGACCTGTTCAACGCCGGCATCCGCCCGGCCGTGAACGTCGGTATCTCGGTCTCCCGCGTCGGTGGCTCGGCCCAGATCAAGGCGATGAAGTCGGTCGCCGGCCGGCTGCGCCTGGACCTGGCCCAGTACCGCGAGCTGGAGGCGTTCGCCGCCTTCGGTTCCGACCTGGACCCGGCCTCCAAGGCCCAGCTGGAGCGCGGTGCGCGCATGATCGAGCTGCTGAAGCAGGGTCAGTACCAGCCGTTCCCGGTCGAGGAGCAGGTCGTCTCGATCTGGGCCGGCACCACGGGCAAGCTGGACGACGTCCCGGTCGCGGACATCCGTCGCTTCGAGCGCGAGTTCCTCGACCACCTGCGGACCTCGAAGAAGGACCTGCTCGCGGGCATCGTCGAGACCAGCAAGCTCGAGGACGGCACGATCGACGCGCTCACCGAGGCGATCGCGGCGTTCAAGCTCGGTTTCACCACCGCCGACGGCAAGCTCCTCGGCGAGCAGGCCTGAGTCCGGTAGCGAGGGAAAGGACGTAACGACCCATGGGAGCACAGCTTCGGGTCTACAAGCGCCGGATCCGCTCTGTCACCGCGACGAAGAAGATCACCAAGGCGATGGAGATGATCTCCGCGTCGCGCATCGTCAAGGCGCAGCGCGCGGTGGCCGCCTCCACTCCGTACGCCGATGAGCTCACCCGCGCGGTGACGGCGGTGGCCACCCGGTCCAACGCCAAGCACCCGCTGACCACCGAGAACCCCGGCGCCTCGCGCGCCGCGGTGCTGGTGATCGCGGCGGACCGTGGTCTCGCCGGTGGTTACTCGACCAACGCCATCAAGCAGGGCGTGGCGCTCAGCGCCAAGCTCCGCGCCGAGGGCAAGGACGTGGTGACCTACCTGGTCGGCCGGAAGAGCGTCTCGTACTACAACTTCCGCAACCTTGAGGTCGCGGGATCGTGGACGGGCTTCTCCGACAAGCCGACCTACGGGGACGCCAAGCGGGTCGCGGCCGATCTGATCGAGGCGTTCACCGCCGAGACCGGTGGGGTGGACGAGCTCCACCTGGTGTCCACCAAGTTCGAGTCCATGCTGACTCAGACCGCCGTGGACGTCCGGCTGCTGCCGCTGAAGCTGGACGAGGTCCAGCTCAGCGACAACAAGCCGGCCAAGTCGGAGATCTTCCCGCTGTACGACTTCGAGCCGTCGGCCGAGGGCGTCCTCGACGCCCTGCTGCCGCGGTACGTCGAGAGCCGGATCTACAACGCGCTGCTGCAGTCGGCCGCTTCGGAGCACGCCGCTCGCCGGCGCGCGATGAAGTCCGCGACCGACAATGCGGGAGAGCTCATCAAGTCGCTCACGCGGCTTGCCAACTCGGCCCGTCAGGCCGAGATCACCCAGGAAATCAGCGAGATCGTCGGCGGTGCCAACGCCCTCGCCGACGCTAGCCGCGGGAGCGAATGAGAATGACCACCACAGTTGAGCCGACCACGGCGACGGGCCGCGTCGCGCGGGTCATCGGCCCGGTCGTCGACGTGGAGTTCCCCGTCGACGCGATTCCGAGCATGTACAACGCCCTGCACGTCGAGGTGGAGAACCCCGACGGCACCGGCACCAAGGTGCTGACCCTCGAGGTCGCGCAGCACCTCGGCGACGGCCTGATCCGCGGCATCTCGATGCAGCCGACCGACGGCCTGGTCCGTGGCGCGACCGTCACCGACACCGGTTCGGCGATCTCCGTCCCGGTCGGCCAGATCACCAAGGGCAAGGTCTTCAACGCCCTCGGCGAGGTGCTGAACGTCGACAAGGCCGAGTTCGAGAAGCAGGTCGAGGTCCGGTGGCCCATCCACCGCACCGCCCCGAACTTCTCCGAGCTCGAGTCGAAGACCGAGATGTTCGAGACCGGCATCAAGGTCATCGACCTGCTCACCCCGTACGTGACCGGTGGCAAGATCGGTCTGTTCGGTGGTGCCGGTGTCGGCAAGACCGTCCTCATCCAGGAGATGATCTACCGCGTCGCCGAGAACTTCGGTGGTGTGTCGGTCTTCGCCGGTGTCGGCGAGCGCACCCGTGAGGGCAACGACCTCATCCACGAGATGGTCGACTCGGGCGTTCTGGACAAGACCGCGCTGGTCTTCGGCCAGATGGACGAGCCGCCGGGCACCCGTCTGCGGGTCGCGCTCTCCGCGCTGACCATGGCGGAGTACTTCCGTGACGTCGAGAAGCAGGACGTGCTCCTCTTCATCGACAACATCTTCCGGTTCACCCAGGCCGGTTCCGAGGTGTCGACCCTGCTCGGCCGGATGCCCTCCGCGGTGGGTTACCAGCCGAACCTGGCCGACGAGATGGGTCTCCTCCAGGAGCGCATCACCTCGACCCGCGGTCACTCGATCACCTCGATGCAGGCGATCTACGTCCCCGCGGACGACCTGACCGACCCGGCGCCGGCCACCACCTTCGCCCACCTCGACGCGACGACGGTGCTCTCCCGTCCGATCTCCGAGAAGGGCATCTACCCGGCCGTCGACCCGCTGGACTCCACGTCCCGCATCCTGGACCCGCGCTACATCGCGCAGGACCACTACGACACCGCGATTCGCGTCAAGGGGATCCTGCAGAAGTACAAGGACCTCCAGGACATCATCGCGATCCTCGGTATCGACGAGCTGTCCGAGGACGACAAGATCACCGTGCACCGCGCACGTCGGATCGAGCGCTTCCTCTCGCAGAACACCTACGTCGCCAAGCAGTTCACCGGCGTCGACGGTTCGACCGTGCCGCTGTCCGAGACGATCGAGGCGTTCAACGCGATCGCGGACGGCAAGTACGACTCGACGCCGGAGCAGGCGTTCTTCATGTGCGGTGGCATCGAGGACCTCGAGCGCAACGCCGCCGAGCTGGCCAAGAAGTAGTTCCGGCCGGTTCGAGAGCCCGACTGACCGTGAGGGGTGGTCCCCGTCCCTGGGGGCCGCCCCTCACGGCTGGACCGGACGATTCGCTGTGATCCCGGTCATCTCCGTGTCCTTGGTTTCATGCCGGGGGTGCGGGCCCGTTATTCTTACCGCAATCGCCGAGGCACTCGGCGGTCGCCAGAGCCTAGGAGCCCACGTTGGCTGAGCTGCACGTCGAGCTGGTCGCAGCCGACCGCAAGGTGTGGTCCGGTGCGGCCACCATCGTTGTCGCCCGTACGGCCTCCGGTGACACCGGCATCATGCCGGGTCACACCCCGGTGCTGAGCGTGCTGGAGACCGGTCCGGTCACCATCCGCACCACCGACGGCGGCACCGTCGTGGCCGCCGTCCACGGTGGCTTCATCTCCTTCGCCGACAACAAGCTCTCTCTGCTCGCGGAGATCGCCGAGCTGGCGGACGAGATCGACGTCGCCCGGGCCGAGCGCGCGCTGGAGACCGCCAAGAGCGAGCTCGACGCGCACGCCGAGCGCCGCGCCGAGGTCCGCCTCACCGCGGCCGGTCGTCGCAAGGCCGCCTGAACGTACGTCAGCACGACCGACGGTCCCGGGGACGCGAGAGCGTGACCCCGGGACTGTCGTATCAGTTGGTAGGACAGTGCCGTCGTTGATACGACCGGCAACGGGGATGCGGGTAGCGAGGAGGTCGGTGAGCATGGTCCTCGCCCTTGTGGTGTGCGCGGCGGTCGTGGCGCTCTGCGTGCTGGGTCTGGTGGTCTTCGCGGTACGCCGCCGGGTGATCCAGCGAGTAGGCGGTACGTTCGACTGCAGTTACCGGCTCAAAATGCCGGCCGACGCCTCCACGCAGCCCGATCTCGACAGCAACGGCGAGCCCACCTCAGCCCCGGTCCCGGTGACCGACGGCAAGGGGTGGGTTTTTGGTATCGGCCGCTACAGCGGTGACTCGATCGAGTGGTTCCGGGTCTTCAGCTACGCCCCCCGCCCGCGCAGGGTGCTGCCGCGCCGGGAGATCGAGGTGCTCGGCCGCCGCTACCCCGAGGGCCAGGAGGAGCTCGCCCTGCTCTCCGGCTCGGTGGTGCTGCGCTGTCTGCACAACGGTGTCCCGCTCGAACTCGCGATGAGCGACGACGCCTTGACCGGCTTCCTGGCCTGGCTCGAGGCGGCTCCGCCCGGCCAGCGGGTGAACGTCGCCTAGCGGGCTGGGTGCAGCGCCACCCGCCCCGACACCGCTGCACCCCGCTCAGCCCGCGCCCGGCCCCCGATCGCGTCACACTGGATTCAGGGTCCTCTCGTCCGAGGGAGCTGGGACCATGTTGACGCAAGCGACCATTCACACCACCCTGCCGGTGACCGACCTGGGCCGGGCCGAGCAGTGGTACCGGGACAAGCTGGGGATGACTCCGGCCGAGGAGATGGACGGCGGGGCGCTGTACAAGACGCCCGGCGGCGAGTTCCTGCTGTTCCCGACGCCGATCACCGAGCGGGGCGGGCACACCCAGGTCAGCTTCGAGGTCTCCGACCTGAAGGCCGAGATGGCCGAGATGCGCGGGCACGGGGTGGTGTTCGAGGAGTACGACATGCCGGAGTTCAAGACCGTCGACGGCATGGTGTCCTGGGACGGCGGAGCGGCGGCGTACTGCAAGGACAGCGAGGGCAACCTGCTCTGCGTGGCGGAGATGCACCACCACTGAGCCGAAGCGCCCCGTTAACGCGCTCTAACCGAGGCGCTAGGCTGCGGCCCATGGTCAACCTCACGCGCATCTACACCCGTACCGGCGATGACGGCACCACCGCGCTCGGTGACATGAGCCGCACCAGCAAGACCGATCCCCGGCTGGTCGCCTACGCCGACACCAACGAGGCCAACGCCGCGATCGGCGTGGCGCTGGCCGCCGGTGCGCTGGCCGAGGACGTCGTGACGGTGCTGGTGCGGATCCAGAACGACCTGTTCGACGTCGGCGCCGATCTGGCCACCCCGGTGGTGGAGGACCCGAAGTACCCGCCGCTGCGGGTGCTGCAGTCCTACGTGGACCGGCTGGAGAGCGACTGCGACCACTACCTGGAGCAGTTGGAGAAGCTGCGCAGCTTCATCCTCCCGGGCGGCACCGTCGGCGCCGCCCACCTGCACCTGGCCTGCACCGTGGTGCGCCGGGCCGAGCGGGCCACCTGGGCGGCGATCGAGGAGCACGGCGACAGCGTCAACCCGCTCACCGCCAAGTACCTCAACCGGCTCTCCGACCTGCTCTTCATCCTGGCCCGGGCCGCCAACAAGGAGCGCGGCGACGTGCTCTGGGTGCCGGGCGAGAACCGCTGACGGACGGTCAGCGGCCGGCCGGGTCCTTCTTCGGGAAGAGCGTGTAGCTGCCCGCGATCACCAGGCTGATCGCCAGCACCCAGCCCATCCGCTGGTACCAGCCGCCGAGCGCCCCGGTCCGGTCCGGAGCGTCGGTCAGCCAGGTCATCGCGGCGATCAGGACGACGGTGAGGCCGGCCGCCAGGGTGGTGCGGGCGAAGATCAGCCATTCGTGCCGGGCCCGGGCGGCGCCGTACCTGGGGGCTCCGGCCGGCTTCGGGCCACCGGCGAAGCGGTGGTGGACGTGCCCGTCGGCCCAGCGGACCAGGTAGTGCCCGTACGCCACCGAGAAGCCGACGTACGCGGCGGCCAGGCCGTGCGCCAGGGTGGCCACGGTGCCGTGCCGCAGGTCGAGCACGGTGAGGACCAGGATCGCCAGGTCGATCAGCGGCAGGCCGAGCAGCAGGACGGAGCTGACGGTGCGCCACCGGAGCAGGTAGCGGGCGGTCAGGGCGAGGGCGAGCACCACCCAGAAGCCGATCTCGCCGGCCAGGACGAGTGTGACGATCAAGGGATTTCCTCCGGCTCGGTGATGTCCTCCAGCCTTCCGCACCCGGTGGCCGGGGGCGTCGTCGGTACTGCCGAACCGTCCGTGCACCTTTCGATGTAGCCCCCTCCTCCGTACGGTCGGCACCCGGACCGGCCGCGGGGTGATGAGATGGGGCGTGCTCTCCTTCGATCTCGGCCCGCGCCAGGAGGACCGGGCGATCGCGGCCCTCGGTCTGCTCGGCGGCCTGCTGCTGATCGCCTTCGGTGCGTACGACCGCGCCGACACCATCCCCGGCTGGGTGGTGGCGCTGCCGTTGCTGGCGACCGCGGTGCTGGAGCTGTTCCGCCGGACCAAGCCGGTCTGGACCGTGAGCCTGGGCGGGCTGATCCTGGTCGGCACGGTGTTCGCGGGCTCGCTGATCGCCTCGATGCTGATGTACACCGACCTGCTGTACGCGGCGGTGCTCTACGGCTCGCCCCGGATGTCCCGGATCCTGCACCTGACCGGGATCTTCTCCACCGTGGTGCTCAGCTCGCTGGCCGTGGTGTACGGCTCGGTGCCCGGGGGGCTGCTGGCGGCGGTGCTGTGCGCGCTGGTCTTCCTGGGCCCGGTGTGGACCGCCGACCTGGTGCGCAAGCACCGGGACCAGGCCGAGACCGAGCGGCTGCGGGCCGAGCAGACCGCCCTGCTGGCCGAGTTGGACCGGCGGGCCGCAGTGGTCGCGGAGCGGGCCAGGATGGCCCGGGAGCTGCACGACGTGGTGGCCAACCACCTGTCCGCGATCGCGATCCACGCCACCGGCGCGCAGTCCCTGGCGCGGCGTCAGGACCGCGCGCCGGACGATCCGCTGCTGGTCGCGATGGCGGTGATCCGGGAGAACAGCGTGCAGGGGCTGACCGAGATGCGGCGGATGATCGGGCTGCTCAGGGCCGGGGACGAGGAGACCTTCGCGGCGCCCCGGCTGGAGGCGCTGGACAGCCTGCTGGCCACTGCGGCGGAGAGCGGCCGGGCGGCCGGGCTGGCCTTCGAGCTGACCGAACAGGGCGAGCGCGGGGAACTGTCCGCGCCGGTGGAGCTGGCGGCCTACCGGATCGTCCAGGAGTCGCTGACCAACGCGCTCAAGCACGCCGCCCCGGGCCCGGTGCGGGTCCGGCTGACGTACGGGGAGCAGGAGTTGGCGATCGCGGTGGACAGCCCGTACCGGCCGGGGGAGGGCCGCTCGCTGCCCGGCGCCGGGGCCGGGACGGTCGGGATGGCGGAGCGGGCCGGCCTGCTCGGCGGCAGCTTCACGGCCGGGCCCGAGGACGCTTGCTGGCGGGTGCGGGCGCTGCTGCCGCGCGAGCCGAGGACGAAGGGGACGGCATGATCCGGGTAGTGGTGGCGGAGGACCAGGCGGCGGTCCGGGCCGCGTTGGTGCTGATCCTGCGCTCCGACCCGGGGCTGGTGGTGGTCGGTGAGGCGGGTGACGGCGAGCAGGCCGTCCGGCTGGCGCTGGAGCTGCGGCCGGACGTGGTGCTGATGGACGTTCAGATGCCCCGGCTGGACGGGGTGGCG
The DNA here is from genome assembly GCF_044766665.1 of Kitasatospora sp. NPDC101801. Lineage (NCBI taxonomy): Bacteria > Bacillati > Actinomycetota > Actinomycetes > Kitasatosporales > Streptomycetaceae > Kitasatospora > Kitasatospora sp. NPDC101801. Next base: position 257,009 of record NZ_JBIWML010000004.1, read on the forward strand.
GCGGCCCGGCAGGTGGTCGAGGCGGGCGCCGGGCAGGTGCTCATGCTGACCACCTTCGACCTGGACGAGTACGTCTACGGCGCGCTGCGGGCCGGGGCGGCCGGCTTCCTGCTCAAGGACGTGGAGGCGGACGCCCTGATCGAGGGCGTCCACACGGTGGCCCAGGGCGACGGGATACTGGCGCCCTCGGTGACCCGTCGGCTGATCGGCACCTTCGCCCGGCCCGGGCGCCCGGACCAGCCGAAGGCCCGGGCCGCGGTGGAGGCGCTCACCCCGCGCGAGCGGGAGGTGCTGGCCTGCCTGGGCGGCGGGCTGTCGAACGGGGAGATCGCCGAACGGCTGGCGATGGCGGAGGCGACCACCAAGACCCACGTCAGCCGGATCCTGGCCAAGCTGGAGCTGCGCAGCCGGGTCCAGGCGGCGATCCTGGCACAGGACTTGGGACTAGTAGCGCAGTGACGGCCGGGGCCGGTCCGGGCACGTCAGCAGCGTCACACCCGTCGATCGCACCACGGGCCCCCCGCTGGCACTAGAGTCCGGCGCGTGAGCGGCGCGGCTCCGGCGGGTGATCCCTGCCCTGAGCCGCCTTCAGGAGCCTAGGGGTAGCCATGAGCAACGTAGCCAGCCAGCGGATCGCCGTGATCGGTGCCGGGCTGATGGGCGCGGGTATCGCGCAGGTCTCCGCGCAGGCCGGGCACCAGGTGGTGCTGCGGGACGTCACCGAGGCCGCGCTGCAGCGCGGGGTGGACGGCATCCGGGCCTCGTACGAGAAGTTCGTCTCCAAGGGCAAGCTGACGGCCGACCAGGCCGAGGCGGCGCTCGGCCGGATCACCACCACCACCGACCTGGGTGCGGTGGCCGACGCGGACATCGTGGTCGAGGCGGTCTTCGAGCAGCTCGACGTCAAGGAAGCGGTCTTTCGCGAGCTGGACAAGCTGGCCAAGGACGGTGCGGTGCTGGCCTCCAACACCTCGGCCATCCCGATCACCCGGATCGCCGCCGCCACCGGGCGGCCGGAGTCCGTGGTCGGCGTGCACTTCTTCTCGCCGGTGCCGCTGATGAAGCTGGTCGAGCTGGTCCGCGGCTACAAGACCAGCGACGCCACGCTGGCCACCGCCCGGGCCTTCGCCGAGGGTGTCGGCAAGGAGGTCGTGGTGGTCAACCGCGACGTGGCCGGCTTCGTGACCACCCGTCTGATCACCGCGCTGGTGGTGGAGGCGGCCAAGCTCTACGAGTCGGGCGTGGCCAGCGCCGAGGACATCGACACCGCCTGCCGGCTGGGCTTCGGGCACCCGATGGGCCCGCTGCAGACCGCCGACCTGACCGGGGTCGACATCCTGCTGCACGCGGCCCGCAACATCTACGCCGAGACCCAGGACGAGAAGTTCGCGGCGCCCGAGATCATGGCCCGGATGGTGACCGCCGGCGACCTGGGCCGCAAGAGCGGTCAGGGCTTCTACCCGTACGGCAAGTAGCGGTCGGCGGCGGGGTCGTGGGTGAGCTTGCTCACGACTCCGCCCCGGACGGGTGATTTGGGTGGGAATCGAGCGTACGTGTGGAGTCCGACTGCGTATATTCCCTCTATTCCATCGGACGAGTGAAGTTACCTCGGATCTGGTGGCGGCCAGCAACCTGACCGGCTGATCCACCGTCAGATGATGGAGGGGAGTCCGGTTCCGGCCGTACCGACACGACCGGCGAAGGAGGAGAGCATGCGCATCATCGGCGACCACCGCGGCATGGCCATTCAGGGCCGCCTCGACGTGCGCAGCGCCGCCGACGCCCGTGCCCTGCTGCACCAGGCGGTCGACGGCGGCCAGGGCGATCTGGTGCTCGACCTCGGCGGTCTGGAGTTCTGGGACGCCACCGGGCTCGGCGTCATCATGGGCACCCACCGCCGGGCCGGCCGGCTCGGCCGCCGGCTGGTGCTGCGCTCCGTTCCGGCCCAGCTCCAGCGCCTGCTGGTGGCCACCCGGCTGCACCGCATCCTGGCGGTCGAGGGCGCCGTACCGGATCCGTTCGGCAGCACCCTCCCGCTCGGTGCCACCAGCTGAGCGGTCGTCGGCAGGGCCCTGGATAGTGCAACGGGGCAGTGCTGCTCTAGTCTCCGGTCAGACAATCGGCCGAATGAGGGCGGAGCGAGATCGTGGGACAGCCACCCGGTGAGCTCGGGCAGGAGCCGCTGCGGCTCCGGACCGGGGACCTGGTCAGCGGTGAACTGCTGCTCTCCGTCGGCAGTCCGGACGGATCCGAGGCACTGCGCTGCCCGGACGACTGGCGGCCCGAGCCGCGCCGGATCTCGGTCGCCCCGGGCGGCCGTACGGCGGCCGCGCTCGGACCCAGCCCGGCCGTCGGCCCGCTGGCGCTGGGCAGTGCGGCGGCCGACCTGCCGCTGCTCGACCGCGAGGCGGACGTCGCCCAACTGCTCGGCCTGCTCGCCGAGGGCCGGTCGATCCGGCTGGTCGGCCAGGCCGGGGCCGGCCGCAGCGCACTGCTGGCCGCGGTGGCCGACGCGGCCGGTGAGCTCGCCCCGGACGGCGTGGTCCGGCTCAGCGGCCACCGCAGGACCGCCCAGGACCTCCTGCAGGAGCTGTACGCGGCCACCCACCAGGCCCCGCCGTTCCACCCCGACCAGCACCAACTGCGCCGGCTGCTGGCCCGGTTGGGCGCCGTGGTGGCGATCGACGACGTCGAGCTGGACGGCTCCGAGCTGGAGCAGCTGCTGGCCACCGCGCCGGACTGCGCGTTCCTGGTCTCGGTGGCCCCCGGCAGCCCGCAGCTGAAGCCGGGCTCCCGGCTGGAGGACCACCTGGTGGCCGGGCTGTCCCGGCCAGCCAGCCTGGCGCTGATCGGCCGGCTGGCCGGTCGTCAGCTGGACGAGACCGAGCGGGCCTGGGCGGTCGACCTCTGGTTCGAGTCGGAGGGCCTGCCGCTGCGTTTCGTCCAGGCGGCCGCGCTGCTCCGGCAGCGGGACGCGCAGGTGGACACCCTGGTGGCCGCGCACGAGGACCGCGGCCGGGTCTTCGGACTGGTCAAGGAGATCGCCGAGCCGGAGGACCCGGCCGTGCTGGAGGCCGAGCTGCGCCGCTCGGTGCCGCTGCCCTCGGTGGCGGAGACCGCCGCGCCGGCGGTCCGGCTGGCGGCCGGGCTGTCCGAACCGGCCCGGGCGGTGCTGCGCCTGGCCCTGGCGCTCGGCGGCGAGTGCCCGACCGCGCCGCACCTGCCGGCGCTGATCGACGTCGGCCTGGGCGAGAGCGCCCTGCACGAGCTGACGGACTGTGGGTTGGCGATCTCGATCGGCGGCCACCACCGGCTGACCGACGGAGTGCTGGACGCGCTCGGCGAGCACTGGCCGCCCGGCGAGATCGCGTACGGCGCCGCCCAGCACTTCTCCTGGTGGGTCGGGCACGGCTCGGTCAGCCCGGCGCAGATCGCCGCCGAGGCCGAGGTGGTGATCGGCGCCCTGCTGGCCGACCGGGCCGCCGACCGGCCCGAGCAGGTGCTGCAGCTGGCCACGGCCGCCGCGCCCGCGCTGGCGCTCTCGCTGCGCTGGGGTGCCTGGGAGCAGGTGCTGCGGATCGGCCTGGAGGCCGCCCGGGCGGTCGGGGCGTCGGCCGAGGAGGCCTGGTTCCACCACGAGTTGGGGGTGTTCGCGCTCTGCACCGGTTCGGCGCCGCAGGCCGCCGCCGCGCTGGAGGCGGCGATCGCGCTGCGGGCCGCGCTCGGCCAGCCGCGCGGCACCGCGGCCGCCCGCCGGATGCTGGAGCTGCTGCGTGCCGACACCGGCCGGGCCCTGGCGGGGGCCGAGCCGGCCCCGGCCGGGCGACGCCCCGTGATCCGGGCGATCGCGGCCCAGGTGCCGTTCCGGTTCCGGACCACCCCCGGGGCCGGCGGCGGCACCCGCCGGACCGTACTGGCGGCCTCGGCCGCCGTGCTGGCGCTCGGGGTGCTCGGTACGGCGGTCGGCTTCAGCCTGGCCAGGACGGACTCCGGCACGCCCGGCCACAGCGGCCCGGCGAACGAGGGCGGCTACGCCGGGGACCTCAACCTCGGGACGGACAGCGCCTCGCCCAGCCCGTCCGCCACCCCGACCCCGTCGGCCGAGCCGTCGGAGTCGCCGAGCCCGACCCCGAGCAGCTCGCGCACCTCGCGCAAGCCCTCGGCCAGCCGGTCCGAGAGCGGGCCGGCCAGCTCTCGGCCGCCGGTCCAGCCGCCGGCCACCCAGCCGGGCACCCCGCCCGCCCCGCCGACCAGCACGCCGCCCCCGCCCACGACCTCCAGCGCGCCCCCGAGCCCGTCGCCGAGCCCGTCCGCCTCGCCGAGCCCGTCCCCCTAGCGGTTCAGAACAGCTTGAGCTTGTCGTCGTCGATGCCGCGCAGCTCGTCGTAGTCGAGCACCACGCAGCCGATGCCGCGGTCGGTGGCCAGCACGCGGGCCTGCGGCTTGATCTCCTGGGCGGCGAAGACGCCCTTCACCGGGGCCAGCAGCGGGTCGCGGTTGAGCAGCTCCAGGTAGCGGGTGAGCTGCTCGACGCCGTCGATCTCGCCGCGCCGCTTGATCTCGATCGCCACGGTGGCGCCGTCGGCGTCCCGGCACAGGATGTCCACCGGGCCGATCGCGGTGGGGTACTCGCGGCGGACCAGCGTCCAGCCGGCGCCGAGCACCTCCATCCGGTCCGCCAGCAGTTCCTGCAGGTGGGCCTCCACGCCGTCCTTCACCAGACCGGGGTCGACCCCGAGCTCGTGCGAGGAGTCGTGCAGCACCTCCTCCAGCGTGATGATCAGCTTCTCGCCGGCCTTGTTGGTCACCGTCCAGGTGCCGTCGGCCTGCTTCAGCGAGCAGGGCGGCGACATCCAGTTCAGGGGCTTGTAGGCGCGGTCGTCGGCGTGAACGCTGACGCTGCCGTCGGCCTTCACCAGGATCAGACGGGTGGCGGAGGGCAGGTGGGCGGAGAGCCGACCGGCATAGTCGACCGAGCAACGGGCAATGACAAGACGCATGGTCGACCACGCTAGCCCAGCGGGGCCAGTTGATGCGAAACCGCGACAGCCGGGTGATGAACCCGCGGAGACGGCGAACCATGGAGTCGGAGCTCCTCGCCTTTGCCACTACGGCAGTTGACTGTCCGGGCGGCGGGTTCCACTCAACGGGGACGGAGAACTTCGATGAACGATCCGACGGGATCCGGCCAATCTGGCCGACCAGCCGGTGAATGCCGAACAAAACGGCGGATTCGCCAGCCGCACTGAACCCGGACTGTCACGCTGTGGTGAGCGGTCGTCGCTCCACCCGCGTCACCGTCACGGCACCGGTGTGCCGCGCCTCGTGCTGCCCGCAGCCGGGCGCGAGGGCATCAGGCGTGCCCTGAGCCGGCGTCAGCCCGGCCCGAATCCACGGCCACCCACGGCACCGTACCGCCACGTTCACGGCGAGCACGACCCAGGAAGCGCGGCACCACCGGAACCACGCAGGAACCGCACAGAACGGAACCACCCGCACCACGGACACGGCACGACCACCCGGCGGTCCACGCCAGGGTGGACCGCGAGAGGAGAACCCATGTCGCTCGACGTCTCACCAGCCCTGCTGGAGAAGGCCGAGAGAGGGGAGGTCGACGAGAGGGAGTTCGTCGACTGCGTCCGCACCTCCCTCCCGTACGCCTGGGAGCTGATCAGCTCCCTGGTTGCCCAGGTCAAGGTCGACGGCACCGACTTCGCCGACAACCAGGTACCGCCGCCCAGCGAGCAGGCCCGCGGCCAGCTGCTGCGCGCGATGGCCAGCGACGCGATCCGGGGCGCCCTGCAGCGGCACTTCGGGGTCCGGTTGGCGTTCCAGAACTGTCACCGGGTCGCGGTCTTCGCGCCCGCCGAGTCGACCGAGGAGCGGTACGCCCGCTTCACCTCGGTCCGGGCCCAGCTGCTCAACCAGTCGGACGAGCTGCGCGACTGCTGAGCAGGCCGAAGGGCCGCCCCCGGAGTGCCCGGGGGCGGCCCTTTGATCTGCTCAGCCCAGGTGCGGGAGCACCTCGGAGCCGAGCCGGGCGATGTTGTCCATGGTCGCGGCGTGCTCGCCCGACCCCTCGGCGAGCAGCGCGAACCTCCGCAGCCCGGTCCGCTCGGCGGTGGCCAGCAACCGGTCCGCGCACTGCCGGGGGGTGCCCACCGCGTGCAGGTCGCAGAGCAGCTCGGTGTACTCGCGCGGGTCGCGCATCCGGCGCTCCCGGCCGTCCACCGTGCGGTGCGCGCCGAGCCCGTACTCGAACCAGCCCGGCATCGCGCCGAGCAGCCTGGCCCTGGCCTCCGAGGTCCGGTCGGCGACCTGCACCACCCCGGCCGCCAGGTGCTCCCGCTCGACCCGGGCGAGCTGCTCCTCGCCCCGGCCGCAGGCCCGCCAGGCGGCCCGGTAGGCGGCCAGCATCTGCACCTTGTCCTCGTCGCCCGAGTGCATCCCGAGCAGCATCGGCCGGCCGCGCTCGGCGGCGGTGCGGACCCCGCCGGGCGAGGTGCAGGCGACCACCACCGGCGGCCCGGCCGCCTCGGCCGAGGGCGCACCGGCCGGCCGCTGCCGGGGGAACCGGTGCAGCGTGCCACGCCCCTCCAGCCAGCCCGCCAGCTCCGGCCTGGGCGGCTCCGGCCGGCTGTCGGCCCGGGGCACCACCGCCACCTCGGGGAAGCTGAACTGCGGCCCGTCCGCGCCCACCCGGGAGCCGCGCAGCCAGCGCAGCAGCAGGTCGAGCCGCTCGGTGAAGCCCTCCTCGAAGGCGGCCACCCCGGTGCCGAAGACGTCCAGGTCGATCCACGGGCCGCCGCGCCCCACCCCGAGGGTGAACCGCCCGCCCGAGGTCAGGTGCAGCAGCGCGGCCTGCTCGCCGAGCGCGACCGGGTGGGTGGTGGAGAGCACGCTGACGGCGGTGCCGATGCCGATCCGCCTGGTCCGGCCGAGCAGCAGGGCCGCCAGGGTGGCCGCGTTCGGGCAGACCCCGTACGGGACGAAGTGGTGCTCGGCGAGCCAGACCGAGTCCAGGCCGGCCCGTTCGGCCGCGACGGCGGCGCTGACGGTCCGGTCGAGCGCCTCGGCGTGGGTCTGGCCGGGGAACTGGGCGGACAGCATGAAGGCACCGACCCGGATCGAGTCGGTGGCCGGGGGTTGCCGGGCGCTCGGCAGTGGCACGTTTCTGCGGACCGGGGCAGTGGGCGAGCTGTCGACCTGACTGCCGGTCAGCGGACTGGTCTTGGTCATCGGGTGGCCTCCTCGGGTGCCGCAGGGTCTGCGAGCCCCGCCTTGTCACCTCGTTGAGTAACCGATGTCATGTGCCAATGGCACGCGGAACGGCCCAATTGACCGAAGATCGGGTGGAACTCCGGGGAAACCGGCCGCCCCCGCCGGCTCCCGTGGTAGTGCCCGGCTACGCCGCCGGGCACCCTTACCCTGGAACGACCAGTCAGAGCCCACCGAGAGGTGCAGCCGTGTCGCCCCGTCGTAACCAGCAGCGGAAGTGGACCACCAGCGCCTCCGCCGACGAGCCCGTCACCACCCCGCTCGGCGGCTCGCTCCGCCGGACCGAGGAGTACGACGGCGAGGACTGGGTGGTGCAGACCGTGGCGGGCACCGCCGGGCGGCACTACCGCTGCCCGGGCTGCGACCAGGAGATCCCCCCGGGCGTCGGCCACGTGGTCGCCTGGCCCGCCCACCGGGGCGGCGTCGACGACCGCAGGCACTGGCACCGGGCCTGCTGGACGGCCCGCGAGCGCCGCACCTCCAACCTGCAACGGGGCCGGGGCGCACCGCGTTACTAGGGCCTGTCCGGCCCTCACAGTGCGCCCCGGCCCGGTGCGCGGTCTCAGGCGTCGCGCTTCTTGAGCACCAGGATGCCGCCGAGGATGGCGGCCACCGTCCAGGCCAGGCAGATGAAGAAGCCGGCCCAGGGGCCGTACGGCTGGCCGCTCTGCTCGTAGACCAGCATCATCCGGGAGCCCGCGTAGTCGGGGAAGTAGTGGGCCAGCGTCTTCACCTTCGGCACCGCCGAGAGGATCGGCGAGAGCAGGAAGAAGAACGGCACCAGGACCCCGAGCGCCAGGGTCTGGTTGTGCAGCATGGCGGTCACCCCTGCCGAGAACAGGCAGAGCATGGTCAGGTAGAGCGCCGCCCCGAAGACGGCCCGGAGCACGTTCGGCGAGCCGATCGTGGTGGAGTGGTCGCCGAGCAGGGACTGGCCGACGAAGAACGTCACGAAGGCGGTGACCAGCGAGACCGCCAGGGCCAGCGCGCCGAGCACGGAGGCCTTGCCGAGCAGCAGGGTGGCCCGCTGCGGGACGGCGGCCAGCGAGACCCGGATCATGCCGCTGCTGTACTCGTTGCCGACCGCCAGCACCCCGAAGACGATGATCGCCAGCTCGCCCAGCAGGATGCCGGAGAAGGCCGTCCCGGTGGCGTCGAACGGGGTGTCACCGTCGCCGGCGAACTCGGAGAAGTTGTTCTTGGTGAGCAGCGAGAGCAGCGCGCCGATGCCGAGCGTGATGACGAAGGTGAGGGCCAGGGTCCAGACCGTGGAGCGGACGCTGCGGATCTTGGTCCACTCGGACTGCAGGACGGCGGGGAATGACGCCATCTCAGTTCTCCTTTCCGGCGGTCCGGTCGGCGGCGGCCGCGTCCCGGGGCTGCCAGCCGGCGCCCCAGGCACCGGCGGCGTCCTGCCCGGGCACCGGGCCCGCTCCGGAGCCCGCGTGGTACTGCACGGAGTCCGCCGTCATCTGCATGAACGCCTCCTCCAGGGACGCCTGCTGCGGGCTCAGCTCGTGCAGGGTCACCCCGTGGGCGGCGGCCAGCTCACCGATGTGCGCCAGGTCGCCGTCCTCGATCTCGTACGAGCCCTCGGGGCCGGCCTCGGCGTTCAGCCCGGCTCCGTGCAGGGCGGTCAGCAGCTGCTCGACGTGCGGGGTGCGGATCCGGACCGCCGAGCGGGAGTTCTGCTTGATGAAGTCCGCCATCGAGAGGTCGGCCAGCAGCTTGCCCTGCCCGATCACCACCAGGTGCTCGGCGGTCAGCGCCATCTCGCTCATCAGGTGCGAGGAGACGAAGACCGTGCGCCCCTCGGCGGCCAGACCCTTCATCAGGTTGCGGATCCACAGGATGCCCTCGGGGTCGAGCCCGTTCACCGGCTCGTCGAACATCAGGATCTCGGGGTCGCCGAGCAGCGCGGAGGCGATGCCCAGCCGCTGGCCCATGCCGAGCGAGAACCCCCGGGAGCGCTTCTTCGCCACCGAGCTCAGCCCGACCAGGGCGAGCACCTCGTCCACCCGCTTGCGCGGGATCCGGTTGCTCTGGGCCAGCCAGAGCAGGTGGTCGTAGGCGGTCCGGCCGGGGTGCACCGCCTTCGCCTCCAGCAGGGCGCCGATGTACTTGAGCGGTTCGCTCAGCTGCCCGTACCGTCTGCCGTCGATGGTGACCCGGCCGCTGGTCGGCCGGTCCAGGTCGAGGATCATCCGCATGGTGGTGGACTTGCCCGCGCCGTTCGGGCCGAGGAATCCGGTGACCATGCCCTGCGGCACCTGAAAGCTCAGGCTGTCCACCGCCAGGGTGTCGCCGTAACGTTTCGTCAGTTCGTGCAGCTCGATCATCTGCGCTCCTTACTCTCTGTCAGATTAGGACAATTCGGACAGGCCAGCGCGCTGCCTCGGCCGATCGGCGAGCCGCTCTACGGTGGAGGCATGACACTCCCCGCCTTCACCGCGCATGGCACAGGTACCCCACTGGTGCTGCTGCACGCCTTCCCGCTGGCCGCCCGGATGTGGCAGGCCCAGACCGAGTCGCTCGCGGACGTCGCCCTGGTGATCACGCCCGACCAGCGCGGCTTCGGCGGCTCGGCCCCGGCCGAGGGCGCACCCTCGCTCGAACTGGTCGCGGACGACGTCGCGGCGGTGCTGGACGAACTCGGCATCGAACAGGCGGTGATCGGCGGCCTGTCGATGGGCGGGTACGTGGCGATGGCCTTCGCCCGCCGGCACGCCGAACGGATCGCCGGGCTGCTGCTCGCCGACACCAAGGCGGTGGTGGACGGCGACGCCGCCCGGGCCAACCGGGAGCGGATCGCCGGGGCGGTGCTGGCCAGGAACAGCGTCCGGATCCTGGCCGAGGAGAAGATCGAGGACGGCCTGCTCGGCCCGGCCGTCGACCCCGAACTGGCCGACCGGGTCCGGGCGATGATCGCCGAAGCCTCCCCGCAGGCGGTCGCCTGGGCACAGCGGGCGATGGCCGCCCGGCCCGACTCGCTGGCCACCCTGGCCACCCTCGCGGTGCCGGCGGCGGTGGTGGTGGGCGAGCACGACGCACTCACGCCGCTGGCGGAGGCCAGGCTGATGGCCGAGACCCTCCCCGACGCCGAACTGACCGTCATCCCCGGCGTCGGCCACCTGAGTTCACTGGAGGCCCCGGAGAGCTTCACGGCGGTCGTCAGGGGGCTGCTGCGGCGCTGCTAGGCGCTGCGCGCTGTGCAGGTGCTCAGCCGGCTCCTACCCAGGGGCTCGGGGAACGGCGACGGTTCGTGGCCGGCGGGTATCACTGCGAAAGCGCCTGACCACCCCTGAACGGATCACCTGGCAAGGGCCGGCGTCGCAGTTCCCCGAGCCCCTGACTCCGTAGCGGGCTGAGCACCTGCCAACGGGCCGCCGTCGCCCGCGCGGCGGAGCCGCACAACAGCACAGCCCCGAGCCCCTGGCTCCGTAGCGGGCTGAGCACCTGCCAAAGGTCGGCGTCGCCCGCGCGGCGGAGCCGCACAACAGCACAGCCCCGAGCCCCTGGCTCCGTAGCGGGCTGAGCATCTGCCAAAAGGTCGGCGTCGCCCTCGCGGCGGAGCCGCACAACAGCACAGCCCCGAGCCCCTGGCTCCGTAGTGGGCTGAGCATCTGCCAAAAGGTCGGCGTCGCCCGCGCGGCGGAGCCGCACATCAGCAGTTCCCCGAGCACCTGCCGAAAGGAACGGGCCCGTACCCCCGGAGGGGGACGGGCCCGTTCCGGGCTGGGGTCAGCGGGACTGCTGGGCGGGGACGCCGAGGGCGTCGTCCGTGGGCAGGGTGGCGGCGGCCACGGCTGCGCCGGTCAGCGTGGCGAGCATCTCGCGCACGTTGGTGAGCTGGGCGTTGATCGAGTCGCGGCGGTTGGTGAGCGCCGCCAGCTCGCGCTCGGACTCGCTGCGGATCCGGTCGGCCTTGGCGTTCGCGTCGGCCACGATGTCCTCGGACTGGCGCTGGGCCGTCTCCACCGTCTGGCGGGCGCGGCGCTCGGCGTCGGTGCGGAGCTTCTCGGCCTCCAGGCGGAGCTGCTCGGCCCGGTGCTCGATCTCGGCCAGGCGCTTCTCGGCCTTGGCCTGACGGGCCGCCAGGTCGCGCTCGGACTGCTCGCGGCGCTTGGCCAGGTTGGTCTCGAACTCCAGCGCGGCCTGGGCGGCCTTGGTGCGGGTCTCCTCGAAGAGGGCGTCCGCCTCCTCACGCTTGTTCTGCGCGTCCTTGTTGGCCTCGGCACGCAGCTGGGCGCTGTCGCTCTTGGCCTTGTCGACGATCCGCAGACCCTCGTCCTCGGCCTTCGCCTTGCGGTCCTTGGCGTAGTTCTCCGCCTCGGTGCGGACCTGCTGGGCGGCGGCCTCGGCCAGCTCGCGGTGCTGCTCGGCGGCGCGGTGCGCCTCGTCGCGCAGGTCCTTCGCCTCCTCCTCGGCCAGGCGGAGGATCTTCTCGACCCGGGCACCGAGCCCGGCGTACGACGGCTCGGCATCGCTGACCGCGGCCTGGGCGCTCTGGGTCTCCAGGTGGAGCTCCTCGATGCGCTTCTCCAGCGCACCGATCCTGGTCAGCGCGGAGTCGCGGTCGGCCACCAGCTTGGTGATCCGCTCGTCGACCTGGGCGCGCTCGTACCCACGGCGCACCAGGTCGAAGCCGTGAGGGGAGTGACTGTCGCTCATGGGGTTCTGGGCTTCCTGTCGTTAACCGCTGAGGTGGTTGAGGGAATCCTGACACGTTATCGGAGTGTCGAAGGCGAAACGCCGTTGCTGCACGGACAATGTCCGCTCAATCGGGTGGTGCGCCGCCGGAGCGATTGCCACCCGAACGAGGAGCGCCCACGCCGGCACCGGCCTTCGGCGCCCCGTCCTTCTTGCCACTGCTTCCCCCGTTGCCCTGCGCGACCGGTGACGGTGCCTCAAAGGCCTCCAGCGCGGAGAGCACGTCCTGGACCCGAGAGATCTCGGTGTTGATGTCCTTGCGCCGACGCACCAGCTCGTCCAACTCCCGGCGGCCCTCGTCGGTCACGCGCTGCGCCTCGGCCCGTGCCTCGGACAGCAGCCGCTCGACCTCCTCCGCCGCCTCCGCGAGCTGCCGCTCCGCCCCCTCGTCGGCCCGCCGCAGTCGCTTCTCGGCCTGCTCGGAGGCGGTCTCGAGCTGCTGCTCGGCCTCCTCCTGGGCGGCCTGCAGCCGCTCCTCCGCCTCGGTGCGCAGCCGGTCGGCGCGCGCCGTGGAGTCGGCGAGCTTCTGGTCCGCCTCCTTGAGCAGCCCCTCGGCCTTGCGGACGGCCGAGATCCGGACCTTGCCGGCCTCGGCGGAGGCCTCCGAGGTGAGCTCGGCGGCCTTCTGCTCGGCCTCGGCGACCAGCTTCGCCGCCTTCTGCTCGGCGTCGGCCACGGCCTTGGCGGCCTGCTCCTCGGCCTCGGTGAGTTGCTCCTGAGCCGCCGTCACCAGGGTGTCCACGCGCTCGCCGGCCGACTTCATGGCCTGCGCGTTCTCCTTGCGGGCCCGCTCGTGCAGCGCCTCGATCTCGGCGTCGGTGCGCTCGCGCAGCTCCTCCGCCCGCTCGCGGACCGCGGTGGCGTCCCGGCGGGCCTCGGAGAGCAGGGCGTCCGCGTCGGCCCTGGCGCGCTCCACCTCGGTCTGCCCGGCCGCCTCGCCGGCGGCGGTGATCCGCTCGGCCTCCTTGCGGGCGGCCGCCACCATCGCGTCGGCCTGCTCCTCGGCGGCGGCGGTGGTGGCCAGTGCGGTGGCCTGGGCGTCCTCGCCCAGCGACTCGGCGTCCGCGAACGCCTTCTCCAGCACCGACTTGGCCTGCTCCCGGGTGGCCCGGTCGAACTGCTCGGCGGCCTCCCTGGTCTCCCGGTCGTACGCGTCGGCCCGGGACCGGGTGGCGGTCTCGTAGTCCTCCGCCAGGGTGCGGGTGGCCAGCGCGTACTCCTCGGCCTCGGCCCGCAGCGCGGCGGCGAACTCCTCGGCCTCGGCGACGGCGGCCGCGGCCCGCTCGTCCGCGTCCTGGGTGGTCTGCCTGGCCTGCGCCTCGGCCTCGGCCCGGCGCTGCTCGGCGAAGCCCAGCGCGTCCGCCCGCTCGGCGTCCGCCTCGGCCCGCAGCTGCCGGTCGTACGCCTGCGCCTCGGCCCGCTGCCGCCCGATCTCGGCGTCGGCGGCCTCCCGGTCGGCGGTCAGCTCGGCGGCCGTCCGCTCGTGCAGGGCGGTGGCCTCCGCCTCGGCGGCGGCGCGCAGTTCGGCGGTCTCCCGCTCGGCGGTCTCGCGCAGCTCGGCCGCTTCCAGCTCGGCCAGCTCGCGGGTCTCGGTGCTCTCCCGGTCGGCGGTGGCGCGCAGTTCGGCGATCTGCTGGGAGGCGGTCTCGTACAGACCGGCCACCGACTGCCGGGTCTCGGCGGCCTCGTCCTCGGCGGCGGAGACCAGCTCGGCAGCCTTGCGCTCGGCCGCGGACCGCAGCTCGGCGATCTCGGCGGTGGCCTCGGCGCGCAGCTCGCCGACCTCGGCGACGGCGGTGGCGGCGCGCTCCTGCGCCTCGGCCAGCTCCCGGGCGCCCTCGGCCCGCAGCCGGTCGGCCTCGGCCTCGGCGGCGGCGCGCAGTTCGGCCGCCTCGGCAGCCGTGCGCTCGGCCAGCTCGGTGGTCTCGGCGGTGACCCGGGCGCGCAGCTCCGCGGTCTCGGCCTCGGCGGCGGCCCGGAGCCCGGCGGTCTCGGCGGCCGTCCGCTCGGTCAGCTCGGCGCTGTCCCGCTCGGCGGCGGCGCGCGCTGCGGAGCTCGCGGCCTCGGCGGCGGCCCGCAGCTCGGCGGCCTCCCGCTCGGCGGTCGCGCGCAGCTCGGCCGCGGCGGCGCCGGCCTCGGTGCGCTCGGCCCGGGCGGCGGCCAGCAGTTCGGTGGCCTCGCGCTGCTCGCGCTCCAGCGCGGCACTCGCCTCGGCCCGCTCGCGGCGGCTCTCCTCGCGCAGCGCGGTGGCCTCGGCCTCCGCCTCGCCGCGTTGCCGGAGAGCCCAACTCTCGGCTCCGGAACGGTGGTTGTCGGCCCACTCGGCCGCTTCGGCCCGGGCCGCCTCGGCGGCGGCCCGGCTCTCGGCGGCCAGCTGCTCGGCGGCCGCCTGTGCCTCGGCCCGCACCCGCTGGTCGAACTCGGCCGCCTCGCGGCGGAGTTCGGCGGTCTCCCGCTCGGCGGCACCCCGGTTCTCGGCGGCGGCGGCCTTGGCCGCGGTGATCGCGTCCTGACCCTGCTGCTCGGCTCCGGCGACCAGCTTCTCGGCCTCGGCCCGGGCCCGGGCGAGGGTCTGCTCGGCCCGGCCCTGGGTCTCCACCGCCTGCGCCTCGGTCTGCTCGCGCAGCCGGTCCACCTCGGCGGCCGCACCCGCGCGCAGCTCGTCCGCGTCGGCCTTGGCCTTGGTCAGCAGCTCCTCGGCGGTCTTCGCGGACTCCTCGATCCGGAGCACCGCCTGCCGCCGGGCCTCGCTCTCCACCCGGTCCGCCTCGGCGGCCGCCTGGGTGCGCAACTCCTCGGCCTCGGCCCGGAGTTGGGCAGCCTCGTCGTGGGCCTGGCGGATCTGCTCGCGGAGTGCGGCGGCGTCCTCCAGGGCGGCGTTCTGGGCCTGCTCCATCGCGGCCCTGGCCTGCTCGCGGAGCCGCTCGGCCTCTGCGGTGGCCTCGGCCAGCAGTCGGTCCGCCTCGGTGCCGGCCGCCGTCACGGTGGCCTCGGCCTCGGCCCTGGCCCTGGCCACCGCCTCGTCGGCCTGCTTGGCCGCCTTGGCCAGGTGCACGGTGGCGTCCTTGGCCCCCTCGGCCCGGCCGGCCTCGCGGGCCTCGGCGGCCAGCTGTTCGGCGGCGGCCTGGGCCTCGGCCCGCAGGGCGGCGGCCTCCCGCTCGGCCTCGGCGCGCAGCTCGGCGACGGCCGCCTCGGCCTCCGCCCGGAGCTGGGCCGTGACGCTCTCGGCCGCGCCCCGCAGCCGTTCGCTCTCCTCGGCGGCGGCGGCCCGGGCAGCCTCCGCCTCGGCCTTGGCGTTGGCCGCCTCGCCCTTGATCCGGTCGGTCTCCTTGGTGGCGGTGGCCACCATCCGGGCGATCTCGGCCTTGGCGGTCTGCGAGCGCTGGTCGCTGGCGGCCTCGCCGTCGGCGACCAGCCGCTGCACCGCGGCCTCCGCCTCGATCTGCAACTGCTCGGCGGCGGCCTCGGCGCGGGCCCGCAGCTCGGCGGCCTCCTGCCGGGCGCGCTCGGCCTCGGCCAGCGCCTCGGTCCGCAGCCGCTCTATCTCCGCCTGGGCCTGGTCCAGCGCCTCGGTGGCCCGCCGCTGGTCCTCGGCCGCCTGCTCCTTGAGCTGGGTGATCTCGGCCCGGGCCACCGCGAGCTGCTGCTCGGCGGCGGCCTGCGCCCCGGCCAGCTGCTGCTGGGCCTCGCCGGTGACCGCCTCGGCCTGCGCGTTGGCCTGCTGGGCCTGCTCGGAGGCGGCCCTGAGCAGGCGCTCGGCGTCGTTCTGGGCGCGGACCAGCGCGGCTTCCACGGCGGCCTGCGCCTCGCCCCGGGCGGCGTCCACGTCGGCGGCGGTCTGCGCGCGGGCGTGGTCGGCCAGCGCGGCGGCCTCGGCCCGGGCGGCGGCGATCATCCGCTCGGCCTCGGCCTGGGCCTCCTGGAGGACCCGCTGGGACTCCTGCTCGGTGCCCACCCTGGTCTGCTCGGCCCAGGAGACGTTCTCGTTGACGTGCCGCTCGGCGCTGCGACGCAGCTCGGTGAGCTCCTCGTCCAGCTGGCGCCGGCGGGCGGCCAGCTCGGCCTCCAGGCGCGCGGTGCGCTCGGCGGCCTCGGCCATCAGCCGCTGGGTGGCCGCCTGGGACTCCCGGAGCTGCCGCTCGGCGTCCGCGCGCAGCTGCTGGGCCTGCATCTCGGCGTTGTGGAGAAGCTGCTCGGCCTGCCCGGAGACGGAGTCGAAGGCACGCGGCTGGGCGAGCTGCCGACGGGATTCGTGCAGCTTGGCCCGGAGCACCTCCACCTGGTAGGCGAGGTCCTCGGCATGCTGGACGGTCTTGTCCCGCTCCTTGCGAGTCCGATCCATCTCGGCCTCGAACTGGGAGAGGTGATCGTCAGCCTCGTAGCGGTCGTTGCCCCGCACTCCGCGGTCCCATCCATCTCCTGGTCGCGTCCTCGACCCGGCCGGCCGGTAACCCCACCGTGGGGCCGGATCAGCTGGTCCTTGCAGCCGTGGCGGGTGCCACGGTCGGAGCCGTCGGGCACCGGCGCGCGACGATGTCGCGCTCCGCCGTCCGGGTGGACTCCTGAGCGAACTCTTGCCTGTGGAGAATGGTGACAGATCCGAACGGCGGTCTCGTCGCCGCGCCCGGTTGGTGGACTCCCCTTGAGACGGGACCAGCCATCGAAGCTCCGGCTGCTCCCACCATCGGCCGTGCCCGCCGGACCGGTCCTCCCCGGAGCTTTGCGCACTTCGGCATTGTAGTGTGCGCGGCCCGTAGGGGAATGGGCGAGTGGGGGTTTTCCAAGGTTACCGACGGGTCGCGGGCGGGGCCGCAGGACGGCGGCCCCGCCCGGCGGCGTCAGTGGCCGGTGGTCGCCGAGGTGACCAGTTCGGTCAGCACACCGCCGCAGTCCTTCGGGTGCAGGAAGGTGATCCGGGACCCCATCGAGCCGATCCGGGGCTCCTCGTACAGCACCCGGACGCCCTTGGCCTTGATGTCGGCGGCGTCGCCGTCCACGTCCGCGGTGCCGAACGCGATGTGGTGCACGCCCTCGCCGTTCTTCGCCAGCCACTTGGCGACCGTGGAGTCCTCCCGGGTCGGCTCCAGCAGTTGGAGGTACGAGGCGCCGCCGTCGCCGGTGTCGTTGATCTTCAGCATCGCCTCCCGGACGCCCTGCTCCTCGTTCACCTCGCTGTGGAAGACCTCGAAGCCGTAGGTGGCGCGGTAGAACTCGACGGTCTTGTCCAGGTCGAAGCAGGCGATCCCGATGTGGTCGATGCGGGTCAGCACGGCTGGCCTCCGGAAGGAGTGAGGGGTTTGAAGGGCGGGTACCAGTGCAGCGCACGGAGTTGAGGCAGCGCCAGCACGTCGCGTGCGAGCCTGCTCACAATTCACCCAAGCTGTGCTGACACGCTGTTGACCAGGCAGTGACACGTGCCGCTGATCACACCTCGGCTGCGATGACGCACGGGTTACGGGTCAGTACATTGAGGCCGCATCCCCACACCCTCATGGCCTTGACGCGCGAAGGGGCTCGTCTCATGACTACTTCAGTGATCGTCGCTGGTGCCCGAACCCCGATGGGCCGGCTGCTCGGCTCGCTCAAGGGCTTCTCCGGCGCCGAGCTCGGCGGCTTCGCGATCAAGGCCGCGGTCGAGCGGGCCGGTCTGACCCCCGATCAGGTCCAGTACGTGATCATGGGCCAGGTGCTCCAGGCCGGGGCCGGCCAGATCCCCGCCCGCCAAGCCGCGGTCAAGGCCGGCATCCCGCTGAACGTGCCGGCGCTGACCATCAACAAGGTCTGCCTCTCCGGCCTGGACGCGATCGCGCTGGCCGACCAGCTGATCCGCGCGGGCGAGTTCGACATCGTGGTCGCGGGCGGCCAGGAGTCGATGACCAACGCCCCGCACCTGCTGCCGAAGTCCCGCGAGGGTTACAAGTACGGCGCCATCGAACTGCTCGACTCGATGGCCCACGACGGCCTGACCGACGCCTACGAGTCCATCCCGATGGGCGAGTCGACCGAGAAGCACAACGCCCGGCTCGGCATCGGCCGCGAGATCCAGGACCACCTGGCCGCGCTCTCGCACCAGCGCGCCGCCGCCGCGCAGAAGAACGGCGTCTTCGACGCCGAGATCGTCCCGGTCGAGATCCCGCAGCGCAAGGGCGACCCGGTCGTCTTCAGCCAGGACGAGGGCATCCGCGGCGAGACCACCGTGGAGACGCTGGCCAAGCTGCGCCCGGCCTTCACCAAGGACGGCACCATCACGGCCGGCACCGCCTCGCAGATCTCCGACGGCGCCGCCGCGGTGATCGTGATGAGCAAGGCCAAGGCCGAGGAGCTGGGCCTGAGCTGGATCGCCGAGATCGGCGCGCACGGCAACGTCGCGGGCCCGGACAACTCGCTCCAGTCGCAGCCGTCCAACGCCATCAAGCACGCGCTCTCCAAGGAGGGCATCGGCGTCGAGGACCTCGACCTGATCGAGATCAACGAGGCCTTCGCGGCCGTCTCGCACCAGTCGATGAAGGACCTAGGCGTGACCGAGGACAAGGTCAACGTGAACGGCGGCGCGATCGCGCTCGGCCACCCGATCGGGATGTCCGGCGCCCGCGTGGTGCTGCACCTGGCGCTGGAGCTCCAGCGCCGTGGCGGCGGGGTCGGCGCGGCCGCGCTCTGCGGCGGTGGCGGCCAGGGCGACGCCCTGATCGTCCGGGTGCCCAGGGCCTGACCGGCTGACGTACTTTCGGGGCCGCCGGACGTCCGCGTCCGGCGGCCCTTCCTTCGTTTGCCTAGTGACCGAGGAGCACGCGCATGATCGACGTCCCCACGCTGGTCGAGCAGGCCCGGGAGGGGCGGCCGCGCGCCGTGGCACGGCTGATCTCGCTGGTGGAGAACGCCGCCCCGCAACTGCGGGAGGCGATGGCCGCGTTGGCGCCGTACACCGGGCAGGCGTACACGGTCGGGCTGACCGGTTCGCCCGGGGTCGGCAAGTCGACCTCGACCTCCGCGCTGGTCTCCGCGTACCGGCGGCTCGGCAAGCGGGTCGGCGTGCTGGCGGTCGACCCCTCCTCGCCGTTCTCCGGCGGGGCGCTGCTCGGTGACCGGGTCCGGATGCAGGAGCACGCCACCGACCCGGAGGTGTTCATCCGCTCGATGGCCACCCGGGGGCACCTGGGCGGGCTGTCCTGGACGGCGCCGCAGGCCCTGCGGGTGCTGGACGGGGCCGGCTGCGAGGTGATCCTGGTGGAGACCGTCGGGGTCGGCCAGTCCGAGGTGGAGGTGGCGGCCCAGGCCGACACCACCGTGGTGCTGCTCGCCCCCGGCATGGGGGACGGCATCCAGGCGGCCAAGGCGGGCATCCTGGAGATCGGCGACGTCTTCGTGGTCAACAAGGCCGACCGGGACGGGGCCGACGCCACCGCCCGCGAGCTCAACCACATGCTGGGGCTCGGGGAGTCGCGGGGTGCGGGGGACTGGCGGCCGCCGATCGTGAAGACCGTGGCCGCCCGGGGCGAGGGCATCGACGAGGTGGTCGAGGCCCTGGAGAAGCACCGCGCCTGGCTGGCCGAGACCGGTGAACTCGCGGTCCGCCGGCGCCGTCGGGCGGCGGACGAGATCGAGGCGATCGCCCTCGCCACCCTCCGGGCCCGGATCGGCGACCTGCACGGCGACCGGCAGCTCTCCGCCCTCGCGGAACGCGTCGCCGACGGCACGCTGGACCCGTACGGAGCGGCGGACACCCTGGTCGCGGGGCTGACCCGGGGCTGACCCTTTTCGCAGCCGCTCAGCGGTCCACCACCCAGGGGCTCGGGGAACGGCGACGGTTCGTGGCCGGCGGGTATCACTGCGAAAGTGCCTGGCCACCCCTGAACGGATCCCCTTGCAAGGGTCGGCGTCGCCCGCGCGGCGGAGCCGCAGATCAGCAGGGCCCCGAGCCCCTGACCGTAGATCCGAAGCACCTGCCAAAAGGTCGGCGTCGCCCGCGCGGCGGAGCCGCAGATCAGCGGAGCCCCGAGCCCCTGGCCGTAGCTGCTCAGCCACCTGCAAAAGGTCGGCGTCGCCCGCACGGCGGAGCCGCGGATCAGCGGAGCCCCGAGCCCCTGCTCGATCGCGTGCCGATGGGTCAGCTGCGGCCACGCAGGCTGCGGAGGTGTTCGGCGACCGGGGCGAGGGCGGCGTAGAGGGTGTCGATCTGCTCGGGGGTGAAGCGGTCGATGAAGTGGTGGCGCACCGAGCGGACGTGGTCGGGGGCGACCTTCTGGAGGATGTCCCAGCCGTGTTCGGTGAGGTGGGCGAAGAGGCCGCGGCGGTCGCCCGGACACTCCTGACGGAGCACCAGGCCGGCGTTCTCCATCCGGGTGATCTGGTGCGAGAGGCGGCTCTTCGACTGGAGGGTGGCGGTGGCCAGGTCGGTCATCCGCATCCGCCGGTCGGGGGATTCGGAGAGCACGACCAGGATCTCGTAGTCGTTGTTGGCGAGACCGTGCGGCTGGAGCTCCCGGCCGAGCTGGTAGTCCAGCAGGTGGCTGACCTCCAGGTGGGCACGCCAGAACTGCTGCTCCTTGGCGGAGAGCCAGGGGGTCTCCTCCGCCGCCGAGGACGACGGGGAGGAGACCGCTGCGGGGGTGTCGGCGGGGGAGTCCATACCAGCCACTATAGCCGAGGTTGTTCAAAGTTATACAATTAGACCAGCCGCAATACCTACAGGCCGAAGCGCCGTCCGAGGTCCCCGAGATTCCCCACGCCGGGGATGTTCACGTTCGGCAGCTGGCTCTGGCCGTGCCCGGGCTGCTGCTGCGGCACGCCGTACCCACCGCCGGGGACGCCGGCCTCCTGGTGGACCACGCCGACCGAGCGCTCGGCCATCAGGGTCTCACTGGACTGGAGCAGCACCGTGCCCGCCCCGATGAACTCGAACTGGTGCTCCTCGCCGGAGGCGCCGCCGAGCCCGGTGAGCTGGCGCAGTCCGCCGAGCACGCCGTGCATGTAGCCGTGGTCGTAGTGGTGACAGGGGGCGGGGCAGTCGGCCCAGCCGACCAGGGCCTGCGGGTCGACCCGGATCGGCGGCTCGACGAAGTGCACCGGACCGTTCGAGGCGGCCACGAACTTGCCGGTGCCGATCAGGGTGAGGAAGCCCGGGATGATCGACTGCTTGAGCGCCAGGGTCGGCTCGAAGGCCAGCAGGTTCCCCGAACGGACCGTCAGGTTGCCGTTCTCCAGGTCGTACGAGTTGAGGTCGAAGGCCCGGTCGGCGAGCAGCAGCTTGCCCCGGCCCTCGGCCACCACCCAGTCGGTGGCGTGCAGCGGGGAGTTGAAGTTGCGGCCGAGCGCGCGGTCGATCGAGCCGTGGCCGATCCCGGAGAAGCGGACGTCGCCGTAGTAGGCGATCATCTTCCCCTTCTGCAGGTAGTACGGGCCGTTCAGGTCGACCGAGAAGGCGTACGGGTTGACGTTGTCGTTGACGGGCAGGCTGTTCGCGTCGTGCACCTGCGGGCCCTCGGGGACGCCGTAGCCGGGCTGCGGCGGCTGCGCCGGGTACTGCTGGGGGGCGCCGTATCCCGGCTGCTGCGGATAGCCGGGCTGCTGCGGCGGGTACTGCGGCGGGTAGGACATCAGAGCTTCTCCTCGCTCGCCTGGACGTACACCACACCGTTGCCGGACAGCTCCAGCTGGAACGCCTCGCCGGAGCCGCGTCCGACCATGTCGCGCCAGCCCACCGACGTGGACAGCTTGTTCTGCACCTGGCCGCGGTGCGCGACGTACGCCTGCGGGTCGACGTGCACCGGCTGGTTCGGGGTGATCGGCAGCTCGACGAAGCCGCCGTGCGCCATCACCGCGACCGAACCCTGGCCGGCCAGCTGGGTGGTGAACAGGCCCTGGCCGCTGACCTGGCCGCGCACCATGCCCATCACGCCGCCCTGCGAGCCGAGGAAGACGGTGGTCTGCCGGAGCGTGCCGTCGAAGGCGAGCAGCCGGTCGGCCTCGACGTTCAGGGTGTCGCCGGTGAGCTCGATGATCTGGACGTGGTGGCCGCCGTGGCCGAAGAGCACGCTGCCCTGGCCCTCGACGGTCATCAGCGGGACGTCCTCGTTGGCCACCCGGCGGCCGATCATGCCCATCACGCCGCCCTGACCGCCGGTCAGGTTGGGGGTGAAGGCGACCTCGCCGGTGTAGGCGATCATCGAGCCGCGCTGGCTGAAGATCCGCTGGCCGGGGAAGACCTTGGCCTCGATCAGCTTGCTGTTGATCTTGGTGAACGGCATCAGACGTCGCCCCCGAAGGTGAGCCGCTCGGACGGCTGGACGTAGACCAGGCCCTCGCCGGTGAACTCCACCTGCATCGCCTCGCCACCGCCCTCGCCGATCAGCGTGGTCCAGCCGCCGCCCGACTTGAGCGCGCGGTTGAGGTTCCCGGTGTGCGCGACGTACGCGCCCGGGTCCACCCGCAGCGGCTGCCCCTGGGAGACCCGGAGGATGATCGCCGGGCCCTTGGAGGTGAGCGCGGCCCAGCCGTGTCCGTCCACCTTGGTGGTGAACAGGCCGGTGCCGGAGGCCATCCCGTTCAGGCCGGTGAAGCTGGTGCCGGTGTGCAGGCTGCCCTCGGTGCAGAGCAGGTTGTCCGCCTCGACGAACAGCGTCTCGCCGTTCAGCCGGACGAGGTTGACCTCGGTGGCCCGGTCGGCGAAGAAGCAGGTGCCCTGCCCCTGGACCTCCATGACCTCCATCTGCTCACCCGTCAGCCGACGGGTGACCATGCCGCGCAGGCCGTTGCCACCACCGCTCAGCTTCTTGAAGTTCATCTGGCCCGTGTAGGCAACCATGCAGCCGTTGCGGGCCTTGACCGCGTCGCCCGTCATGTCGACGGCGAGCACCTTTGATCCCTGGAGTCGAAACTGTGCCACGCGGTGACCATAGCGGCCGTCGCCGGGCGACCGGGAGGGGGTGCGGGCCACTGGTACACATCCGGTACACACCCCCGGCCGCCGGTGATCGGTGAAGGACCGGTCATAATGAACGGTCGGCTTGTGCGTCCGTTCACAAGCCCGTGCAGCACAAGCCCGCCGATCCCGTAGTGAGGTACCCGCCGTGAAGAGCAGCGCCGTCCACCGTCTGCGCCTCGTGTCCGCCCCCGAGGGTCTGTCCTTCCTGCTGCTGCTGGTCTGCTCGGGGCTCAAGCGCACCACCGACTTCAACGCCGTGCCGGTGATGGGCATGGTGCACGGTGTCCTCTTCGTGCTCTACGTGGTCTTCCTCGCGCTGGCCTGGCAGAAGCAGCGCTGGGACGCCAAGCGCGGCGCGGTCCTGTTCGTGCTCTCGGTGCTGCCGTTCGGCGGCTTCGTGGCCGAGCGGATGCTGGCCAAGGAGGAGCGCGGCGAGTACCCGGCCGCCGGGCAGCCCGCCACCGCCTGACGCACCCGGCACGAAAGCCCGGGCCTCCCCTCCGAGGGGCCCGGGCTTTCGCGTGTCAGGTGGCGGGGTGTCAGTTGACGTTGACCCCGGACCAGGCGGCCGCGACCGCGCTGTACTCGGCGCTGCCGGCGCCGTACAGGTCCGCCGCCGCCTTCAGGGTGCCGGTGCGGGCGCCCGCGTAGTTGGTGGTCGAGGTCCAGTACACGGTCAGCGCGCGGTACCAGATGGCCGCGGCCTTGTCCCGGCCGATGCCGGTCAGGGTCGAGCCGTTGGAGGTCGGGCTGTTGTAGCTGACGCCGTTGACGGTCTTGGCGCCGCTGCCCTCCGAGAGCAGGTAGAAGAAGTGGTTGGCCGGGCCCGAGGAGTAGTGCACGTCGAGCGAGCCGAGGGTGGAGGACCAGGAGTCCTTCGAGCCGCCGTCCTTGGAGGGCTTGTCCATGTAACGGAGCGGCGTGCCGTCCCCGTTGATGTTGATCAGCTCGCCGATCAGGTAGTCGCCCTTGTCGGCCGCGAGGTTCGCGGAGAACTCGACCATGGTGCCGAAGATGTCCGAGGTGGCCTCGTTGAGGCCGCCGGACTCGCCCGAGTAGTTCAGGCCGGCGGTGTTGGAGGTGACGCCGTGCGTCATCTCGTGGCCCGCCACGTCCAGCTCGGTCAGCGGGTGGGTGTTGGAGGCGCCGTCGCCGTACGTCATGCAGAAGCAGGAGTCGGACCAGAACGCGTTGACGTAGTTCCGGCCGTAGTGGACGCGGCTGTAGGCGCCGACACCGTCGTTGCGGATGCCGAGGCGGCCGAACGAGTTCTTGTAGTAGTCCCAGGTGGCCGCGGCGCCGAACTGGGCGTCCACGGCGGCGGACTGGGTGCTGGAGACCAGGCCGGTGCCCCAGACGTTGTCGGTGTCGGTCAGCAGGGTGCCGTTGCCGGACGTCTTGTTGGCCAGCGTGGTGGTGTACATGTTGCCCCGGCTGGGGTCCTTCAGCTGGTACGTGCTGCCCGAGGAGTTGGTGGTCAGCGGGACCGAGCCGACGAACACGCCCTTGCCGCTGCCGGTGGCGGCCGCCGCGAGGTACTGCTCGTGGGTGGAGAGCACCTCGCCGGTGGCGGCGTCGGTGACGAGCTTCTGGGCGCTGGGTATGCCGCTCTCGCGGACGCCCTCGACCACGGTCTCGTAGGCCAGGCGGGGGGTGCCGGAGGTGGCCCAGATCACCAGCTTCGGCGCGGAGGAGCCGGTGACCTCCTTGATCGGGCTCTGGTCCTCGTCGATGGTCACGCCGACGGTGGCCTGCACGGCGCCGGTGGCCTGCTTGGCGGCCTTCTCGGCCGGCACGGCCGGGGTCAGACTGGGCAGCGCGAGCTGCGCCTCGGCGGCCTTGTCCACGGACGTGACCTTGCCGTTCGGCGCCAGGTGCGCGACCAGGTCGCCACCGACCACCGGCAGACCGGCGTAGGTGCGCTCGAAGCGCAGGTGCTTGGCGCCGGAGGCGTCGATCACGGCGTCCTTGGCGACCAGCGCCTCGGAGGCGCCGAGGCCGGCGGCCTTGGCCACGGACGGGGCGTATGACTGGGCCAGCACCTTGAGTTCGGCGCGCTGCGGCACCGAGCCCTTGCTGCTCGCGGGAAGGGGGGCGGCCTGCGCCGCCGAACCGACGCCGACCTGGACGGCGGAGGCGAGGATCACAGTGGCCGAGAGGGCGGCGCCGACAGTCAGCTTTCGCTTCACGTGCGGGGTTCCTTCCGAAGTTCAACCGCGTGTGCGCGGTCGCATCTCACTCCGGGGCGCCATGGGTGGTGCCGTCGGGGCGGAGCGGATGCTGACGTGCTGCTCCGTGCGGTCAAGCGGCATCGGCCGGATACGGGTGGGGCGGCCGGTGCCTACAGGGCTGGCCAGAAGCATGACAATGCACCTGATGAAATGACAGGTCTCGGCTGACAATTGGCAAGCTCCCGCCAGCTCGGCACGCTGCGTGATGGCCTGATCGACTGCATGGCATTACCGACGAAACGGGTCAATTCCGGCAGTGGGGCGGAGTTTTGACGCGAACGGAACCTGAACAACCGTCGAAAATCGGTAACTGTCCAGACCAATGCGAAGATTGCGGCCGTGTTTCGCCAGGTTGCTGTCCAGGTATGTACCAGAAAAGGTGCTGGCGGGACTTCGCCAGACCGCCCCCTTGATCGCCCGGCCGGGCACCTGGTAGCAACGCCGCGGGCGGGGCGCCCCCGGGGGGGGGGCCCCCCCCCCCGGGCCCGGGGGGGGGGGGGGGGGGGGGGGTCCCCCCCCCCCCCCCCGCCGCCCCCCGCATTTATAGCGGGGTGGGGGGGGCGCCCGACCGGT
>NZ_JBIWML010000004.1:282731-305265 GCF_044766665.1 Kitasatospora sp. NPDC101801
CCCACCCGGGGCGGGCGGGCCGCCGCCCCCCCCCCCCCTCGCCCCCCCGCCCGGCCCCCTCGTCCCACCGCCGCGCCCGCCCCGCCGGCTGGGGGCGGCCCGGCCGCGGCGTACCGGTGGACGGGGTGTCAGGTGACGTTGACCGCCGACCAGGCGGCCGCGACCGTCTTGTACTCGGTGCTGGCGGTGCCGCCGTACAGGTCGGACGCCGCCTTCAGGGTGGCGGTGCGGGCGGCCTTGTAGTTGGTGGTGGAGGTCATGTAGACGGTCAGCGCGCGGTACCAGATCGCGGCGGCCTTGGTGCGGCCGATGCCCACGATGGTCGAGCCGTTGGAGGTCGGGCTGTTGTAGCTGACGCCGTTGATGACCTTGGCGCCGCTGCCCTCCGCGAGCAGGAAGAAGAAGTGGTTCGCCACGCCGGACGAGTAGTGCACGTCCACGTTGCCGACCCCGGAGTACCAGGAGTCCTTGGACGCGCCGTCCTTGGAGGGCTTGTCCATGTAGCGGAGCGGCGTGCCGTTCCCGTTGATGTTGATCTTCTCGCCGATCAGGTAGTCACCCGGGTCGACCGACAGGCCCGCGGACCACTCGACCATGGTGCCGAAGATGTCCGAGGTGGCCTCGTTCAGACCGCCGGACTCGCCGGAGTAGACCAGGCCGGCCGTGTTGGCGGTGACGCCGTGGGTCATCTCGTGCCCGGCCACGTCCAGCGCGGTCAGCGGGTGGGTGTTGGAGGCACCGTCGCCGTACGTCATGCAGAAGCAGGAGTCGCTCCAGAACGCGTTGACGTAGTTGCTGCCGTAGTGCACCCGGCTGACCGCGCCGACGTTGTCGTTGCGGATGCCCAGGCGGTTGAAGCTGTTCTTGTAGTAGTCCCAGGTCGCCACCGCACCGTACTGGGCGTCCACGGCGGCCGACTGGACGTTGGTCGCCAGCCCGTTGCCCCAGACGTTGTCCGCGTCGGTGAACAGCGTGCCGTTGCCCGAGGTGCCGCCGGCCAGGCCGACGGTGCGGGTGTTGCCCCGGGTCGGGTCCTTCAACTCGTAGGTCGAGCCGGTGTAGTTGGTGGTCAGGGTGACCGAACCCACGTGCACGCCCTTGCCACTACCGGTGGCGGCGGTCGCGAGGTACTGCTCGTGGCTGGCGAGCACCTCGCCGGTGGCGGCGTCGGTGACCAGGTTCTGCGCACTGGGGGCGCCGCTCTCCCGGACGCCCTCGACCACGGTCTGGTACGCCAGGCGCGGGGTGCCGGACTGGGCCCAGACCACCAGGACCGGGCTGCCGGTGCCGGTGATCGCCTTGAGCGGCGACTCGTCCTCGTCGATGGTCAGACCGACGGTGGCCTGCACGGCGCCGGTGGCCTGCTTGGCGGCCTTCTCGGCCGGCACGGCCGGGGTCAGACTGGACAGCGCGAGCTGCGCCTCGGTGGCCCGGTCGATCGAGCTGACCCTGCCGTTCGGCGCGAAGTGCGCGACCAGGTCGCCGCCCAGCACGGAGAGGCCGGAGTAGGTGCGCTCGAAGCGCAGGTGCTTGGCGCCGGAGGCGTCGATCACGGCGTCCTTGGCGACCAGCGCCTCCGCGGCGCCGAGGCCGAGCGCCTTCCCCACGACGGGGGCGTACGACTGGGCCAGCGCCTTGAGTTCGGCGCGCTGGAAGGTGGAGCCCTTGCTGCTCACCGGGGTCGGTGCGGCCTGGGCGGTCCCGGCGCCGATCTGGACGGCGCTGGCGAGGATCACCGTGGCGGAGAGTGCGGCTCCGACTGTCAGCTTTCGCTTCACGTACGGGTTCCTTCCGGGAATCAACCGCGTGTGCGCGGTCGCACCTCGCTCCGGGGCGCCATGGGTTGGCGCCTGCGGGGCGGAGCGGATGCTGACGTGCTGCTCCGTGCGGTCAAGCGGCATCGGCCGGAGGTGGGTGGGGCGGCCGGTGTCGTGACGGGGCTGGCCAGAAGCATGACAATCCACCTGATGAAATGACAGGTCTCGGACCAGAGTTGGCCAGCTCCCGCCATCGGGTCCGGTGCGGGGGATGGCCGGATCCCCCGTCCGACGAAGTCGGACATTCCCCCCGGAATCGGTGCGTCATGGCGGGCCCCGCCGGGCCACGATTCGCCCCGACGGTCGAAAATCGGCAACTCCCTTGATCTGCAAGGCAGTTGTCGAACCGGAAGGTAACCTCACCGTTCCGTCGATCCCCGTGCCGCGTCCTGGCGGGACCTCGCCAGGGCGTCCCCTTGTCCGCCGTCCTGGACACCTGCTACCCGCCGGAGGAGGCGCCGGTACGGTGGAGGGGTGGCCAAGCCCCTCGCTCTCGAATTCGACCCGATCGCCCGCGCCGACGAACTCTGGACCAGCCGCTGGGGCGGCGTTCCCTCGATGTCGGCCATCACCTCGGTGATGCGCGCCCATCAGATCCTGCTCGGCCGGGTGGATGCCGTGGTCAAGCCGTACGGGCTGACCTTCGCCCGGTACGAGGCCCTGGTGCTGCTCACCTTCAGCCGGACCGGCGAGCTCTCGCTCTCCAAGGTCGGCGAGCGCCTGATGGTGCACCCGACCAGCGTCACCAACACCGTCGACCGGCTGGAGCGGGCCGGCCTGGTGGCCCGCCGCCCCAACCCGCTGGACGGCCGCGGCGTGCTGGCGGCCATCACCGACCGGGGCCGGGAGGTGGTCGAGCAGGCCACCCGGGACCTGATGGCGATGGACTTCGGCCTGGAGGGGTACGACGAGGAGCAGTGCCGGCAGATCTTCGACGTGCTGCGGCCGCTCCGGGTGGCGGCGGGCGACTTCCGGCAGTGACCGCCGGGACGACCCGGCGGCGACCCGTGCGCGGGACGCCCGGTAAGGGCGGTTACCCTCGATGCCATGAAGCAGAGTGTGCTGACCCGCTACCGGGTCCTGGCGTATGTGACGGGTGTCCTGCTGGTCCTGCTGGTCCTGGGCATGATCGGCAAGTACGCGCTGGACCTGTCGGGAGCGCCCGCGTTCACCACCGCGGTCGGCATCGCGCACGGCTGGCTGTACGTGCTCTACCTGGTGTTCGCCTTCGACCTCGGCACCAAGGCGAAGTGGCCGATGCGCAAGCTGGCCTGGGTGCTGCTGGCCGGCACCGTGCCGACCGCCGCGTTCTTCGTCGAGCGCCGGGTCTCCCGCGAGGTGGCCCCGCTGATCGTCGACGCGGAGCCGGTCCGGGCCTGACCCGCCGTCACGCCACGAGAGGCGCCCCTCCCCGACACGGGAGGGGCGCCTCTCCGTCGTCCGGCGGCCATCGACAGATACTAGGACGTCCGAGTAAATTGATAGGACATCCAAGTAACTGGTCCCGCACCCACAAGGCAGCGGCCGCAACGGAGTGGAGTCGGAGTCTGATGGACGCCGAGGAGATCGACGCAGGTCGGGCCCGCTGGCAGCAGCGGTACGACAAGGCTCGCAAGCGCGAGGCCGACTTCACCACCCTGAGCGGCGACCAGGTGGAGCCGGTCTACGGCCCGCCCGCCGGGCAGCCGTACGAGGGCTTCGAGCGGATCGGCTGGCCGGGGGAGTACCCCTACACCCGCGGTCTGCACGCCACCGGCTACCGGGGGCGGACGTGGACGATCCGCCAGTTCGCCGGCTTCGGCAACGCCGAGCAGACCAACGAGCGCTACCGGATGATCCTGGACTCCGGCGGCGGCGGCCTCTCGGTCGCCTTCGACATGCCGACCCTGATGGGCTACGACTCCGACGACGCCAAGTCGCTCGGCGAGGTCGGCCACTGCGGGGTGGCGATCGACTCCGCCGCCGACATGGAGGTGCTGTTCCACGGCATCCCGCTCGGCGAGGTGACCACCTCGATGACGATCAGCGGTCCCGCCGTGCCGGTCTTCTGCATGTACCTGGTGGCCGCCGAGCGCCAGGGCGTCGACCCGGCGGTGCTCAACGGCACGCTGCAGACCGACATCTTCAAGGAGTACATCGCGCAGAAGGAGTGGCTGTTCGCCCCCGAGCCGCACCTGCGCCTGATCGGCGACCTGATGGAGTACTGCGCCACGGGCATCCCCGACTACAAGCCGCTCTCGGTCTCCGGCTACCACATCAGGGAGGCCGGGGCCACGGCCGCGCAGGAGCTCGCCTACACCCTGGCGGACGGCTTCGGGTACGTCGAGCTCGGTCTCTCGCGCGGTCTGGACGTCGACGTCTTCGCGCCGGGGCTGTCCTTCTTCTTCGACGCGCACCTGGACTTCTTCGAGGAGATCGCCAAGTTCCGCGCCGCGCGCCGGATCTGGGCCCGCTGGATGCGCGAGCGGTACGGCGCGAAGACCGACAAGGCGCAGTGGCTGCGGTTCCACACCCAGACGGCGGGCGTCTCGCTGACGGCCCAGCAGCCGTACAACAACGTGGTCCGGACGGCCGTCGAGGCGCTGTCGGCGGTGCTCGGCGGCACCCAGTCGCTGCACACCAACGCACTGGACGAGACCCTCGCGCTGCCCTCCGAGCAGGCGGCGGAGATCGCGCTGCGCACCCAGCAGGTGCTGATGGAGGAGACCGGCGTCGCCAACGTGGCCGACCCGCTGGGCGGTTCCTGGTACGTCGAGGCCCTCACCGACCGGATCGAGCAGCAGGCCGAGGCGATCTTCCAGCGCATCCTGGACAAGGCGACGGCGGACCACCCGATCGGGCCGATGACCTCCGGCATCCTGCGCGGGATCGAGGAGGGCTGGTTCACCGGGGAGATCGCGGAGGCCGCCTTCGTCTATCAACAGGGTGTGGAGAAGGGCGAGAAGCGCGTGGTCGGCGTCAACTGCCACCCGCGCAGCGTCACTCCCGAGCTGGAGATCCTCCGGGTCAGCCACGAGGTCGAGCGCGAGCAGGTCCGGACGCTGGCCGCCCGGAAGGCCGCCCGGGACGACGCGGCGGTGCAGGCCGCTCTCGCGGAGCTGCTCGCGGCGGCCCGCTCCGGGGCGAACATGATCCCCCCGATGCTCACCGCCATCCGCGCGGAGGCCACCCTCGGGGAGATCTGCAACGCCCTCCGCGACGAGTGGGGCATCTACCGCGAGACCGCGATGTTCTAGAACAACCACCAGGGGCTCGGACCTGGCGCCAGCTGGTTCGGAAGGCAAGGGCTCGGGGCTGTGCTGTTGTGCGGCTCCGCCGCGTGGGCGATGCCGGCCTTTTGGCAGGTGCTCAGCCCGCTACGGTCCAGGGGCTCGGGGCGCTGCTGTTGTGCGGCTCCGCCGCGTGGGCGACGCCGGCCTTTGGCAGGTGCTTCGGAAGAGTCAGGGGCTCGGGGAACTGCGACGCCGACCCTTGCAAGGTGATCCGTGCGTGGGCGGTCAGGCACTTTCGCAGTGACCCCGGCGCCAGATCTCCTCGCAGTTCCCCGAGCCCCTGGGTAGTTGACGGCTGAGCGCCTGCCTAGGGCGCAGCCCGAGCCCCTGGGTAGTGCAACTGGAGCGCCTGCCTAGGGCGCAGCCCGAGCCCCTGGGTAGTGCAACTGGAGCGCCTGCCTAGGGCGCAGCCCGAGCCCCTGGGTAGTGCAACTGGAGCGCCTGCCTAGGGCGCAGCCCGAGCCCCTGGGTAATGCAACTGAAGCGCCTGCCTAGGGCGCAGCCCGAGCCCCTGGGTAGTGCAAGTGGAGCGCCTGCCTAGGGCGCAGCCCGAGCCCCTGGGTAGTGCAAGTGGAGCGCCTGCCTAGGGCGCAGCCCGAGCCCCTGGACTGTGAGCCCGGAGGGCCTGGCTGCAGGGAGGTGTCAGGCCTCGCCGAGGGCTGCGGAGAGGCCCGGGAGGGGGCTGAGGAGGAGGGTGGTGAAGCGGTGGATCCACTCCGGGGTGCAGGGTTCGCCGCTGACCAGCATCCGGTGCTCGACGGTGCCGGCGATGGTGTCGAAGATGATCGAGATCTCCTCACCGGCCGTCACCTCGTCCCGGTCCGGGCCGAGTTCGCCGCGGCGCTGCGCGTTCGCCCGCCCCTGCTGCACCAGGTGCTTCTGCGGGTCGACGATCCGCTCCCTGATCCGCTGCCGGAGCTGCGGGTCCCGGGTGCCCTCGGCGAACAGCGCGAGCAGGGCGGCCTGGGTCTCCGGGCGGGCCAGCAGCTCGGCGAAGCGGAACACCACGGCCTCGATGTCGGCCCGCAGGCTGCCCAGGTCGGCGACCTCCAGGTCGTCGAACAGGCTGGCCACCGCGTCGACCACGAGTTCGTTCTTGGACGGCCAGCGGCGGTAGAGGGTGGTCTTGGCGACCCCGGCCCGGATCGCGACGTGGCCCATGGTCAGTCCGCCCCAGCCGAGTTCGGCCAGTGCGGCGCGGGTGGCGTCCAGGATCGCGAGGTCGGCGGCGGCACTGCGGGGCCGTCCCTTGCCGCGTGCGGGTGCGGCGGGGTCGGGGGCGGTGGGCTGCCGGGTGGTGGGGGCCACCGAGCCTCCTTGCGGTTTACCTGCGAGTAACTTGAGCTGCACACGGTAGCGACATATCGGCCGTAGCGGGACCCGGGAGGTCCCCGAAAGTGGGGCAGCTCACGTACCCGGTTGTCCGGAGGGGCTTGCGGCACCGACCCGGGGTGCAGATACGCTACGACTCGTAGCGAATAGAGCGACAACCACGCGCCGATCCGGGGATCGGGTGGGCGCGGGGCGCGGATGGGGATCCGCGCCGGACTCCTTCGACTACCGGGGAGGCGACTCCCGCCGACGCCGGACCGGAGAGGCCCCCGGGCCTTTCCCGGCAGTTGGCACACGTCACGGGTGCGGACGGGGGAGGATAGTGCCATGCAGCCACGGAATTCAGGTCTCAACAGCTCCGCCCTGCGCGGTGCGGTCGATCTCGCCGCAGTGAAGGCGGCCGGAGAGGCCGCCCAGAAGGCCGAGCAGGCCAGGGCCGAGCGGGCCCGCCAGGCCGCCGCCGCAGAGGCGGACGGCATCGTCCCGCCCACCGCCTCCTACCCGCTGGTGCTCGACGTCAGCGAGGACACCTTCGAGGCCGAGGTCGTACAGCGCTCGGCCGAGGTGCCGGTGGTGGTGGACTTCTGGGCCGAGTGGTGCGGGCCGTGCAAGCAGCTCAGCCCGATCCTGGAGCGGCTCGCCGAGGAGTACGCCGGCCGGATCGTGCTGGCGAAGATCGACGTCGACGCCAACCAGTTGATCGCCCAGCAGTTCGGCATCCAGGGCATCCCGGCCGTGATGGCAGTGGTGGCCGGCCAGCTCGTCCCGCTGTTCCAGGGCGCCGAGAACGAGGCCAACGTCCGTAAGATCATCGACCAGTTGATCGCGGTGGCCGAGCAGCGCTTCGGCATCGTCGGCGGTGCCGGTGCGCCCGAGGGCCAGGCCCCGGCCGCCGCCCTGCCGCCGGAGGACCCGGCGCTCGCGGCCGCGCACGACGCGCTGGACCGGGGCGACCTGGGCGGCGCCGTGCAGGCGTACCGGAACGTGCTGGCCGACCAGCCCGGCAACGTCGAGGCCAGGCTCGGTCTGGCGCAGGCCCAGTTGCTGCAGCGGGTCGAGCAGCTCGACCCGCAGGCGGTCCGGGCGGCCGCGGCGGACGATCCCAAGAACGTCGCGGCCCAACTGGACGCGGCCGACCTGGACCTGGTGGGCGGTCACGTCGAGGACGCCTTCGGGCGCCTGGTGGACACCGTCGGCCGGACGTTCGGCGAGGACCGGGACACCGCCCGGCTGCGGCTGCTGGAGCTGTTCGAGGTGATCGGCGCCGAGGACCCGCGGGTGGGCGCCGCCCGGACCGCACTGGCCCGCGTACTGTTCTGAACACCCGCCGCTGGCACGGCCGGTGACCTGCGGTGCCGTGGGTGATTTGGCGACAATGCGCAGGAATTCGCGGGCCTTTATCAAATCTTGACCACACCCTCTCCTCATCACCATCGGTGACGGGGGGAGGGTGTTTCGCTGGTGTTTCCAAGCTGTTTCCCCGCTGACGGCCCGCCAGATCGTCACTCTCCGTGAGAAATCTCCGGATTCCATGATCGACAGTTACCGATGTTGGATTACCCGTCAGTAACGAACCTCTTGTACTTCGCTGGGGATTCAAGCACGATCGGCCACGCCCGGTCCTCTCCCCAGAGGTCCCCACCGGGTGGTCGCCGGCCCAGGCCGGCGGCTGAGGGCAGGGGGGTATCCGCAGATCCCAGAACAGCGCGGGTCCTGTCCTTTCCGGCCGCGCACCCCTGCGCGGCCGTAGGTTGTCGCCGCTACAGAGGACGTGGCTCTCTCCCATCCCAGCCGGGCCGGCGCGGGACGCGCCGGGAACGGCCGGAGATGTACGTCCCAGAAGGAGGACTCGCATGTCCCAGACTTTCGGCAAGACCCGTTGGAAGCGTTTCGCGATCGTCATGGTTCCGAGCATCGCCGCCACCGCGGCCATCGGCGTGAGCCTCGCGAGCAACGCGCTGGCCGCCTCGTTCAGCGTCTCGGGCCAGGACTTCAAGGTCACCACCTCGCGCCTGACCGGCACGAACTTCGCCCAGTTCGGCGGGGTCGACTTCGAGGTCAACGGTACGCCGCACCCGATCGCCATCTCGACCTTCGACACGGCGACCATCAACAACATGTGCCAGTCGGTGAAGACCAACCTCGGTCCGCTCGGTGACTGGACCCTGGTGCTGAACGCCGGTGGCGACCCGAAGAACCCGGTCACCGCCGAGAACCTGATCCTGGACGTCTCCGAGCTCAAGGCGGACGCCCAGTTCAAGAACATCAACATCGGCCAGGACGCCTCCACCCTCGGGCACAAGGACGGCGACTCGATCGACGTCGTCCGCAAGCAGGGCAAGCTGCCCACCGGCGCCCGGGGCTTCGCCCAGGCCGCCGACGAGGCGATCCTGACCGACGTCAAGCAGACCGCGTGGGCGACCACCGCGGGCACCTTCAAGCTCAACGGCCTGAAGCTCAACATCAAGAAGGGCGCGGGCCAGGGCATCGAGTGCTACATGCCCGAGGCCGGCTGACGGTCCGTCCCCGGACGACCGACCGCTCGTCACGGCCGGGGCGGGGCCTCCGCCCCGTCCCGGCCGTACCCTCTCCGACTTCCCGCCTGCGAGTACCACCGAGGAGCTGCCTCGTGTCCAGCGCTACCGTCCCCCCGTGGCCCCAGCAGGAGGGCCAGGCCACCCCCTGGGAGAGGTTCCACACCTGGCGGCACACCCGACCGTTCTGGGGCGGGCTGCTGGCCATCCTGGCGGGCGGGCCGATCCTGTACTTCCCGTACTTCCACCTGAAGCTCGGTCAGCTCACGATGGCCATGTCGACCACGGCCGGCGCGGGTTCGCTGGTGATCGGCGTGCTGCTGATCGCGCTCGGGCTGACCGCGTGGTTCCAGCCGCTGGTCCGGGTGTTCTGCGGGGTGGCCACCACCATCCTGAGCCTGATCTCCATCCCGGTCTCCAACTTCGGCGGCTTCCTGCTCGGCTTCCTGCTCGGCCTGGTGGCCGGCGGTCTGCTGGTCTCCTGGGCCCCGCTGAAGCCCGAACCGGTCGTCGAGGGAGCCGAGTTCACCGGTGAGCAGCCGGCCCCCGCCGGGCTGCCGGAGCAGGCCGCCCTGGCGTACGGCGCGCTCCCGCACGAGCCGGGCCAGGGAGAGCCGCCCGTCGCGGCCCCGGCCGACACCCAGGTGCTGCCCGCCCAGCCGCAGGCCGCCGATCCGGAGGGGCAACGGTGACCGACCGAGACGAGGTGGCCGGCGTCCGGCTGCCGGGCCCGCGGCACGCCGCCGCACGGCGCGGCTCCCGCCTGCGCGGCCGGGCGTTCGCGCTGGCCGCCGTCCCCACCGCGCTGCTGATGGGCACGATCCCGTCGCTGGCCTCCGCCGACACCCCGAAGAACTGCGCCAGCGCCCCGGACACGGTGCTGGAGGAGATCCCGGTCCCGCAGAGCGAGCTGACCCCGCTGCCGGGCACCCCCGGGCTGCCCGGGGCGACGCCGTCCACCACGCCCGGCACGGTGCCGAGCGGCTCCGCGAGCGCCCCCGCGCCGGTCGGCACCCCCAGCCCGTCCGCCCCGGCCACCGAGCGCGCCTCCCGGAGCGGCTCCCGGCCGAGCGGCATCATCGACGACATCGTGGACGTCTTCCTGCCCGCCAGGCCGAGCAACTCCCCGACGCCGACTCCGAGTTCCGCGAAGCCGACCGCCACGCCGGTGACCACGCCCAGCCCGGCCGCTCCGCCGGCACCGGTGGCCGGGACGCCGGCCGGCACCCCGTCCGCCACCTCGGGGCCGACCGCAGGCGCCAAGTCGCCGTCCGCCGCGGCCAAGCCCAAGTCGGCCGCGAAGACCTCGGCCTCGCCCTCGGCCGACCCGAACTGCTCGCTGGACACCAGCTCGGTGAAGGCCCTCAAGGCCGGCCCCGGGCACGTGGTGCCGGAGCAGAACTGGACGCTCCGCTCGACCCGGCTGGCGCTGCACGGCTCGGTCTTCAACGGCGTCTACGACGTGAAGACCCCGACCGGCACCAAGCGGGTGCTGAAGTTCACCACCGCGAGCGTGGACATCGAGAACCTCGACATGTCGACGATTCAGATCCCCGGCAAGACCTTCCACGTGAAGAGCCGCCCGGGGTCGACCTCGACCATGCGCCAGGGCCCGGTCACCATGTACGTGGAGAGCCTCTCGGGCCACCTGGCCGAGGTGCTCGGCCTGCCGATCCCGATCGACCTGGGCGAGATCACGCTCACCCCGGACACCCTGCCGAAATGGCTCTGGGACATGCTCAGCACCGTCCCGATCCCGCTGGACCTGACCCTGACCGGCGCCAAGGCCGTCCAGGCCGGTCAGTTCGGCGGCACCCTGACGATCCCCGGCATGCACCTCTTCAACGACACCACGCCGTACTAGGTACGGCCGTCACGCCCGTGGGGCGCCCCGGAGACTCCGGGGCGCCCCACGGGCGTTCTGCGGGCGGGGCTCAGCGGGCCGCGCGGGTGCCCAGGTGGTGCACCTGGACCATGTTGGTGTTGCCGGGGATGCCGGGCGGGGAGCCGGCCGTCACGATGACGGTGTCGCCCTCGTTCAGCCGACGCAGCGCCAGCAGCTCCTGGTCGACCTGGGCCACCATCGCGTCGGTGGTCTCCACCTGCTCGGTCACGTACGCCTCGACGCCCCAGCTCAGCGAGAGCTGGTTGCGGGTGGCGACGTCCGGGGTGAAGGCCACCACCGGGATCGGCGAGCGGTAGCGGGAGAGCCGGCGCGCGGTGTCGCCGGACTTGGTGAACGCCACCAGTGCCTCGGCGTTCAGGAAGTCGCCCAGCTCGCAGGCGGCGCGGGCGATCGAGCCGCTCTGGGTGCGCGGCTTGCGGCCCGGGTTGAGCGGCTGGAGGCCCTGCGAGAGCAGCTCCTCCTCGGCCGTCTCGGCGATCCGGCTCATCGTCTTGACCGTCTCGACCGGGTACTTGCCGACGCTGGACTCGGCGGAGAGCATGATCGCGTCCGCCCCGTCCAGGATCGCGTTGGCGACGTCCGAGACCTCGGCGCGGGTCGGCCGCGAGGCGTGGATCATCGACTCCATCATCTGGGTGGCGACGATCACCGGCTTGGCGTTCCGGCGGGCCAGCGTGATCAGCTGCTTCTGGACCAGCGGCACCTTCTCCAGCGGGTACTCCACCGCGAGGTCGCCACGGGCCACCATGATCGCGTCGAAGGCGAGGACGATCTCCTCCATCGCCTCGACGGCCTGCGGCTTCTCGATCTTGGCGATGACGGGGACGCGGATGCCGACCTCGTCCATCACCTTGTGCACGTCGTGGATGTCGCCCGCGTTCCGGACGAAGGAGAGCGCGACCATGTCGACGCCCAGCTCCAGTGCGAACCGCAGGTCGTCCTTGTCCTTCTCGGACAGCGCGGGCACGTTCACGGCCGCGCCGGGCAGGTTGATGCCCTTGTTGTTCGAGAGCACGCCGCCCTCGATCACCACGGTCCTCACCCGCGGGCCGTCGACGCTGACGACCTCCAGGGCGATGACGCCGTCGTTGATCAGGACCGGGTCGCCGGGCTTCACGTCGCCGGGCAGGCCCTTGTAGGTGGTGCCGCAGATGTGCTGGTCCCCGGGCACATCCTCGGTGGTGATGGTGAACTCGTCACCGTTGTCGACCGTCACCGGGCCGTTGGCGAAGGTCGCCAGACGGATCTTCGGGCCCTGGAGGTCGGCCAGGATGCCGATGGTGCGGCCGGTGTCCTCGGACACCTGGCGGACCTTGCGGTACCGCTCCTCGTGCTCCGCGTGGGAGCCGTGGCTCATGTTCAGTCGGGCGACGTTCATGCCCGCTTCGACGATGGCCTTCAGCTGTTCGTAGGAGTCCGTGGCAGGACCCAGGGTGCAGACAATTTTCGCTCGGCGCATATCGGTCAGTCTATCCGTTCGTGTTATGGGTGCATTCCGCCCGAAGGGGGAGAGATCGCCGACGAAGCATCCCGAGGCGTGGGATGCTGACGCTTCGTCAGGCTCCGTGCACCAGGGCGAAGGACTGCTGGGCGATCTCCAGCTCCTCGTCCGTGGGTACCACTGCGACGGTGACCCGTCCGTATTCGGGGGAGATCACCCGGGGCTCGCCGGAGCGGACCGAGTTCAGCTCCTGGTCCACCGCGATGCCGAGCTCCTCCAGACCGGCGCAGGCGGCCGCGCGGACCGGCGCGGCGTTCTCGCCGACCCCGGCGGTGAACGCGATCGCGTCCACCCGGCCGAGCACCGCGTAGTAGCCGCCGAGGTACTTGCGCAGCCGGTGGATGTACGCGTCGAAGGCCAGCTTCGCGTCCTGGTCGCCGTCGTCCGCCCGGCGCATGATCTCGCGCATGTCGTTGTCGCCGCACAGGCCGAGCAGGCCGCTGCGGCGGTTCAGCAGCTCGTCGATCTGGTCGATGCTCAGGCCGCCCACCCGGTGCAGGTGGAAGACCACGCCCGGGTCGACGTCACCCGAACGAGTGCCCATCACCAGGCCCTCCAGGGGGGTGAGGCCCATCGAGGTGTCCACGCAGACCCCGCCCGCCACCGCCGAGGCCGAGCCGCCGTTGCCCAGGTGCAGCACGATCACGTTCACCTCGGCCGGGTCCTTGCCGAGCAGCCGGGCGGTGGCCCGCGAGACGTACTGGTGCGAGGTGCCGTGGAAGCCGTAGCGGCGCACCCGGTGTTCGTCCGCCACCGCCTTGTCGATCGCGTACCTGGCCGCGTACTCCGGCATGGTGGCGTGGAAGGCGGTGTCGAAGACCGCCACCTGCGGCAGGTCGGGGCGGAGCGCCCGGGCCACCTCGATGCCGGTGATGTTGGCCGGGTTGTGCAGCGGGGCGACCGGGATCAGCCGGCGGATCTCGGTCAGCACCTCGTCGGTGACCAGGGTCGGCGTGGTGAACCGCTGTCCGCCGTGCACCACCCGGTGGCCGATCGCGGCCAGCTCGGGGGAGTCCAGGCCGAGGCCGTCGGCGGTCAGCTCCTCGGCCACCGCCTTGAGCGCGGCGCCGTGGTCCGGGAAGACCTGGACGGTCTCCCGGCGGGTGCCGTCGGGCGGGGTGTGGGCGAGCCGGCCGTTGCCCTCGCCGATCCGCTCGACCAGGCCGGAGGCCAGCCGGGCGCCGTCCACCATGTCGATCAGCTGGTACTTGACCGACGAGGAGCCGGCGTTGAGCACGAGGACCCGGGTGGCGTCGGTCACGAGGTCGCTCCTTCGGTCGGTGCGGTCTGTTCGTTCTGGGCCTGGATCGCGGTGATCGCGACGGTGTTGACGATGTCCTGCACCAGCGCCCCCCGGGACAGGTCGTTGACCGGCTTGCGCAGGCCCTGGAGCACCGGGCCGACCGCCACCGCGCCGGCCGAGCGCTGCACCGCCTTGTAGGTGTTGTTGCCGGTGTTGAGGTCCGGGAAGATCAGCACGGTGGCCCGGCCGGCCACCGCCGACCCCGGCAGCTTGGTGGCCGCGACGTGCGCGTCGACCGCCGCGTCGTACTGGATCGGCCCCTCCACCAGCAGGTCCGGGCGCAGCTCGCGGACCAGCTCGGTGGCCTTGCGGACCTTGTCCACGTCCGCGCCGGAGCCGGAGGTGCCGGTGGAGTAGGAGAGCATCGCGACCCGGGGCTCGACGCCGAACTGGGCGGCGGTCTCGGCGGACTGGATGGCGATGTCGGCCAGCTGCTGGGCGTCCGGGTCGGGGTTGACCGCGCAGTCGCCGTAGACCAGCACCTTGTCGGCCAGGCACATGAAGAAGACCGAGGAGACGATCGCCGCGCCCGGTGCGGTCTTGATCACCTCGAAGGCGGGGCGGATGGTCGCGGCGGTGGAGTGCACCGCGCCGGAGACCATGCCGTCGGCGATGCCCTCCTGGACCATCAGGGTGCCGAAGTAGGAGACGTCGGTGACCACGTCCAGCGCCAGCTCGACCGTCATGCCCTTGTGCGCGCGCAGCTTGGCGTACAGCTCGGCGAACTGCTGGCGGAGCGGGCTGGTGGCCGGGTCGACCAGCCGGGCCCTGGCCCGGTCGGCGCCGTCGCCCTCGGTCGGCAGGGTGATGCCGAGCGCGGCGGCCTTGCGGCGGATCGCGTCCGGCTCGCCCAACAGGGTGAGGTCGCAGATGTTGCGGCGCAGCAGCACCTCGGCCGCGCGGAGCACCCGCTCCTCGGTGCCCTCCGGCAGCACCACGTGCCGGCGGGCGCCCCTGGCCCGCTCCAGCAGCTCGTGCTCGAACATCATCGGGGTGACCCGCTCGGACCGGCTGAGCTCGATCCGGCTGGTCAACTCGGCCGTGTCGACGTGCAGTTCGAACAGGCCGAGGGCGATCTCGGCCTTCCGGGGGCTGGCCTGGGTGAGCCTGCCCTCCAGATGGGTGAGCGCGGCGGCGGTCAGCCAGCTGCCCTCCGGGACCACGGCGACCGGGGTGCCGGGGGCCAGCCGGGCGGCCAGCGCCATCACGTTCGGGCCGGGGTGCTGACCGAGCGTCAGCAGCACACCGGCGATCGGCGGGGCGCCCGCCGCGTGCGCGGCCAGCGAGCCGATCACCAGGTCGGCCCGGTCCCCGGGGGTGACCACCAGCGCGCCCTCGGTCAGCGCGGTCAGGAAGGTCGGCAGCATCGCGCCGCCGAACACGAAGCCCCGGACGTCCCTGGCCAGGCCCGCCGCGTCGCCGAGCAGCAGCTCGGCGCCGGTCGCCTCGATCAGCTGGGCCACCGTCGGGGCGGCCAGCGCCGGCTCCTCCGGCAGGACGTACGCGGGGATGGCGAGCTTCTCGGCCAGCGTGCGCTGGATCTGCTGCTTGGCGCCGGGGGCGACCCGGTTGGCGATCATCGCCAGCATCGAGCAGCCCAGGTCGCGGTAGGCCCGGTGGGCGTTGCGCACCTCGGCGATCACCGCCTGCGGGTCCTCGTCGTGGCCGCCGACCACCGGCAGCACCCAGGCGCCGAACTCGTTCGCCAGCCGGGCGTTGAAGGCCAGCTCGTCCGGGATGTTGGTGTCGGCGAAATCGGTACCGAGCACCAGCACGGCCTGGCAGCGGCGCTCCAGCGCGCGGAACCGGTCGACCAGGGTGGAGACCAGCTCGTCCTGCCCCTGCGCCGCCTGGAGCGCGGCCGCCTCCTCGTAGGTGAGGCCGTACAGCTCGGTGGTCGGCAGGTCGAGCCGGTAGCGGTTGCGGAGCAGCTCCACCACGTGGTCCGAGCCCGGCTCGCCGGGGGCGTGGGCGTGGACCAGGGGACGGAACACGCCGACCCGGTCCACCTGACGGGTGAGCAGTTCCATGACCCCGAGTTCGACGGCCTGTCGGCCGTCCCCTCGGTCGATCCCGGTCACGTACACGCTGCGCGCCACGTGGGAGCTCCGTTCCGGTCGTCCTCAGTGCACGGTCACATTGACCATACATTCGCACCGGGAACGGCCGCCCGCATGCGCGACCACCCGAAGGAGGCAAGGGACGAACGTCCCCGGCGGCCGGGCCTTCCGGCCGGCCGCCGGGGACGGACGGGCGGTCAGTTCGCCGGGCGGAGCCAGACGGTGGCCAGCGGCGGGAGTACCAGCTGGGCGCTGCGCGGCTGGTCGTTCCAGGGGGTGGCGTCGGCCTTGACCGGGTGGGAGTTGCTGACGCCGCTGCCGCCGTACTCGGCGGCGTCGGTGT
The DNA here is from genome assembly GCF_044766665.1 of Kitasatospora sp. NPDC101801. Lineage (NCBI taxonomy): Bacteria > Bacillati > Actinomycetota > Actinomycetes > Kitasatosporales > Streptomycetaceae > Kitasatospora > Kitasatospora sp. NPDC101801. The sequence goes on from NZ_JBIWML010000004.1 coordinate 298,800, forward strand.
TCAGGGTCTCCTCCCAGAGCTGGTCGGCGGTGTCCAGGGCGGGCAGGCCGACCCGGTAGCAGTGCCGGACCACGGGGGAGAAGTTCGACACCGCCACCAGCGGGCTGCCGTCGGCGGCGAACCGGACGAAGGAGAGCACGTTGTCCTCGGCCGCGCCGCCGTCCAGCCAGCGGAAGCCGTCCGGGGTGGTGTCCTGCTCCCAGAGCGCCGGGGTGGCCAGGTAACGGCCGTTCAGATCGGCGACCAGGCGCTGCACGCCGCGGTGGTCGGCGGCGGCCGGCCAGTCGTCGCCGAGCACCCACCACTGCGGGCCCTGTTCGTGGTCCCACTCCGCCCCCTGGGCGAACTCCTGCCCCATGAAGAGCAGTTGCTTGCCGGGGTGGGCCCACATGAAGCCCAGGTAGGCACGGTGGTTCGAGCGCTGCTGCCACCAGTCGCCGGGCATCTTGGCGACCAGCGAGCCCTTGCCGTGCACCACCTCGTCGTGCGAGATGGGCAGCACGTAGTTCTCCGAGTACGCGTAGACCATCGAGAAGGTGATCTCGTTGTGGTGGTGCTTGCGGTGCACCGGCTCCTTGGACATGTAGACCAGCGAGTCGTGCATCCAGCCCATGTTCCACTTCAGGCCGAAGCCCAGGCCGCCGGTGTCGGTCGGCCGGGTGACGCCCGCCCAGGCGGTGGACTCCTCGGCGATGGTGACCACGCCGGGGCAGCGCCGGTAGACGGTGGCGTTCATCTCCTGCAGGAAGGCGGCGGCGTCCAGGTTCTCCCGGCCGCCGAACTGGTTCGGGGTCCAGGCGCCGCCCTCGCGGGAGTAGTCGAGGTAGAGCATCGAGGCGACCGCGTCGACCCGGAGGCCGTCGATGTGGAACTCCTCGCACCAGTAGACGGCGTTGGCGACCAGGAAGTTGCGGACCTCGGTGCGGCCGTAGTCGAACTCCAGCGTCCCCCAGTCCGGGTGCTCGGCCCGCAGCGGGTCGGCCGGTTCGTACAGCGGCTCGCCGTCGAACCGGGCCAGCGCGAAGTCGTCCTTGGGGAAGTGCGCCGGCACCCAGTCCACGATCACCCCGATGCCGTGCCGGTGCAGCGTGTCCACCAGGAACCGGAAGTCGTCCGGGCTGCCCAGCCGCGCCGTCGGCGCGTAGAAGCCCGACACCTGGTACCCCCAGGAACCCCCGAACGGATGCTCCATCACCGGCATGAACTCCACATGCGTGAAGTTCAACTCCTCCAGATAGTCCGGGAGTTCGGCGGCGATCTGGCGGTAGGAGGTGAGGTCGGGGCGCCAGGAGGCCAGGTGCAGCTCGTAGACCGACATCGGCGCCCGGTGGTGCACCGTCCGGGCCCGGCGGGCCAGCCAGTCGGCGTCGCCCCACTCGTACGCCGACTCGGTGACCACCGAGGCGGTCTCCGGCGGGCACTGGGTGGCCCGGGCCAGCGGGTCGGCCTTCTTGAGCACCCAGCCCTGCCGGGTGTGGATCTCGTACTTGTACTGGGTGCCCGCCCCCAGGCCCGGGACGAAGAGCTCCCAGATGCCGGAGGAGCCGAGCGAGCGCATCGGGTGACCGGTGCCGTCCCAGTGGTTGAAGTCACCGATCAACCGCACCCCCGCCGCGTTCGGCGCCCACACCGCGAACGCCGTCCCCGGAACACCCTCCACCGTCCGCAGATGCGAACCCAACGCCCGCCACAACTGCTCGTGCCGACCCTCCGCGATCAGATGCAGATCCAACTCACCCAACGTCGGCGGCAACCGGTACCCGTCCTGCTGGACGTACTCCACCCCGTGGTAGGTGACCTGGAGCTGATAGTCCGGCAGCTCGGCCGCCCCGGTCAGCAGACCGGTGAACAGGCCGGACCGAAGGTGCGTCAGCTCCACCGGCCCCTGTCCGGTGAGCACCACCACCCGCTCGGCGAACGGGCGCAGCACCCGGATCGAGACCCCCTCCGAGGTCAGGTGCGCGCCGAGCAGGCCGTGCGGGTCGTGGTGCTCACCGGACAGCAGCCGGTCGATCTCGCTCGGCGGCAGGCCGGCCTCCGGCAGCCGGAGCGCGGCGTGCGGCAGTGGACCGGGCTCCACCGCCACCGGCTCCGCGGTGCCCCGGTCGGAGCCCGCTCCCGTCGCCGCCGGGGCGGCGCCGGTCCGGTGCCGAGCGGGCCGGCCGGCCCGCTCGGGCAGGAAGGTGGCGGGCACGGGCGTGCTGCGGTCGCGCTTCGGGCCGAGCGGGGTCACGGCGGAGTCCTCCTACGGAGTGGATGGGTCAGACGGTCAGGGCCAGGCGGTTGATCGCGGCCAGCGGGATGGGGAGCCAGCTCGGCCGGTGCCGGGCTTCGTAGACCACCTCGTAGACCGCCTTGTCGATCTCCAGCGCCCGCATCAGTTCGGGTGCCGAGGACGGTTCCATGCCACCGCCCGCGGCGTACCCCGCGCAGTACGCCGTCCGGTTGCGCCCCGCCCAGGACGCCGCCAGGTGGGCCAGCTCCGGGTCGGACGGGGTGCCGGCCAGCAGGTGGGCGGCGGCGTAGTCGAAGGACCGCAGCATCGCCGCGACGTCCCGCAGCGCGGGCTGCGGGAGCCTGCGCTCGGCCAGCGGTTTGGCCGGCTCGCCCTCGAAGTCCAGCAGCACCCAGCCGTGCGGGGTGCGCATGGCCTGGCCGAGGTGCAGGTCGCCGTGGATCCGCTGGACCGGCAGGCCGTCCAGGTGATCCGCCGTCAGGGCCTGGAACGCGGCCCGCAGCGCGGGCCGGTACCTGGTCAGCCCGGGGACGGCGGTGACCGCGTGGTCCAGCCGCTCGGTCATCGCGGTGGCCAGCCGGTGGGTCTCGGTCCGGTCCAGCCGGGCCACCGGCATGGTCCTGGCCAGCACCCGGTGCACCTCGGCGGTGGCCCGGCCGAGCCGGTGCGCCTCGATCGCGAAGTTGCCCGGGGACGGGTCGCCCTTCAGCCGCCCGACCTGGTCGAGCGCCAGTTCCCAGCCGTCCTCCGCGTTCGGCAGGTAGCGCTGGAGCAGCCCGAGGGTGGCCGGTTCGGCGCCCTCCATCCGGCTCTCGAACCAGGCGGCCACCCGGGGGATCCGGGTCGAGCCGGCCCGGGAGAGCGCCAGTGAGAGCTCCAGGTCGGGATTGGTGCCGGGACTGATCCGGCGGAACAGCTTGAGGATGAAGGCCGTCCCGTAGATCACCGAGCTGTTGGACTGCTCGGCGGTGGAGGCCCGCCCCGGCAGGTTCCCCGGCAGCCCGGGGCCCGGGGTGCGGCGGAACGACAGCGCGCCGAACCGGTCGCCGGTGGCCAGGTGCTCCAGCAGACGGCCGGTCAGCTCCGGGTCGTGCACGGCGTCGTAGAGCGCGGCGCCGTCGTACGGGCCGCCGCGGAGCCGGCCGAGGACGGCGCCGGGGCCGATCCCCGGCGGCTCCTGCGAGCGGATGCCGAGCAGGAGCTGGTAGACGTCGCACTGGGACGAGCCGCCGTCGCCCGCGTACTCGACCTGGATCAGCAGGTGCAGCAGCGCGGGGTCGCCGACCTGGAGCGGGGTGCCGACCACCGGGGTGATGCTGGTGATCGCGCGCCCCTTGCCCGCGTACCAGCGCTGGCTGGGCAGCCAGCCGATGATCAGCGGCAGCGCGGCCTGGACCAGCTCGCTGACCCCGACGGTGGTCCTCCGAGCCCCCGCGTCACGCGCCCCGAGTGGTCTCGGGGCATCCTGGCGCAGATGGGCTTGAGAACGGGAGGTTTCGGACATGACTCCCTTTCCCCGGAAGCGGGCCGACTGCCCGACGGGTCTGGCCGGGCCCGTCAGTCTTCCGGATTTCGGCGGCGCGACGGCGACGGCACGCGAGCCGGGCTCGGGTGTCACGCCTTAGTGTGGGTGGCCGTTGGGCTGTTCTCCGTACGCGGTGGTGCAGAGATCGCTCGGGGGCGCGTGAAATTTCTCTTCGCGCCCCCGAGGGAAGTGATCTGACTGATCGTTACTTCACTGCTTGTGAGGGTTGCGCAACTGGAACCAGTAGAAGCCGTGCCCGGCCAGGGTCAGCAGGTAGGGCCACTCGCCGATCGACGGGAAGCGAACGCCACCGATCAGCTCCACCGGGTAGCGTCCCCCGTACCGCCGCAGATCCAACTCGGTCGGCTGTGCGAAGCGCGAGAAATTGTTCACGCACATGACCAGGTCACCCTCGTGTTCGCGCACGAAGGCCAGCACCGCGGGGTTGCTGGAGGGCAGTTCGGTGTAGCTGCCGAGGCCGAAGGCCGGATTGAGCTTGCGAATCTCGATCATGCGACGCGTCCAGTGCAGCAACGAGCTCGAACTGCTTTGCTGCGCTTCGACGTTGGTCACCTGATAGCCGTACACCGGGTCCATGATGGGCGGCAGACTGAGCCTGCCCGGGTCGGCGGAGGAGAAACCCGCGTTGCGGTCGGGCGTCCACTGCATCGGGGTCCGGACGCCGTCCCGGTCGCCGAGCCAGATGTTGTCGCCCATGCCGATCTCGTCCCCGTAGTAGAGGACCGGCGAGCCCGGCAGCGAGAGCAGCAGGGCGGTGAACAGCTCGATCTGGTTCCGGTCGTTCTCCAGCAGCGGGGCCAGCCGGCGGCGGATTCCGACGTTGGCCCGCATCCGCGGATCCTTGGCGTACTCCGCGTACATGTAGTCGCGCTCCTCGTCGGTGACCATTTCCAGGGTCAGCTCGTCGTGGTTGCGCAGGAAAATACCCCACTGGCAATTGCCGGGAATGGTCGGCGTCTTGGCCAGGATTTCGGAGACCGGGTAGCGGGACTCCCGGCGGACCGCCATGAAGATCCGCGGCATCACCGGGAAGTGGAACGCCATGTGGCACTCGTCGCCGCCGGAGGCGAAGTCACCGAAGTAGTCGACCACGTCCTCCGGCCACTGGTTGGCCTCGGCCAGCAGCACGGTGTCCGGGTAGTCGGCGTCGATCTCCTTGCGGACCCGGCGGAGGAACTCGTGGGTCTCCGGCAGGTTCTCGCAGTTGGTCCCCTCCCGGGCGAACAGGTACGGCACCGCGTCCAGCCGGAACCCGTCGATCCCGAGGTCCAGCCAGAACCGCAGCCCCGCGATCATCTCCTCCTGCACCCGGGGGTTGTCGTAGTTCAGGTCGGGCTGGTGGGAGAAGAACCGGTGCCAGAAGTACTGCTTCCGGACCGGGTCGTAGGTCCAGTTGCTGGTCTCGGTGTCGACGAAGATGATCCGGGCGTCCGGGTACTGCTTGTCGTCGTCGGCCCACATGTAGAAGTCGCCGTACGGGCCGTCCGGGTCGCGACGGGACTCCTGGAACCACGGGTGCTGGTCGCTGGTGTGGTTCATCACGAAGTCGATCACCACCCGCATGCCGCGCTTGTGCGCCGCGTCGGTGAACTCCACGAAGTCCGCCAGGTCGCCGAACTCCGGCAGCACCGACTTGTAGTCCGCCACGTCGTACCCGCCGTCCCGCAACGGCGAGGCGAAGAACGGCGGCAGCCAGAGGCAGTCCACCCCGAGCCACTGGAGGTAGTCCAGCTTGGAGGTGAGGCCCTTGAGGTCACCCACCCCGTCACCGTTGCTGTCCTGGAACGATCGCACCAGTACCTCGTAGAACACCGCCCGCTTGAACCACTCCGGGTCGAGCTTTCCGGGAGAGGTCTCGGCGAAGGTGTCGGGCACGGGCTCGTTGACTGTCACTGAGGGTTCCTCCGAACCGTGAGGAGGTGGGCCGGCCCGGTGGTGGGATCGAGCCGGACGTAGTTGTGGCGGTGCCAGGTCCAGGAGGCTCCGGTGAGCTCGTCGTGGACCGCGAGCGGCCCGTCCCAGGGCAGGGTGACGGTGGTCTCCTGTGCGTGCCGCGGGTCGAGGTTGACCACGGTGATGACGTGGTCGGTGAGACCGTCCTCGGTGGTGGCGGTCTTGGAGAACGCGAGGACGTGGTCGTTGTCGGTGGGGTGGAAGGTGAGGTCGCGGAGCTGCTGGAGGGCGGGGTGGCGGCGGCGCAGCTGGTTGAGGGTGGTGATCAGTGGGGCCAGGGTGTCGGTGGTGGTCCAGTCGCGGGGGCGGAGTTCGTACTTCTCGGAGTGGGCGTACTCCTCGGTGCCGGGGTGGGTGGGTTGGTTCTCGGCGTGTTCGTAGCCGGCGTAGATGCCCCAGGTGGGGGAGAGGGTGGCGGCGAGGACGGCGCGTAGCGCGAAGGCGGCGGGGGCGGCGTCGGCGAGGTGGCGGGGGAGGATGTCGGGGGTGTTGGCGAAGAAGTTGGGGCGCATGTAGGCGGCGGCGTCGCCGGTGAGTTCGGTGAGGTATTCGGTGAGTTCGGTCTTGCTCTCGCGCCAGGTGAAGTAGGTGTAGGACTGGTGGAAGCCGATCTTGCCGAGGGTGTGCATCATGGCCGGGCGGGTGAAGGCTTCGGCGAGGAAGAGCACGTCGGGGTCGGTGCGGGCGATGTCGCCGAGGACCTTCTCCCAGAACATCACCGGTTTGGTGTG
>NZ_JBIWML010000005.1:0-111216 GCF_044766665.1 Kitasatospora sp. NPDC101801
CAGACCGCCAAGCCCTACCGCTGGACCTACGACGGCACCCCACTCAAGACAGCGTGATCAACACCCCTCCACGAACTTCCGCAGAGCAGCACTAGGGTCGCCGGTGTGACGACGATCGAGTTGAACGATGCCGCCCGCCGGCTCCTTGACGATGTGAATCTCGCGGTGCTGGCCACCCTGAACCCCGACGGCAGCCCGCAGACCTCGGTGGTCTGGGTCGCCCTCGACGGCGACGACCTGCTGATCTCATCGGCGGCCGGCCGCCGCAAGGTCACCAACGTGGAACGCGACGCCCGGGTCAGCCTCACCGTGTACGACCGCACCGACCCGCTGCGCTACCTGGAGGTGCGCGGCACCGCGACGGTGACCGAGGACCTGGGCCGGAAGGTGGCCGTCGCGCTGGCCCAGAAGTACGCGGGGCCCGACGCGGGCGAGGAGTACCTCGCCCTGCCGCCCGAAGTGGTGCGGGTGGCCGTCCGGATCACCCCGCAACGCCTGGCCGGCAACCTCGCCCGCTGACCTGACCGCCGGTCCTCACCGCTCGCGCCGCTGCGCCTCGGTGAGGACCCCCAGCTCCAGCTCCTCCAGCCCGGCCAACAGCCCTTCCACGTCCCCGGCCTGAGTGACCAGCAGCTCGGTCAGCACCGCCACCAGCACCCTGCACCCCTCGACCCCGAACCGCTCGACATACGCATCCAGCAACCCGACCTGCACCTCGGTGGCCGCAGCCGCCGACCCCGCCGCCGCCCTGGCCCGCACCAGCGCCGCCGCGACCAGCGAAGCGTCGTCCAGCAGATCATCGGAACCGTACGAAGCACTCATCCCACCAGCATGACGGGCCCGCACACCAAACGTGGGCACATCGCCCAAGTCGCCTGCGGCAAGCCCCGCCCCGACGAACGGCTCGCCAGGAGCGGGCACGCTTCGGCCGCCCCGCCCGCGACGTAGAGGTAGCGTGTCGGCTCGCCACTGCCCTCCTCGTACGTGGCTCCGCCCAGGAGCAGCACCGCCGTGCCCCGGACCAACTTCGTCGGCCTTCGCCGTGATCCGGGCGAACGTCCCGCCAGGCCCTTGACGGTCAGTCGTGGTCGGCGGCGAAGGGTCCCTGGTCGACGAAGGCGAAGGGTCCCTGGTCGACGAAGCGGCGCAGGAGACGGGCGAAGGCCAGGGAGTCGGCCTGCGGCCAGGTGGCGAGTGAGTCCTCGATGGCGTCCGCGAGTCGCCGCCGGGTGACGGCCAGGACGGCGTGCCCGTCGTCGCTGAGCGCGAGCAGGGTGGCGCGGCCGTCGTTCGGATCCGGCTGACGCTTGAGGAGGCCGGCCCGTTCCAGGTGGTCGGCGCGCCGGGTGACGGTGGTGCGGTCCAGTCCGACCTCGCGGCCGAGGTCGGCCGCGCTGCGCGGGCCGGTGCGGGCCAGGCCGCTGAGGACCGGGTAGGTGAGGTCGTCCACCGCTTCGAGACCGTCGGTGAGACGGGCGTGGAGACGGGCGCGGGTGCTGCGCCGCAGGAGCAGCCCGAGGGCGTCGGCGATGTCGTCTCCGGTCGTGTTCGTCATGGCCCCAGAATAGCGTGCGCGGAGCACGCTTTTCCGCTACCGTCATAAGCGTGCTCAAGGCACGCGTCTCCGGATCGAACCCGCCGGGACACTCCCGCATGCAACCGAAGGAATCCCCATGAGCCGCACCGACATCCGCACCGCCCTGACCGACCTGCTCCTCACCCCGGGCCTCGACCTGCACGCGGCCGCCGACCGGCACTTCGCCCCCGACTACCGCCAGCGCACCGACGGCCGCTGGGACGACCGCACCCAGTTCCTCGCCCACATCGCCCACCTGCGCACGGTGGTGGCGGACGGCTCGGTCGAGGTCCACGACGAGCTCACCTCCGGCGACCGGTACGCCGACCGCCACACGATGGAGATCACCAAGACCGACGGGTCCACCGTCCGCATGGAGGTCTACCTGTTCGCCGAGTTCGCCCCCGACGGCCGCTTCCGCCGCATCGAGGAGACCACCCTCCTGCTCGAAGGCGCCGAGGGTGACCGCAACCTCGGCAGCGCCCGCTGAGAACCCGGCCCCCGCCCACGCCCCACGAGCTCTCCCATGAAGCAGTTGCTGTTCCCCGAGTTGCAGACCTCGATGGCACCCGGCTGCCCGAAGGAACCGAGCAACGGGGCAGCGTTGACCAAGGGCGCGACCGTCTGCGGTCCGAGCGCGAACAGAGCAGGCTGAGCCTCCTCGGCTACCACCCTGCTGTCTGCGTCCAGTTCCCTGCGGAGATCGTCGATCCACTGGTCCATGAAGGAGGAGTCCGGCCGCGATCGCCGGCCGGCGAGTTCGCGGTCGGCGCGAAAACCACCCCGCTCCACCGGCCACTCGTTCGGTCCGGCGAACACCCTGGGCTCGGCCAGGCGTTGGGCGGCCTGGTCAAGATCGCGGGCGGTGCCGGTGCCGGCCAAGGGTGTGTCAGCGGGTCACAGGCGGCGCCAGCGGGCGGCGGCGAAGGAGAAGCCGCCGAACAGCAGCAGGCCCAAGGCGACCAGCGCCAGCAGCCACGGGCCGGCCGGGGTAGTCGTGAAGGAGCGCAGGGTGTCGTCAACTCCCTTGGCCTGGCCGGGATCGAAGCGGACGGCCGCGATCAGCGCGAAGACGCCGGCGGCGGCGAATACCGTGCCACGGGCGACGTTACCGGCCATACCGCTGACGGTGACCGCGGTGCGGGTCCGGGGTCCCATCGCGGCCGTGTCCAGCTTCCGCAGGAACTTCCGCAGGGCGGCGCGGACCACGATGCCAATGCCGATCCCGATCACGACCAGCCCCGCCGCTCCGACCAGGAAGCGGCCGCCCGGCTTGCCGAGAAACGTCGCCGTCCAGTCCCGGGACTTGGCGTCGCTGCTGGACGAGGCCCCCGCACCGGCAGCGAACACGGCGGCTCCCCAGCAGGCGACGGCGTAGAACGCGGCCCGGCCGCCGTTCAGAACCCGGCTCCCGACCTTCCTCCGCTCCGAGCCACCGAACACGGCCGCCGACGCGCGCCAGATCGCCATACAGGCGAAGCCGACGACCAGCAGCCAGAGCGCCACCCAGCCGAACGGCTGCTCCACCACCTGCTGGAGCGCACCCTGACGGTCGGCCTCCTTCCCACCACCGTGCCCGAACGCGATCTTCAGTGCCAGGTAACCGACCAGGAGGTACACCACCCCCCGCGCCACGAAGCCCGACCGGCCGGCGAAACGCAGCCACCGGTCGCGCCGGCCTCCAGCCCTCGCTACAGCATCCACCAGGACATCCCCCTCTTCATGCGGTACTTCTCCCGCACCTCGCGATGACCGCGCGTATGCCCGGCATCAGGGGCTGCCATGCCCCCGACCCGCCGCCGGTGGGATCCAGACCTCGGCCGCTCGCAGTGCCTTGCCGCGCCAGATGTGGAAGACGATCTCGAACTGCGGGTGCACGGCCAGGACCTTCATCGTGCGGAAGGCACTGGTGGAGCCCTCGTGGGTGACCTTGACCTGGCCCAGCCGGGCGGCAGCCGCCTTGGCCTCGTCCGCGGACATGCCGCGTGGGGATCCAGTTCGATGTCCATGGCCGTCCTTGTGTCGGCCCGCACGCACGGCGATGATCCCGCTGCCCGCCGGTCCCTGCCGGCTGACCAAAGCCACCGAGCTCCGTCGGCCCCGCAGGCACGGGGACGGTCCCAAACGCGTCGGCATCCCACTGATCGACCTCAAGTCGGCCGATGGGGTGTCCGGCCGGATGGCCGGCATGCCGGCGGCTCCGCCCGTCACCTGGCGGCCGTCGCGTCCCTGCCAGTGGCCACCTTTTTGTGCGTACTGGGCAGCGGCGGGCAGGTGCGACGAGACTGGTGCCCAGAAGGGCGAAGGGAACTGACAGCAGGTCAGGAGGCCGGCAGTTCGACTTCTCCGGCCTGCTCGGCCGCCATCCGGTCGAGGCGTTCGTGGCCCAGGTCGGAGACCGGGCCGAGGGCCTCGGAGAGGCGGCGGGCGAAGTCGGTCAGTGAGTAGACCGTCTTCAGCGGAAGGACGTCGTGCACCTCACGGTGCACCAGGCCGTCGGACTCCATCTCGCGCAGGGCCTGGGTGAGGACCTTCTCACTGAGGCCGGGCAGCCGCCGACGGAGTTCGGCGGGGCGGTGCGGGCCGGCCTCCAGCAGCCAGAGCAGCGACGTCTTCCACTTGCCGTCGATCACCGCGATCGCGGCGGTCACCCCGCACACGTTCGGGTTCACGGCCTGACTGCGCGTCATCTCTTCCCCCCGGGCTCGTCGTTGTCCACCACCATGTCTACAGGAGCTGAAGTATGTCCACCAACCACACCCGGCCCACCGTCACCGTGCTCGGCCTCGGACCGATGGGCCGCGCCCTGGCCGGTGCCTTCGCGGACGCCGGCGTCCGCACCACGGTCTGGAACCGCACCCCGGGCCGGGACAGCGAGCCGGCCGCCCGGGGCGCGGTGAGCGCGGCCACGGCGGCGGAGGCAGTGGCCGCGAGCGAGCTGACCGTCGTCTGCGTGGTGAACTACGACGCCTCGGACGCCGTGCTGCGCCGCCGGGAGGTCGAGGCCGCGCTCAAGGGCCGGGCGGTGGTCAACCTGACCGCCGACTCGCCGGACCGGGCCCGCTCCACGGCCGCCTGGGCGGCGGAGCACGGCGTCGGGTACCTGGACGGCGCCATCATGACGCCGGCCCCGAGCATCGGCACGCCGGAGGCGGTCTTCATCCACAGCGGGCCGGCCGACCTCTACGAGCGGCACGCGCCGGTGCTGGCGCTGCTCGGCGGCACCCACACCCACCTGGGCGAGGAGATCGGCCGGGCGGCCGGCTTCGACATCGCACTGCTGGACATCTTCTGGACGGCGATGGCCGGGTACGTGCACGCGCTGGCGCTGGCCAAGGCGGAGGGCATCAGCGGACGGGAGCTGGCGCCGTTCGCCCAGGGGATCGGCGCGATCTTGCCCCCGCTGTTCGCGGAGTTCGCCGAGGACTTCGACAGCGGCAGCTACTCGGGCGCGATCAACCCGCTCACCTCGGGAGTCTCCACCATGGCCCACGTGGTGCACACCGCCGAGTCGCACGGCATCGACTCCGGGGTGATGCGCGCGGCCGAGGGCCTGGTCCGCCGGACCATCGCGCTCGGGCACGGACAGGACGGGGTGAGCCGCCTCGCCGAGGTGCTGGGCCGCCGCTACCAGCCCGGGCAGGCACCGAACGCCTGACCCCTGCTGGGAGGGCCTGCGGCTGAGCAACAGCCGCAGGCCCTCCGCATGTTGGCCTCGGGCCCCCACCATCTGCCCTCGACGACGGGCACCGGCACGGGCCCCGGCAGTGGCTGGGCGCCATCACCCCCTGGCTGCCCGAAAACTGACCGCCCATCACGGTCTCCTCCACCGTTGCCCCCTCGCTCCCGGCCGCAGTGCGGCAGGATGGCGCCGCTGCACCACCGTCCGAGGAGACCACCGTGGAACCCTGGCACTACGTCGTCATCGCCCTCGCGCTGCTCGCCCCCGCCGCCGTCTGCATCGTCAGGAGAATCCGTCGCAGGTAGCTGTCCCACCCGGCCACCAGTCGGCCCCGCACATGCGACGGTCGGCCGGCCGAGGTCGAGCAGCGGCCCGGAAGGACCACAGTGGCGCGGATCGCGCACCGATGGGTTCCCGCGCGCCGGTCCGTACGCGTGAGACCGACTCACGGAATGCTGGCGCCATGCGGAAACTGATCTACGGCATGAACCTGAGCCTGGACGGCTACATCGCCGCGCCCGGCGACGACATCGGCTGGAGCGTGCCGAGCGACGAGCTGTTCCGGTTCTGGTCCGACCAGTTGCAGGCGACCGACCTGTCGCTGTACGGGCGCAAGCTGTGGCAGACGATGAGTTCCTACTGGCCGAACGGCGACCAACTGCCCAACGCCACCCCGGCGGAGATCGAGTTCGCGCGCCGCTGGCGGGACATGGCGAAGGTGGTGTTCTCCTCGACGGTCGACACGGTCGACTGGAACACCCGCCTGGTCACCGGCGACGCGGTCGCCGAGATCGCCCGGCTCAAGGCCGAGGACGGCGGCGCGATGGACATCGGCGGCGCGACGCTCGCCGGGGCGGCCATCCGGGCCGGGCTGGTCGACGAGTACGTGCTGGCCACCGCGCCGGTCCTGGTGGGCGGCGGCACGCCGTTCTTCACCGCGCTGGACAGCTGGGTGAACCTGAACCTGGTGGAGACCCGGACGCTTCCCTGCGGCGTGATCCTGACCAGGTACGAGACCAGGCGCTGAGCGCCCCTCCCCGGGTGGACCCGCGGCATCGGATCGGCACCGCGCTGACGGGTGGGGACGGCGCCCGTCTCCACCCGTCAGCGCCCACTCCTCCTACAGGAGGACGAGCAGCTTCGTGCCCGGGACCAGCTTCCGGTTCACCGAGGTGGACTGGACGAACACCGTGTACGCCGGGTTGTCGCCGGGCTTGACCGTGGCCTCGGAGGCCGGCAGGCCGAGGAGTTGACGGGCCGCCGGGCCGGAGAAGACCCGGCCCGTGAGCTGGCCGGTGGTCTGGTCCTTCTCCGCCACGGCGAGCTGCTTGCTGCCCTGGATCTTCTCCCGCTTGGAGAGCTCGTAGAAGGCGCAGCCGGTCTGGTACGGGTGCCCGGAGCGGGTGACGAAGTCGCGGATCGGTGTCGGCTGGTCGACCGGGACCAGGATGTACTTGCCCGCGCCGAGGGCGTCGAGGTTGGCCTTGACCTCGGCGGTGCTCAGGTCCTGGCCCATGGTGAAGAGGTTCTTGGTGCCGCGCACGCCCTGCTCGCGGCCGCGCAGGAAGCTGGTGGCGGCCGCCTTGACGGTGCCGATGGCCTCCTCGACGCCCTGGCTGGAATCCGCGTCCCAGATCGCGATGTTGCCGGCCGGGAAGCCGTAGCCCTGGGCGGTGCGCTTGGCGAGGGAGTTCGGGACCAGGATCGCCGATGTCCAGTGGTCGGGGAGACTGTCCATCGCGGATCGGACCCGCCCCACCCAGGTGCCCAGGACATCCACTCCCTGATTGCCGCTCAGCCGCGTGTGCATACGGCCGGTCTCCGAAAAGCCGGACGCATTCTCCTCGCCGTCGGTGACCACGACCTGGAGGAAGGAATGCTCCCCGTACCCCTCCCAGATGTTCGTCAGGTCGTCGAGGGATTTCACGGCCGCCTCGATCAGTGCCGTCGCCCCGTTGTTGACCTTGTAGAGGCCCCGCAGGGACGGGAGGTGCTTGACGTCCATGTCCCAGACCAGGTTCTGCACCACGTGGTCGAACGCGTAGAGGCTGATGCGGGTCTCGTGACCGAGTCGGTCGGACTCCTCCTGGAGGCCCTTCACGAATTCGTCCACCACGCGGACCAGCTGCGCCTCGTGCTTGTGCATCGAACCGGAATTGTCGACCACCAGCGAGACGTGGTTGACCTTGTGCTTGATCCTGTTCGCAGACACAGTGAATCCCCTTTTCCGGCGCGTTGCCGACGCCTTTTCGGCGCCCCCTCCAACGTTGATCACAGAATACGAGGAGGCACTGACATTCCCCTTCGGAGCCAGCCGGGCCGACCGCCCCGCCTTCGGCCCCGGCTCCGGCTCCGGCTCCGGCCACGACCCCTTGCCCCGGGAGCCCCCTCCAGCAGATAGTTAGCTGAAGGCAACTAACGTCCTGGGGAGGCCGGCATGCAAGCGGTGGACCACGACCATCCGCGCTACAAGTGGGTGGCCCTGTCGAACACCACACTGGGGACCCTGGTGGCGACGATCAACAGCTCGATCGTGCTGATCTCGCTGCCGGCCATCTTCAACGGCATCGGGCTGAACCCGCTGGAGCCCGGCAACGTCAGCTACCTGCTCTGGATGCTGATGGGCTACATGCTGGTCACCGCCGTACTGGTGGTCACCCTCGGCCGGCTCGGCGACATCCACGGCCGGGTGCGGATCTACAACGCCGGGTTCCTGGTCTTCACGCTCACCTCGGTGGCGCTCTCGCTCGACCCGATGGCGGGCGGCGGCGGCGCGCTCTGGCTGATCGGCTGGCGGGTCGCGCAGGCGGTCGGCGGGTCGATGCTGATGGCCAACTCGGCGGCGATCATCACCGACGCGTTCCCGGCCCGGCAGCGCGGGATGGCACTGGGCGTCAACATCGTTGCGGGCATCGCCGGTTCGTTCGTCGGCCTGGTGCTCGGCGGGGTGCTCGCCGAGTGGAACTGGCGCTCGATCTTCTGGGTCAACGTCCCGATCGGCCTGTTCGGCACCCTGTGGGCCTACCGCTCGCTGCGCGACACCGGCCTCCGCCGGCCGGCCCGGATCGACTGGTGGGGCAACCTCACCTTCGCCGTCGGCCTGACCGCCCTGCTGGCCGGCATCACCTACGGCATCCAGCCGTACGGCGGCCACACCATGGGCTGGACCGACCCCTGGGTCCTGGCCGGACTGCTGGGCGGCACCGCGACGCTGGTCGCGTTCTGCCTGATCGAGCGTCGGGTCGCCGAACCGATGTTCCCGCTGCGGCTGTTCCGGAACCGCACCTTCACCGGCGGCAACGTCGCCACCCTGCTCGGCTCGGTCGCCCGCGGCGGGCTGCAGTTCATGCTGATCATCTGGCTGCAGGGGATCTGGCTGCCGCTGCACGGCTACGACTACGAGTCCACCCCGCTCTGGGCGGGCATCTACATGATCCCGCTGACCGTGGGCTTTCTGGCGGCCGGGCCGCTGGCCGGGCACCTCTCCGACAAGTACGGCGCCCGGCTGTTCGCGGCCGGCGGGCTGGTGGTGATGGCGGTCTCGTTCGGCGGGCTGCTGCTGATCCCGACCGACTTCGGGTACGGCTGGTTCGCCTTCCTGATCTTCCTGAACGGGCTGGGCGGCGGGCTGTTCGCGGCGCCCAACACCTCGCTGATCATGTCCAGCGTGCCGGCCGAGGCGCGCGGCGCGGCCTCGGGGATGCGGGCCACCTTCCAGAACGCCGGCATGGTGCTCTCGATCGGGATCTTCTTCTCGCTGATGGTCGCGGGGCTGGCCGGCTCGCTCCCGGCCGGCCTGGACAGCGGGCTGACCGCCCAGGGCGTCCCGGCCCCGGCCGCCCGGTCGATCGCGGGGCTGCCTCCGGTGGGCACGCTGTTCGCCGCCTTCCTCGGCTACAACCCGGTCCGCGAACTGCTCGGGCCCGATCTGCTGGCCCGGCTGCCGACGGGCAACGCGCAGACCCTCACCGGCCGCGAGTTCTTCCCCCAACTGATCTCCGGGCCGTTCCACGACGGCCTGGTGGTGGTGTTCTGGTTCGCCATCGCGCTCTCGCTGCTCGCGGCCGCCGCCTCGCTGGTGACGGACCGTCCGCAGGCGCGGGGTCGTTCGACGGGTACCGTGAAGGCGCCGGACGGCCCGGACCGGGCGGCCGACCCGGTGCGGCGCGCCTGACCGGTGCGCCTGGCCGGTGCGCCGCACCAACGCAGCCCCACGGGCCGGGCCCACGGGCCGAGCGCGAGGACCACGAGAGACCGGAGGACCCATGGCGACCCGACCCGAGCTGCCTCCGGCGGAGCTGTCCCGACTGCGCCTGGCGATCTCCCGCCTGCACCGCCGGATGGTGCAGGCGTCCAGTCGGCTGGATCTCACCTTCGCCCAACTGTCCGCACTGGCCCGGATCGAGGAGCACGCCCCGATCCGGCTCGGCGACCTGGCGGCCCGCGAGCGGGTCGCCCCGCCCTCGATGATCCGCACCCTGGCCCCGCTGCACGAGGACGGGCTGATCACCAAGGACCCGGACCCCCGGGACCGCCGGTCCGCCCTGATCGCCGTCACCGACCACGGTCGCGAGACGATCGCCCGGATCCGCGCCGAACGCTCCCAGCTGCTCGCCGACCGGGTGTCCCGGCTCACCCCGGACCAGCGGGCCGCGCTGCTCGCCGCGCTCCCGGTGCTGGAGCTGCTGGCGGAGGAGCCCGAGCAGGACTGAGCGGGCCGCTCCGAGCGGGGAACCGAGGGGCGGTTTCCCGCCATTTCCAGCGCGGGGCGCGCCACCTCTTCGTGTGCGATGCGCACTGGGTTACGGTGAATTGGTTGCCTAGGGAAACCGATTCACCCTGAGACCGAGGTGCCCACCATGCAGGTGACCATCGATCAGGACCGGTGCTGCGGCTCCGGTCAGTGCGTGCTGACCGCCCCCGGCGTCTTCGACCAGAGCGAGGACGACGGCCTCGTCCGGCTGCTCGACCCGAACCCCGGGCCCGCCTCCGCCCCCGACGTACGGCTGGCGGCCGCACTCTGCCCGGGCGGCGCCATCACCCTCGCGGGCCGGCCCGACTGAGCCCGACCCCGCCGACTCCGCCAATCCAGCTGACCCCGTTGGACGTTGGAAGGACCTCTGCCCGATGAGCATCGACGCCCCCACCGCACGGCCGAGCCACCCCGGCCCCTCCGTCACCGACCTCCCCGCCGCCCCCGGCGGCTGCCCGTTCGACCCGCCGCCCGCGTACCGCGAGGCGCACCGCAGCGCACCGATCGGCGAGGCCCGGCTCTGGGACGGCACCGCCTGCCGGCTGCTCACCGGCTACCGGCAGGTCCGCGCCGTCCTCTCCGACCAGCGCTTCAGCGCGGACGCCCGGCACCCGGGCTTCCCGTTCCTCTCCCCGGGCCGGCGCGAGCTGGTGGCCCGCACCACGCCCAGCTTCATCCGCCTGGACGACCCCGAGCATGCCCGCCAACGCCGCATGCTCACCGGGGACTTCATCATCAAGCGGGTGGACGCGCTGCGCCCGCAGATCCAGCGGATCGTCGACGAGGCGCTGGACCGGATGACCGCCGGCGGCGGACCGGCCGACCTGGTGGCCGAGTTCGCCCTGCCGGTCCCCTCGCTGGTGATCTGCCTGCTGCTCGGCGTGCCGTACACCGACCACGACTTCTTCCAGCAGCACAGCCGCACCCTGCTGGACCTGACCGCCGACTTCGAGGAGGTCGCCGCCGCGCAGCAGGAGTTGACCGGCTACCTGGTCGAGCTCGCCGAGACCAAGCGCCGAAGCCCCGACGACAGCCTGCTCAGCCGCCTGGTGGCCCGCGGCGAGGTCACCCTCGCCGAGGCCGCCGCGATGGGCCTGCTCCTGCTGGTCGCCGGGCACGAGACCACCGCCAACATGACCGCGCTCGGCACGGTGGCCCTGCTCCGCAACCCGGCCCAGGCCGAACGCCTCCGGGCGGAGCCGGAGTTGATGAACGGCGCGGTGGAGGAACTGCTGCGCTACCTGAGCATCGTCCACCACGGCGTCCCCCGGGTCGCGTTGGCGGACGTCGAGCTGGACGGGACGCTGATCCGGGCCGGCGAGGGCGTCATCTGCATGGTGTCCACGGCCAACCGGGACGAGGAGATGTTCACCGACGGCGACGAGCTGGACGTCACCAGGGACGCCCGCCGCCACCTCGCCTTCGGCTTCGGCGTGCACCAGTGCCTGGGGCAGCCGCTGGCCCGCTTCGAACTCCGGATCGCGCTCGGCACCCTGCTGCGCCGCCTGCCCAGTCTGCAACTGGCGGTGCCGTTCGAGGAGTTGGAGTACCGCACCTCCTCGGTGGTGCACGGCCTGCGGGAGCTGCCGGTCACCTGGTGAGCGGCCCCGGGCCCGCCGCACCACCGCCGGCGCGCGGACGAGGCGTCACCAGCACTCGTACGCCGGGGACGCCCGCAGGACCGACCCCCGGGTCGGCACGCGAAACCCCTGCTCGCACGGTAGTCGGCCCGGGGGCGGACGGTCGTCCGCAGCGGGGCCCGGTGCTCACCGACCGCGCTCGGGACCGGCCGCGCGGAGCGCGACCGCCTGGCGGAGCGTCAGCACCGCGCACTGGGCCCGCGCGCCGTCCGGGAGGGTGTCGCGCTCGGCGCCGATCACCTCGACCGGTTCCAGTCCGAGCTCGGCGAGCCGCGCGTTGACCCCGATCCAGGCGGCCAGCCGCTGCTCCAGGCTCCGCTCGGCAGCGGCCGGGCAGCGGAGCAGCGCC
Organism: Kitasatospora sp. NPDC101801; assembly: GCF_044766665.1. Classification (NCBI taxonomy): domain Bacteria; kingdom Bacillati; phylum Actinomycetota; class Actinomycetes; order Kitasatosporales; family Streptomycetaceae; genus Kitasatospora; species Kitasatospora sp. NPDC101801. The sequence continues at coordinate 12,001 of NZ_JBIWML010000005.1, forward strand.
TCGGTCTGGGTCAGGGTCAGCTGCCCGATCTGGGCCAGCTCCTCGGCGGTCATCCCGGGGCAGTCCTCCGGTTCGGCCGGGCCCACGCCGAGTTCCACGAGCCGGGCGTTCACCGGCCGCCAGGCCGCCGACCAGAGGTCGGCGGCCTCCTGCTCCGCCCGCAGCCGCTGCATCGCCCGCTGCTCGCTCTCGTGGTTCCCCCGGGCGAAGTACGCGTTGGTCTGCACCGCGTCCCAGCGGGTCGGGTCGTAGCCAGGACGGTCGCGCCACGGCCTGGCGACCCGGACCAGCTGGTTCCACTCCCGGCGGATCGCCTGTAGGTGGGCCAGCTCGGTGAAGCCGTCCTGCGGCCGGGTGGCGTCCCGCAGCTCGATGCTCAGGTTGAGGACGGCCGCGCTCTCGCCGAGGAACACCTCCAGCGCCCGGGCGGTGGGGTCCGCCTGGTCCAGCTGGCCGCGCACCCAGCCGAGCAGTTCGGCGACGTCGGCCTTGCTCAGGTCACCGGCGAACCGCTCCGCGGATGCGGCGCTCTTCTTCGGCACAGTGGTCCCCCTCGGTCTCGGGCGGCCGGACCGACGGGGCGTCAGGTCGGGCTCGTCGCCCCGGATACGTGACGTTATCCGAGGCGACAACGCGACAGAAGGGGCTCCGGTGAACCGGCCGGTCGTCCACCACCGACCCCACCGCCCCGCCCCCACCGCCCGACGAGGTCAGGTGCCCGGCGGACCGGCGCTGGTGGCGCCGGTGTACGCGGCCGGGTCCAGGCACTCACCGCTCTCCGGACTCCGCAGGGTGCTGCCGCTCCAGACCCGGACCTGCCCGGACCACCCGTCTCAGGCCGCGACCGGCGGCACATCGGCGACGGGAGCGGGGCCCTGTCTGCGGTCAGACGATCGTCAACCGGCCCACCCCCTGGCACTCCTGCCACTGGCACCGGCCGGTGGCCGCCGACGCGAGCGAGCGTCGGCGGCCACCCGCCGCTTCTCGCCCAACCATGCTGTCCAGCACCGGAACTGATGGGGCGTCACTATACTCACCGGCGGTGGACGGCACGCCGTCGTGACGTGCCGCCATCTCGAGGCGAGGGGTCCCCATGACCACAAGCACCGAGCGCCCGGTGGCCGACGTCGAGTCCGCCAACATCGCCCGGATCTACGACTACTACCTGGGCGGGCTCTACAACTTCGAGGTGGACCGGCAGAAGGCCGAGCGGATCAGGTCAATGCTGCCCAGCGTCGACCTGCTCGCGCGCGCGAACCGGGACTGGCTGCGCCGCACGGTGCGGTTCCTGCTCACCCAGGGCGTGGACCAGTTCGTCGACCTCGCGTCCGGACTGCCCACCATGGGCAACGTGCACGAGGTGGCGCACGCCCGGAACCCGCAGGCCCGGGTGGTGTACGTGGACCACGAGCCCTCGGCCGTGCTGCACGGCGAGGAGATCCTCGCGGACGAGCCGCTGGTGGCGATGGTCGAGGCGGACGGCCGGTTCCCGGAGCGGATCTGGGAGCACCCCCGGGTCCGCGAACTGATCGACCTCAGCCGGCCGGTCGGCGTCCTGATGGGCGGCCTGCTGGTGTTCGTCGACGACAAGGACGACCCCGCCGCCTTGGTGGCCCGCTACCGGGACGCCTGCGCGCCCGGCAGCTACCTCGCCATCTCGCACCTCTCCGACGACCTGGCCGACCCGGAGACCCGGGCTCAGGTCGGCCGGATGACCGATGCCTACCTCGCCGGCGTGGGCCAACAGCTCTACGTCCGCCCCAGAGACGTGATCGCGTCCTGGTTCGAGGGGATGGAACTCGTCGAACCGGGCCTGACCCTGATGGCGGACTGGCGCCCCACCCCCGGCCACGCGGTGGACGCCCAGACACCGTCGAAGGCGCTCGGCTACGGCGCGACCGCCCGGATGCCCTGACCCCATGGCCGGGCGGCGCCGCAGGCGCCTGCCCACCGTGGGCGCCCGCCTCGCTCGGGCGCCGCGGGCGCCCCCGTCGCCCGCGACGTCCCGGCTACTGCGGCTTCCCGCCGGTGAGCACCCAGCGGACGTCCACGAAGCCGCTCTGCTGCTCCGTCAGGCGACCGCCCTTGACCTGCTGGAACGTCACCCAGGTGTTGGTGAGCCGGGGCGACTCCGCGCTGGGCAGCATGTCGGTCTGACCCCAGCTCAGCGGCGGTGTGACGCCACCGGTGTCGATCGAGTCGCCGCTGTCCAGCTGGCCACGCAGGCCCTTGGCGGTCAGCGGCTGGCCCGCCGAGGCGATCCGGTCGACCGCCTGCAGGAACACCTGGTAGGCGACCCAGGTGGTCTGCACGGCGAGGTCGGTGGTGTCGACCGGCGCGGCGCCCGCGGTCGCCGCGTCGGCGGCCGCCGTCCGCAGGTCGTCCCAGCTCTTCGAACCCTCCGGGGGGAACCACCCGGTGGCCAGCGCCCCGTTGAGCGGGCCGGCCGCACCCCCGGTGGAGTCGATGACCCCCTGGTGGACGCTGCCGATCACCGAGGCCAGCTGGGTGCGCTTCGGCGCCGCCTTCCGGTACGCGTCGAGCAGCAGCAGCGTCTGCTCGGGGCCGAGCGCCACCGACACGCAGCTGCCGGGCCGGTCCTCGCCGACCGCCTTCTGCACCGGCCCCGCCATCGCGCCGGCCCCGGCGCCCTCGGGCACCGGGACGTCGACCAGCTTGATCCCGGCGGGGGTGACCGCCGCGGCGAGGTACCGGGTGAGCGTGTCGCCGTTGCCGGTGTCCGGCCGGACCAGGGCGACCGTCTTGCAACCGGCCGCCGCCAACTGCCGTCCGCTGCCCGCGATCAGCGCCGGTGTGCCACCGGCCACCGGGTAGGACAGCGGGCTGCTGAAGTCCGAACCGGAGACGCCGTACCCGCCGAGGTAGGGGATCCCCGCCGCGCCGAGCACGGGCATGAAGGTGTCACCGAACTGGCTGTACGAGCCGATCACGGCGACCACGTGGGCGGCCACGGCCTGCTCCGCACAGGCGGTGGCACCGGCCGCCGTGTTGTGCTCGTTGCAGCTGAGGACCTTCAGCTTCCGGCCCGCCCGGCCGCCCTTGGCGTTGACCTCGCGGCCGATCTCCTCGGCCAGCGCCGTCACCCCCGGCCGGTCCACCGAACCGGTCCCGGACGGCGCCCAGGTCATCACCACCAGCGCCTCGCCGTCGCCCGCCGCACCGGCCGGCCCGCCGCAGCCCGCCACCGCCAACAGCGCGGCGGCGGCCGCCACCGACCCCACCCGGCGTCCGCCCGCCCGCCACCTTCCGGTGGTCTCTCCGCCGGCCGCCGCGGTCTGCCTGCTCATGCTTCCTGCCCTCGTTGGACTACTCGCGACGCGGAACCGCGCTCACTCGCCGGACAGCAAAACGCCACCGCCGCACAACCAGAGGGACAACGCACGAACACCCAGCGGACACCCACGTAACAACAGCCCCACCGGCACCCGCAGGAGGGCCCCGGCGGTACTGACGCGGCATCAACCCACCCGCCCGGTCCCGCGATGCCGGTCCCGACGGTGCACCCCGAGATCGCCGCAATGGTCCAGACCTATTGACGGGCCCCGCCGCCCCTTCTACGATCCGGTCCGGCACATCCCCACATGTCCCCACCTCACCCACAGCCGGGCGTCACGCCCCCACGCACTGGTCCTTTCCATGGCGTTCGGCGGGAAGGCAGCACAGCATGTTCCGTCGGAGGTCACGTACTCCACGCCCGTCGGGTGCACTCAACCCCAGCTCACGCGCGGCACAGCCGAACCGGACCAGCCACGCCACGCCCGGCCGGTCCGTCCTGAGCCGCTCCGTCGCCGGGGTGAGCGCCGCCGCCGTCATCGGTGCCGGCCTGGTCATGGCCGGCTCGGTCACGGCCGGGGCCGCCGCCACCAACCTGGTGGCCAACCCCGGCTTCGAGAGCGGGCTCTCGGGCTGGACCTGCACCGCCGGCTCCGGCGCGGCGGTCGGCAGCCCGGTCCACGGCGGCGCCTCCGCGCTCAAGGCCACCCCGAGCGGCCAGGACAGCGCCCAGTGCACCCAGACCATCAGCGTGCAGCCCAACTCCCAGTACACGCTGAGCGCTTACGTCCAGGGCAGCTACGTCTACCTGGGCGCCACCGGCACCGGTCTCACCGGCACCACGTCCACCTGGACGCCGAACAGCGCGACGTACGGCCAGCTCAGCGTCAACTTCGCCACCGGCGCGAGCACCACCTCGGTGACCGTCTTCCTGCACGGCTGGTACGGCCAGCCGACCTACTACGCCGACGACGTGTCGCTCACCGGCCCCGGCGGCAGCAGCCCCTCGCCGAGCAGCAGCCCGTCGGGCAGCCCTTCCGCCAGCCCGTCGCCGAGCAGCAGCCCCTCGGCCAGCCCCAGCCCGTCGAGCAGCCCGTCGACCAGTCCGTCGCCGAGCACCAGCCCCACCTCGCCGGGTGACACCTGCCCGACCAAGCCCAAGCCCGCGGGCAAGGTCCTGCAGGGCTACTGGGAGAACTGGGACGGCGCCTCCAACGGCGTCCACCCCGGCATGGGCTGGGTGCCGATCACGGACAGCCGGATCGCCGCGCACGGCTACAACGTCATCAACGCCGCGTTCCCGGTGATCCTCTCCGACGGCACCGTGCTCTGGCAGGACGGCATGGACGCCGGCGTCAAGGTCTCCACCCCCGCCGAGATGTGCCAGGCCAAGGCGGCCGGGGCGACCCTGCTGATGTCGATCGGCGGCGCCGCCGCGGGCATCGACCTCAGCTCCAGCACCGTCGCGGACAAGTTCGTGGCGACCGTCGTCCCGATCCTGAAGAAGTACAACTTCGACGGGATCGACATCGACATCGAGACCGGCCTGTCCGGCAGCGGCAGCATCACCACGCTGTCCGCCTCCCAGTCCAACCTGATCCGCATCATCGACGGCGTGCTCGCCCAGATGCCGCCCGGCTTCGGTCTGACGATGGCCCCCGAGACCGCCTACGTCACCGGCGGCAGCGTCACCTACGGGTCGATCTGGGGCTCCTACCTCCCGATCATCAAGAAGTACGTCGACAACGGCCGCCTGTGGTGGCTGAACATGCAGTACTACAACGGCAGCATGTACGGCTGCTCCGGCGACTCCTACCAGGCCGGCACCGTCCAGGGCTTCACCGCGCAGACCACCTGCCTGAACAACGGCCTGGTCGTCCAGGGCACCACCATCAAGGTGCCCTACGACAAGCAGGTCCCCGGCCTGCCGGCCCAGTCCGGCGCGGGCGGCGGCTACTTGGCGCCGAGCCTGGTCAGCCAGTCCTGGAACGCCTTCGGCGGCGGGCTCAAGGGGCTGATGACCTGGTCGATCAACTGGGACGGCTCGAAGGGCTGGTCCTTCGGCGACAACGTCAAGTCCCTCCAGGGCCGTTGACACCCGCTGACGGGTGATCGAGCGGGCGGGGCCCCGGGAGCGTTCGTCGCTCCCGGGGCCCCGCTCCGGTACCCGCCACCGGGCCGGGCCCGGTCAGGACTGCGGACGGCGGTGCCCGCCCCGGAGCACCAGCGCGGGCGTCCGGTCGTCGTACGCGCCGCAGGCGGTGGCCGACCACGGCGAGTACTGCTGCGGGACGGTGTAGTACGGCACCAGCACCGGCCCGCCGCGCCGACCGCGCGCCCCGCGCGGCAGCAGTGCGGGCAGCACGTCCAGGCTCTGGCCCGCCAGGATCGCGTTCCGGCAGGCCGGACAGGCCGGCCGCCGCTCGGCGGCGGCCTCCCGGACGCTGACGGTGGGTCGGCGCCGGGCCTTGCGGCCGGGGCCGGCCGAACCGGCGGCCGGGCGGACCGCGGCGCCGTGCAGCGGGTTGTAGAAGCACCGCACCGCGAACGGCCGGGGCCGCCCGCCCGCGTGCGCGACGTGTGCGGCCGCCAGCCGTTCGACCGCCTGCTCGGCCAGCACCACGGCGGCGGTGAGGTCCGGCAGGTCGGCGGCCTCGTCGAGCAGGCGCCCCGCCGCGTCGTACGCCTCCAGCGCCCACAGGTAGTCCCGGCGGGCCCCGGTCTCCTCCGGCGGGAGCTGCAGCTCGGCCGCCCGGAGGACGTCACCGGCCGCCGTCACCCGCTCGGCGGCGATCTCCGCGAGCCGGTCGCGGAGCACCTCCCACTCCCGCAGCACCAGCTCCCGGGCCTGCTTGGACTCCCGCCGGCCCGGCCGACGCGCTTCCTGCTCCTCGGGCCGCAGCAGACGCAGAAACCACCAACGGCGGAACACCCCGACCTCCTCGACCGACCGCACGCAGCCTACCGCCGGCCGCCGACGGGAAGCGGGGCCGGGCCCGCCTGACGGCCGCTCAGGCGCCCGGCACCAGCCCGTCGGCGACCAGCCCGGCCAGCACCGCCTCGCCGAGGGCGTGCACCGCCGACTGCGGGCGCACCATCACGGTGAACTCCTCGATCAGGCCCGCCTCGTCGAACTGGAGCAGGTCGATGCCGTGGATCTCCCGGCCGTTCACCGTGACCCGGAACGGCAGCACCACCGACGGGGCCTCGGCACCGTCCCCGGTGGTCTCCACGGTGCCCGTCAGGCTGCCGAGGTAGCGGAAGTCCTCGAAGATCCGGAGCAGCACCCCGAACAGCCCGAGCACCATCGGCCGCCCCTCGAACGGGGTGAACTTCACCGGGCTGTAGAACCGGATGTCCTCGGTGAACAGCTCCTCCAGGGCGGCGAGTTCACGCTTCTCCACTGCGGCGCGGAAGCGTTCGGCGGTCTCCATGGCTCTCCCAGGTACTCAAGAAGGTGACTAGTCAATTTCTTGAGTATGATGCAGCCACGGACCGGAAAAGGGAAGGGGAATCGGATGGCCCTGCGACATGCCGTCCTGGCGGCGCTGCTGGACGGCGAGTTCAGCGGTTACCAGCTGGCCAAGGCCTTCGACATCGGCGTCGCCAACTTCTGGCACGCGCTCCCCCAGCAGCTCTACACCGAGCTCGCCAAGCTGGAGCAGGCCGGGCTGATCACCGGCCGCGAGGTGGTCCAGGAGGGCCGGCCCAACAAGCGGGTCTACCAGGTCACCGGCACCGGGCGGGCCGAGCTGGAGACCTTCGCGGCCACCCCGGCCAAGCCCTCCTTCATCCGCGACGACCTGTTGGTGAAAGCCCAGTACGCGGACCGGATCGGCACCGCCGAGGTGATCGGGCAGCTCGACGAGCGGGCCGCCGCGGCCGCCGCCAAGGTCGAACTGCTCGGCGAGCTGCTCAAGAAGCTCCGCGGTGACCTGGACGAGGACGAGTTCCTGCTCCACGGCGAGCGGATCGGTCCGTACCTCACCTGCCTGCGCGGCATCACCCACGAGCGCGAGACCCGGGACTGGTGCCGCCGGATCGCCGCCGTCCTGAGAGCGAGAGAGCACGCCGATGTCGAGAACTGACCACCAGCGGTACGTCGCCCTGGGCGACAGCCAGACCGAGGGCCTCGGCGACGGCGACGACACCGTCGGCCTGCGCGGCTTCGCCGACCGGCTGGCCGAGCAGCTGGCCCGCGCCAACCCCGGCCTGCAGTACGCCAACCTGGCGGTCCGCGGCCGGCTGGCCGGCCAGGTCCGTGCCGAACAGCTCGCCCCCGCCCTGGAGTTGCGGCCCGACCTGGCCACCGTGGTGGCCGGCGTGAACGACCTGCTCCGGCCGAAGTTCGACGCCGAGGCGGTGGTCGGGGAGCTGGAGCAGATGTTCGCCGCCCTCACCGCCGCCGGGGCCACGGTGGCCACCGCCACCTTCCCCGACCTCAGCCGGCTGGTCCCGATCGCCCGCCCGCTCAGCGGCCGGATCCACGAACTCAACGACCGGGTCCGGGCCGCGGCCGCACGCCACGGCGTCCTGGTCGCCGACACCGCCCGCCCGGCCGTCTCCACCGACCCCCGGCTGTGGAGCACCGACCGGCTGCACGCCGGCCCGCTCGGCCACGCCCGGATCGCCGCCGCCCTCGCCGAGGCGCTCGGCCTTCCCGACAGCGACGACAGCTGGGCCGATCCCCTTTCCCCCCTCCCGCCGGCCGGCTTCCTGCGCACCGCCCGCGCCGAACTCCGGTGGACCGCCGATTTCCTGGGCCCCTGGCTGGCCCGCCGGGTCCGCGGCCGTTCCTCCGGGGACCACCGCACCGCCCGCCGCCCCCACCTCGCACCGTTGGCCGGGTGAGTCGTCCGGATGTCTGATCGTGCACGGAGCTTCGGGGCGATCGCGGAATCCTACGAGCGGTTCCGGCCGGGGTATCCCGAGGAGCTCTTCCGGCTGGTGACGGCGTACGCGGGAGACCCCGTCCGGACCGCCCTCGAAATCGGCGCCGGGACGGGCAAGGCGACCCGCCTCTTCGCCCGCCCCGGGCTCACGGTCACCGCCACCGAGCCCGACCCGGCCATGCTCGCCGAGCTGCGCAGGCACCTGCCGGCCGACGTCCGGACGGCGCAGCTGGCGTTCGAGGAGCTGCCGACGGACGAGACGTACGGGCTGGTCTACGCGGCGGCGGCACTGCACTGGACGGCTCCGGCGGGCCGGTGGCCGCGGATCGCCGCGCTGCTCCGGCCCGGTGGGGTGTTCGCCTCCTTCGGCGGTCCGGTGCAGCTGGCCGACCCGGCCGTCGAGGAGGCCGTCCGGCGCGCCCGGGCGCCGTTCCTGACGACCGACGAGATCCCGTCCCCGGACGGCACGCCCCCGGAGCGGGCCATGCAGTGGCCGGGCACCGAACTCGAACGGTCCGAGTGGTTCACCGACGTCCGACAGGCCGTCCTCGCCCGGCGTCTGACGGTGAGTGCCCACGACTACCTCGGTCATCTCTCGACCGTCTCGGCCTATCTCGTGCTGCCCGCGCCGGACCGGGCGGAGGTGTTCGACCGGATCGGCCGGGTCCTGCCCGCCCGGGTCGAACTGGCCGCCGACATCACCGTTCATCTCGCGCGCCGTCGCGACGAACGGTGACGCCCGACGACCCGGAATCCGATCCTCGGGGCGCGGTCGGTATCAATCCGATGAACAATTCCAAGTTTCGTACAGATGCCCCATTTTGGCCGTTGAAGCACGTGTTCGATCGCCGCTAGGGTCCCGGCTCCGAGCGCATCGAACTCCGGTGCCGGAATCCAACGGGGAGTACACGCCAGATGGCGATCCGCAAGTCCACCATGCAGGAGCAGGTCGCCGAGGCGATCGCGGCGATCGAGCCCACCGACCGGGCCGTCGTCACCTTCCACACCATCACCGGGCCGAGCCCGTGGATCATGAACGAGCTCGGCCTGCTCGGCCAGTTCTTCGTCAAGTACTACTTCGTCACGCTCACCGAGCGCGTGGTCGTCGTGCACCGGGCCGGCCGCCTGGCCAACCGCCCGAAGGAGCTCGTCCACGTCATCCCGCTGGAGCAGGCCCGCACCCTGGTCACCGAGGTCAAGCGCCGCACCCTGTGGAGCTCGCTGCGCTTCCAGTTCCCGGGCGAGGCCAAGCCGACCCGGCTGAACATCGCCCGCTACTGGCGCGCGGAGCTGGACCAGTTCGTCCCGGCGCTGACCGGCGAGCAGATCGCCTCCTGACCGAGCCGACGCCGTGCCCGGATCCCCTTGCGGGGTCCGGGTACTGACGTCTCCGGCCGGCCGGGCCGTCAGCCCATCCGGGGGTCGGGCTCGAGCACGGCGAAGACGGCCCCGGCCGGGTCCGCCAGCCAGGCGATCCGGCCGACCTCCGGCACGTCCGAGCCCGGCATCACGACCGTACCGCCGCTCGCCCGCGCGGTGTCCGCCACCGCGTCCACGTCCGCGACGGTGAAGTACGGCACCCAGCGAGCCGCCGTCTCACCCTCCATCAGCGGCGCCACACCGCCGAAGGAACCGTCCTCCTGGTCGCCGTCGGCGATGCTCACCACCCGGTAGGTCATCCCGGGCACGGACATCTCCTTCGAGCGCCAGCCGAACAGGCCCCGGTAGAACCCGAGGGCCGCGACCGGGTCGGCCACGTGCAGCTCCACCCAGCAGAGGGTGTTGTCGGCGGAGGTCAGGTCCAGCCCCCGCGTCCTGGCCGGCTTCCAGACCGCGAAGTCGGCGCCCTGCTGGTCGGTGTACTGCGCGAGCCGGCCCTCGCCCATCACGTCCATCGGCTCGACCCGGACCGTGCCGCCGCCGTCCCGCACGCCCTGCGTGGTCGCGTCCGTGTCCTCCGTCTGGAAGTACACGGTCCACCGGGAGCTCGCCCCCGCGTCCAGCTCGCCGACGGCCCCGACGGTCTTCCCGTCCACCTGGAAGAAGCCGTACCCGCCCGTGTCGGGCCCCAGCAGCTGGAAGTCCCAGCCGAACACCGCCCGGTAGAAGGCGGCGGTCCGGGGGATGTCCGGACTCCCCAGGTCGATCCAACTGGGGGATCCGGTGCGGAAGTCGGTACCGAGCATGGGGGCCTCCTGGGACGGGGTTCGCGAGTCACGCGTACGTACGACTACACGCCCCGGCGCCCGCGCGACCGCGCCCTGCCCTCCCGGCCGTCCGTGTTCACCCGCCCGGAGGCACCGCCGGCCCGGCTTAACCGAACATACATCCGGCCAATGCCGGGGCTTCACCCTCCGACACCCGGCCGGTCACGGTGACCGACGAGCCTCACCGGGGCGGAACGCGCCCTTCCGAATTGCCGTACCACCGAGAAAGGCAACCAGGTGGACCTCCCCGGGTTCCGGGTGTCCCGTCGCCGCGCCGACGAGATGACCATCGCCGAGCAGTACGACTACTGGCAGGACGTCAGGAAGAGCGTCTCCCGTCGCCGCTTCCTCCAGGCGAGCGCCGTCGGCGCCGCCGCCGTCGCGGTCGGACCGACCCTGCTGACCAGCTCCGCGCACGCCGCCTCCGGCGACGCCGTCACCCCGTTCGGCCGCCACCTGGCCTTCGGCAACGACCCGACCAAGCAGATGCGGGTGGCCTGGCAGGTCCCGGCCGCCGTCTCCAACCCGGTGCTGCGGCTCGGCACTTCGGCGAACGACCTGAGCCAGCTGGTCCAGGGCGACCTGCGCAGCCTGCACAGCGAGTACGGCACCGCCGCGCCGCTGGACCAGTTCTACGGCCACGCCGCGCTGGACGGCCTCGCGCCGGGCACCACCTACTACTACGCGATCGGCCACGACGGCCTGGAGGCCGCCGGCGGCCCGGTGAACAGCTTCACCACCGCGCCGGCCGGCTCCGGCGGCTCGCTGGAGCCGTTCACCTTCACCGCGATGGGCGACCAGGGCGCCAGCACCCAGGCGGCGCTGGAGAACACCCAGATCCTCGCCCAGAAGCCGGTGTTCCACCTGCTCGCGGGCGACATCTGCTACGCCGACTCCAGCGGCCGGGGCACCCTGACCGACTCGTACAACCCGAAGGTCTGGGACAGCTACCTGACCCAGATCGAGCCGGTCGCCCAGTCGGTGCCGTGGATGGTGGCCACCGGCAACCACGACATGGAGCCCTGGTACTCCCCCAACGGCTACGGCGGCCACGCCAAGCGCCTGGACCTGCCCACCAACGGCCCGGCCAACTGCCCGTCGGTGTACGCCTTCACCTACGGCAACCTCGCGGTGCTGTCGCTGGACGCCAACGACGTCAGCAACGAGATCCCGGCCAACCGGGGCTACTCCGGCGGCGCCCAGACCAGCTGGCTGGAGCAGACCCTCAAGGACCTGCGCGCCAACCCGGCGATCGACTTCATCGTGGTCTTCTTCCACCACTGCGCCTACGCGGTGACCACCAGTCACGCCTCCGAGGGCGGGGTGCGCACCTCCTGGACCCCGCTGTTCGACAAGTACAACGTCGACCTGGTGGTCAACGGCCACAACCACATGTACGAGCGGACCGACCCGATCCGCGGCGGCACCGCGACCCGCGCGGTCGCGGTCGGCGACACCGTCGACCCGGTGGCCGACGGCACCACCTACGTGGTGGCCGGCGGTGGCGGCGCGAGCCTCTACAGCCTGCCCGCCAACGGCCCGGAGAGCTACGCGGGCAACGTGCACGACTCCGCCGGGGTCACCGGCTACGCCTGGAGCGGCTCGGGCGGCAAGACCGCCGAGACGGTCGCCTGGTCCCGGGTCCGCTACCGCGGCCACAACCTGATCGCGGTGGACGTCAAGCCGGCCGCCCCGGGCGGCCGGGCCACCCTGACCATGCGGGCCATCTCGGTTGAGGGCGCCAAGGCCGGCACCGAGGTCGACCGGGTCACCATCGCCCGCACCACCTCCGTGGTGGACACCCCGGCGTTCGGCATGCCGGCCGTCCTGACCGGCGCCGCGCTGGCGGCCGGTGCGGGCTACCTGGCCTGGCAGAAGCGCCGCAGCGGCCTCGAGGTGCCGTCCGCCTGATGGACACTCAGAACGAAGGCCCGTCCGGGGCGGCACGCCCCGGACGGGCCCTGCGGGCCACCCTGTTCGCGGGCACCCGCCCGGAGATCGTCAAACTCGCACCCGTCGCCCTGGCCCTGCGCGCCGCCGGCGCCGAGGTCCGGGTGGTCGCTACCGGGCAGCACCACGACCAGCGGATGGCCGGGTCCTTCTTCACCGGCCTGGGCGTCGAACCGGACCAGCGCTGGACGCTGGCCTGGGACGAGTCCGAGCGGGTCGCCACGCTGCTCGGCCGCGCCCTGGCGCACTTCGCCGCCGACCGGCCGGACGTGGCCGTGGTGCAGGGCGACACCTGGACGGTGCCGCTGGTGGCGATGGCCGCCCGTCGGCACGGCGTCCCGGTGGCCCACGTCGAGGCCGGGCTGCGCTCGGGCAACCCGCTCTCCCCGGAGGAGTCCAACCGCAAGGTGGCGGCCGCGCTGGCCACCGTGCACCTGGCGCCCACCGAGGGCGCCGTCGCCAACCTGCGGCGCGAGGGCGTCCCCGAGGACGCGGTGCACCTGGTCGGCAACACCGTCTGCGACGTGCTGCGGGCCTCCGGCGTCGAGCCGGCGGCGCCCGCCGACCGCAGCGGCGTCCTGGTCACCGCGCACCGCCCGGGCACCGTGGACACCCCGGAGCGACTGGCCGCCCTGGTCACCGTGGTCCGGGCACTCGCCGACCGGCACGCACCGGTGGTCTTCCCGGTCCACCCCCGCACCGCCGACCGGCTGGCCGCCTTCGGCCTGACGGACCGGCTGACCCACCCGGGCCTCACCCTGCTGGAACCCCAGCCGCACCGCCGGATGCTGGAGCTGATCGCGGGCTCCGCCCTGGTGGTCACCGACTCCGGCGGCCTCCAGGAGGAGGCCGGCTGGTTCGGCGTCCCGGCCGTGGTGCTCCGCGAGAGCACCCCGCGCCCCGAGGGCGTCGCGCTGGGCCAGGCCGTCCTGGCCGGCCTCGACCGGGACCGCGCCCTGGCCGCCGCCGGCACCCTGCTCACCCCCGGCGAACAGCGGCGGATCGCCGCGATGCCCTGCCCGTACGGTGACGGGCGCTCCGCCGAGCGGATCGCCCGGCTGCTGACCGACCGTCACCGGCACGACCTGCTGGCCCTGCGCGAACCCGGCACCCGCCGCACCGTCGAGGAGGACTCCCCGTGACCCGCGTCCTGGCTGTCGGAGCCCACCCCGACGACATCGAACTCGGCTGCGGCGGCACGCTGTTGCGGGCCCGCCGGGACGGCGCCGAGGTGACCATGCTGGTGCTCACCGACGGCCGGCTGGGCCCCGGCGACCCGGGCCTGCGGGCCAGGGAGCAGCGCCAGGCCGCCGACCACCTCGGCGCCGACCTGGTCGACGGCGGCTTCCGGGACGGCGAACTGGTGCACGGCCCGGCCCTGGTGGACCGGATCGGGCAGGTGCTCGCCGATGTCCGCCCGGACCTGGTGCTCACCCACGCCCCGGCCGACTCGCACCAGGACCACCGGGCCGCCGCCGACGCCACGGTGGCGGCCGCCCGGGCGCTGTCCAGCGTGCTGCACTACGAGTCGCCCTCCACCCTGGAGTTCCAGCCCACCGTGTTCGGCGACGTGACCGGGCTGCTGCCCGACAAGCTGACCCTGCTGCGCCACCACGTCTCCCAGGTGATCGGCGCGAGCCGGGTGGACCTGGAGGCGCTGTCCGCGCAGGCCAGGTTCCGGGGCTTCCAGGCCCGGGTGACGGAGGCCGAGGGGTTCTCGGTGACCCGCGCGCTGCTCAGCGTCCGGTCCCTGGCGATCCCTCAGCCCCGCCGCACCGCCGGGTCCGAGGGCCGGGTGTGAGCGCGGACCGGGCGCCGCTCGGCGTCCTGCTGGACCTGGACGACACCCTCTACCCGCAGGCCGAGTTCCTCGCCCTGGCCTGGGCCGAGGTGGCCGCCGCCGGGGCCCGGCTCGGGCTGGACGGCCCCGCCCTGCGGGCCGCGCTGCACCGCGCCGCCGAGGCGGGCAGCGACCGGGGCGGGCTGATCGACGGCGCGCTGGCCGAGCTGGGCGCCGACCCGTCGGCCGCCCCCGCGCTGGTGGCGGCGTTCAAGACCTTCCGGCCGACCGTGCTCACCCCCTACCCGGGCGTGGCCGAGCGGCTGCCCCGGCTGGCCGCACTGGTCCCGGTGGTGCTGCTGACCGACGGCAACCCGGACCAGCAGCGGGCCAAGCTGGCCGCCACCGGGCTCGGCCCGGCGCTGCGGGCGGTGGTCTGCACGGACCAGCCGCACGGCCGCAGCCACCGCAAGCCGCACCCGTCCGGCTTCCTGGACGGCCTGGCCGTGCTGGGCTGTTCGGCGGCGGACGCGGTGATGGTCGGCGACCGCCCGGACAAGGACGTGGCCGGGGCGCAGGCGCTCGGCATCCGGGCCCTGCGGGTCCGCCAGGGCGAGTACGCCGGCCGGCCGGACCCGGCCGGGCTCTGGCGCGCCGCCGCGACCACGGCCGAGGCGCTCGACCAGCTGATCGCGCTCTGCGGCGGGGAGGCCGGCCGGTGAGGCGGACCGTCCTGCTGCGGCCGGCCGCTGCGGCCCTGCTGGTCGCGACCCTGGTGCTGGCGCCGCGCTGGGTGCACGGAGCAGCCGTGCTGCTGCTCACGGCGGTGTTCGCCGCCTACCTGCTGCGCCACCTGGTCTTCCTGACCGCCGCCCTGCGCCCCGCCCCCGCCGAGCCGGCCGGGCCCGTAGACCCGCCCCGGGTCACGGTGCTGATCCCCTGTCACAACGAGGCGAAGGTGGTGGACGGCCTGACCACCGCGCTGGCCGCGCTGGAGCACCCGGCCGACCGGCTCCAGGTGATCTTCGTCGACGACCGCTCCGCCGACGGCACCGGCGACCTGCTGGCGGCCGCCCTGGGGAACCGGCCGAACTGGCAGCTGCTGCGCCGGGCCGCCGACGCGGTGGGCGGCAAGTCCGCCGCGCTCAACGACGCGTTGGAGCTGGCCACCGGCGAGATCGTGGTGGTCTTCGACGCCGACCACCAGCCCGCCCCCGACTGCCTGCGCGAGCTGCTCCGCCCGTTCGCCGACCCGAAGGTGGCCGCCGCGCAGGGCCGCTGCGTGGTCCGCAACCCGGACGACGGCGTGATCGCCCGCCTGGTCGCGGTGGACTACCTCTGCGGCTACCTGGTCAACATGGCGGGCCGGGCCCGGGTGTTCGGCCTGCCCGCGTACGGCGGCGCCAACTGCGCGGTGCGCACCGAGGTGCTCCGCGAACTCGGCGGCTGGAACGTCGCCTCGGTCACCGAGGACACCGACCTCTCGCTCCGGGTCTGGCTGAGCGGCCGTCGGATCGGCTACGCCGAGCGGGCGGTCGACACCGAACTGGCCGTCACCGGGCTCGGCGCCTACTACCGCCAGCGCTACCGCTGGGCGCGCGGCCACCAGCAGGTCTGCCGGGACTACCGGGGGCAGCTGCTGCGCAGCCCGCACCTGGGGTGGCCGGAGAAGGCCGAGGCCCTGCTGTTCCTGTACGTGTTCCACGTGCCGGTGCTCTGCGTGGCCGCCGTGCTGCTGGCGGGTCTCGAACTGAGCCTGCCCGGGCTGTCCACGGTCGGCCTGCTCTGGCCGGTCGCCCCGCTGATGGCGGCCGGGCCCGTGCTGGAGATCGGCGGCGGCCTGATCCGGGCCGGCGCCGGCCGCCGTGAGGTGCTGCCGCTGCTGCTGTTCCCGTTCCTGTTCGTGGTCTCGATGCTGCTCTGCACCCGTGCGCTGCTGGACGGTTGGGCCGGCTCGCGCTACTCCTGGGTGAAGACCGAGCGCACCGCCCAGGCGCCCAACGCCCGGGGAGCGGCCACGTGAGCGCCCGCCGGGTCCGGCTCGGCCACCCGTTGGTGCGGGTGCTCGCGGTGGTCGGGCTGACCGTCCTGCTCGGCTGGTACGCGGCCGGTCCGGTGACCGGTCTGGAGGCGGCCGCGACCGCCAGGCTGGCCCGCTGGACCGGCCTGGAGCTGACCCGCTCGGTGCCCGGCACCAACCTGGTCCGGGGCTTCCACGGCTACCAGCCGTTCTACATCCGGGTCACCCCCTCCTGCTCCGCCCTCACCGTGGGTGCGGCGGCGGCCGGGGTCTCGCTGCTGATCCTCGGCGGCAGCCGGCGCCAGCGGGTCGGCGGGGCGGTGCTCGCGGTGTCGGTGCTGGCCCTGGGCAACCTGGTCCGGCTGGCCGCGGTGCTCTGGGTCGGCCAGGGGGCGGGCATCCCCGCCATGGTCACCTTCCACGACTGGGGCGGCACCGTCTTCTCGTACGCGCTGCTGCTCGCCGCCGTCCTGCTGCTGATCGCCGTCCGGCTGCCCCGCCGACGGCGCGCCCGCTCCGCCGAACCCCCGCTGACCGAAGGACCCCGACCGTGAACCCGACCGACCGCCCCACTGCCCCCGACCTGGCCGGCCGCCGGGTCCTGGTGACCGGCTGCGGCGGCCCGGCGGGCGTCGCCGTGGTCGAGGAGCTGGCCGCGCTGGGTGCCGTCCCGGTGGCCGCCGACTGCGACCCGTACGCCGCCGGGCTGCACCTGGGGCACCCGGCGGTGCTGCTGCCGTTCGCCGACGCGCCCGACTACCCGCGCCGCCTGCTGGCGGCGGCGGTGGCGCAGCGGTGCGCGGCGGTGGTCGTGACGGTGGGCGAGGAGTTGCTCCGAGTGGCGGGCCTGGAGGCCGAGTTCGCCGCCCAGGGGGTGGCGGCCTGGTTCCCCGCCGGGCGGGCGGTGTCGGACTGCCTGGACAAGTGGGCCTTCGCGGAGCGGATCGAGGCGGCGGGCGTGGCGGGCCCGCGCAGCGCGCTGGGGGCGCCCGGCGAGCTGCCGGGCCCGTGGATCGTCAAGCCGCGGTTCGGCCGGGGTTCCCGGGACGTGTACCCGGTGGACGACCCGGCCGACTTCCCGACCCTGCTGCGGCGGGTCCCGGAGCCGCTGGTGCAGACCCGGCTGACGGGCCGTGAGTTCACCGCCGACTGCCTGATCGACCGGGACGGGACGGTGCTGGGCACCGTCCCGCGCTGGCGGTCGCAGACCCGGGCGGGCATCTCCACCCGGGGCACCACCTTCACCGACGCCCGGATCGACGTCCTGGTGGCGGAGTTGGCGGTCGCGCTGGGCCTGACCGGCGTGTGCAACGTCCAGGGCTTCCTCGACGAGGAAGGACCGGCCCGGGTGGTGGAGGTCAACCCGCGCTTCTCCGGCGGGCTGCCGATCTCGCTGGCGGCCGGTGCCGACCTGGTCGGCCAGTTCCTCCGGGGCACCCTCGGTCTGCCGGTCCGGCCGGACGCCCTGCGGGGCCGGGACGGGGTGACCACCGTGCGGTGGTTCGCCCAGCGCACGGCACTGGAGGCCGCCGACCGATGAGCCGGGCCGGTCGGCGGCCTCCAGGCCCGCAACCTCACCCTCAAGGACGGCGTGCTGGGCCGGAGCGAGCCGTGGACCGCCGCTGACCGGCAGCGCTCGGCGGCAGCCGTCCACTCGCTGACCACCGGTCAACCCACCGCCCGGTACGAGTCGACCGGCACGGTCGGCGCCACCCTGCTCGCGGGCGGACGCCTGCTCTGGTGGAGCGCACGGCCGGACCGAACCCGCGCGGCGCCATCCGCTCCGGCGCCCAGGACGCCTCGGGCGTGACCGGCCTGCTCCCCGCCGACTCCGCGTACGCCCCGAGGCTGGTCGGCCCGACCGCCTCCGACCAGGCCGGCAGCTTCCGGACCGGGAGCGGCGAGCCGGCCGGCGGCTGGACCAACGCGGTCCTCCCCAAGCTCTGGCAGCTGCCGATCACCGGTGGCACCCCCGCCCGGGTCTCCTGCAACCGGGGCGGCCAGTACGAGCACGCCGCCGACCGGGGCACCGGGTGCTCTGGCTGGACGGCACCCTGGGCCGCACCGACCTGGTGGTCCGCGACAACCCGGCCGGCCGCTGCTGACCGGGCGTCAGGCACCCGGCAGGGCCACCTCCGGACCTCCGGCGGTGGCCCTCAGTGCTGCGGCGTCGGGGCGTGCTCCGGCAGCAGGCCCGCGCCCTTGAGGTCGGCCCACAGGGCTCCGGGGACGGGCAGCTCGAACATCGCGACGCTGTCGTCGACCTGCTCGGGCGAGCGCGCCCCGACCAGGACGGACCGCACGGCGGGGTGTCCGAGCGGGAACTGCAGGGCGGCGGCTCGCAGCGGCACGCCGTACCGGCCGCAGACCGCCTCGACGGCCCGCGCCCTGGCCAGCACCGCGTCGGTGGCCGGCTCGTAGTGGAAGTGCGCGCCGGCCACCGGGGCGGCGAGCACCCCGGAGTTGTACACCCCGCCGGCGATCACCGTGATCCGCCGGTCCGCGCAGAGCGGGAGCAGCTCGTCGAGCGCCGACTGGTCGAGCAGCGTGTACCGGCCGCCGACCAGCACGCAGTCGAACGGCGGGTCGGTGGCCGCCTCGGCGAAGCGGGCGAGCAGCGGGGCCTGGGTGAGCCCGACGCTGATCGCCCGCACCACGCCGGCCGCGCGGAGTTCGGCCAGCGCCCGGTAGCTGCCGGCCATCGCCTGCTGGTAGTGCCGGTCGGCGTCGTGGATGTGCAGGATCTCGACGTGGTCGGTGCCGAGCCGGGCCAGGCTCTGCTCCAGGGCCCGGTGGGTGCCCCGGTAGGAGAAGTCGAACCGTGGTGCGACGCCGGTGAGTTCACCCTCCGGCCAGCCCTCCTGGGTGTCCGGGCCGCCGGGCTCCAGCAGCAGGCCGACCTTGGTCGAGAGGGTGAACCCGGCCCGCGGCCGTCCGGCGAGGGCGTGCCCGGCCCGCTGCTCGGAGAGCCCGTAGCCGTAGAGCGGCGCGGTGTCGAAGAACCGGATGCCGTGCTCCCAGGCCCGGTCCACGGTGGCGATGGCCGACCGGTCGCCGACCGCTCGGTACAGGCCGCCGATCGGGGCGAGCCCCAGGCCGAGTTCGGTCACTTCCACGTCGGTCCGGCTGCCCAGCCGGACGCGTCCGGCGGCCCGTGCGGTTCCCATTGGCTCCCCCTCTGGCTCCATGCACCCTTGCAGGGCTTATCTGCAAATACTGCGTCAGACTTCCATCACTGCAAGCAAATCAGCAATGAAACTTTTCCTAATCTGATGGCAAGTCATCTGGTGACGTGGGTAGCCTGACGCGGCGCGGCCCGATCCGACGGGCCCGCACCCGTGCCGAGGAGGAGCCAGGATGCTCAGCGTGACGACGGCGGAGCTCGCACCCGCCGAAGTTCGACCCCTGCTGGACGAGATCGGCATCGCGGTGCTGGGGGACGGCGCGAGCTGGGAGCTGACGCACGAGTCCGACGAGGTCTCCCTGCTCACCCTCCGGGGCGACGGCGAGCTGGAGGTCCGGCTCTCGGTACCGCTCGGGGACGCGGCCGGCTTCTGGCACCCCGAGTGTCACTGGGAGCGCACGATCGTCGCCGACTGGGGTGGGCGGGCCAGCGCCTCGCTGGTGGACGGGACCATCGCCGGCTGCCTCTACGGCGCCGCCGGGCAGACCCGGCTGACCTTCGTGACGCTGGATCACCTCCCGGGCGGCCGGATGCTGTTCGGCGTCTCCGAGGAGCACAAGACCTACGTCGTCCACCTGCACGTCGACCCGGGGGCGCGCCCGTACCGGCTGCTGCTGGCCCGCACCGCACCCACCGTGGCCACCGCGATGCGCCGGCTGCGCGAGCGCATCCGGCGGGACGTCACCCTGCCCCCGCTGCCGCCCGGCGGCGACGGGCCGGCCTACTCGACCTGGTACGCCTTCAGCCAGCACGTCGCCGCCGCACCGGTGGCGGCCGAGGCGGCGCTCGCCGCCGAGCTGGGGTGCGGGGTGCTGCTGCTCGACGACGGGTGGCAGGAGCACGGTTCGGGCCGCGGCTACGCCGGTGTCGGGGACTGGCTCCCCGACACCGCCAAGTTCCCCGACCTCCGCGCGCACGTCGCCGCCGTCCAGGCCCTCGGCCTCAAGTACCTGCTCTGGGTCGCCCCGCTGCTCCTCGGCCCCCGGTCGGCGGCCTTCGGCACGCTGGCCGGCTCCGCACCGCTGGCCGCCCCGGCCCCCGGCGCACACGTCCTGGACCCGCGGCTGCCCGCGGTCCGCGACCACGTCGTGCGCACCGGCGTCCGGCTGGTGACCGACTACGGGCTCGACGGGCTGAAGTTCGACTTCCTGAACGACGTCATGGTCTACGCCGGGACGCCGCCCACGCCCGGCGCCGACACCGCCGACGTGGGGGCCGCCATGGGCCTGCTGCTCGACCAGCTGCGCACCGCGCTGGAGGCGGTCCGCCCGGGCGTCCTGATCGAGCTGCGCCAGCCGTACGCCGGCCCCGCGATGGCGCCGTACGGCAACCTCTTCCGGGCCGACGACTGCCCGGCGGACGCCGTCGACAACCGGGTGCGGACCATCGACATCTCGCTGCTCGGCGTCGGCGGCGCCGTCCACTCCGACATGCTGATGTGGGATCCGCTGAGCACCCCGCAGATCGCGGCCCGGCAGCTCATCGCCGTCCTGCACGCCGTCCCGCAGCTCTCGGCCCGGCTGGCGGACCTGTCGGCCGAGCACCGGCGGATGCTCACCTTCTGGCTCGGCCAGTGGCGGCGCCTGCAGCCCACCCTGACCGGCGGCACCCTGGAGCCGGGGCGCCCGGACGGCCTCTACCAGCTGATCACCGCCGTCCGGGACGAGGAGTGCGTGGTCATCGTGCACGAGGACCGGGTGGTCGGCCTGCCCCGCGCCGCCCGAACCACGGTGGTGAACGGCGGCACCGCCGACCGGGTGGCGATCGAACTCACCGGCCCCGGACGGGACTTCCGGCACGAGACGTTCGACGCCTGCGGCGACCTGGTGGCGAGCGGGCCCGTCAGGCTCGGCAGCGGCCTCACCGCGCTCGCCGTCCCGCCGTCCGGCCTCGCGGTGCTGGACGAGGTGACGGCGTGACCGGCCGACGCCCCGAGCCTCCCGAGCACGCCGACGTCGTGGTCGTCGGCGGCGGGATGGCCGGCCTGGAGATCGCCAAGGAGCTGGACCTGCGCGGGGCCCCCGACGTCCTGGTCCTGGAGGCCGGCCCGGCCGACGACCTGGCCCACGTCAACGCGGCGCACGACGCCGACACCGCGCTGCGGATGTGGCTCGCCCCGGACGGTGACCCGCACTTCTGGCGGCCGTGGAGCTCGCACTGCGCCCCGCACTACCTCGGGGTCGCGGGCCTGCGGCGCCGGTTGGGCGGACGCTCGCTGTACTGGCACGGCGTCACCCTGCCGGTCGAGAACTGGGCGCTGCGGGAGCCCTGGTGGCCGGCCGCCGTGGTGCGCGACCTCACCCGGTCCTGGCAGGACGGGCCGTCGCTGCTCACCCGGGTCGGGAACGACCTGCGGGACTGGGCGGCGGCCGACGGCCCCGCCCCGGCCGCCGGGCCGGACACCCTCGACCTCGGATCGGTCCGGCTGGTCCGCGCACCCCAGGCCGTCCGCGCCGTCCCCGGCCCCGCCGACCACCGCTGGGAGGCGTACAGCCCGCTGACCCACTGGGAGCAGGGCCTGGACTCCCGGCGGACCCGGTTCGCCGCCGACACCCGGGTGCTGTCCGTCCGGCTGACCGAGGGTCAGGTCACCGGGGTGACCGTCCGCTCCGGGCCGGCCGGCGCCGTCCGGACGGTGAGCTGCCGCACCGTCGTGCTCGCGGCCGGCACCGTCGAGTCCACCCGGATCGTCGCCCAGAGCCTCGGGCGGCGGGAGCCCTTCGACGGCCTGGTCGACCACCTGGCGCAGGGCTTCGTGGTGGCACTGCCGCCGGACGGGATCCCGGCCGGGATCGCCGCGGCCGCCGACGCGGGCGCCTTCCTGTACGCCCCCGGGCCGCCGGCCGCCCGCTCCAATCTGTTCGTCCGCCTCTACCGCAACCGCACCGGGGCCGTGGTCCTCGACACCTGGCTGATGGGCGAACAACTGCCCTGCGCCGACGGCGTGTTGCGGTTCACCCCCGACGCCGATCCGCAGGCCCCGTGGACCACCGCCGTGAGCTGCGGCCTCGGCCCCCAGGACACCGAGGTGGTCGCGGCGCAGCGCACCGCGCTCCGGGAGTTCTGGGAGCAGTTCTGCCTGGCCACCGGCCGGACCGCGACGCCGCTGGGGTTCCCGGACTTCGAGAGCGCCGAACGCATCCTGGAGGACGTCCTGCCCGGGGTGGACGAGGCATCCGCCGACGCGGTGCCGGTCACCTGGACCCGGCCGCTGGGCACCGAGTACCACGAGGCGGGCACGCTGCCGCTGGGCCGGTGGCTCGACGACGGCCACGCGCTGCGCGGCACCCGGGGGCTGTACGTGGCCGGCCCGGCCTCGTTCCCCCGCAGCGGCGCCGCCAACCCGTCCCTGACCGTGCTGGCACTGGCCCGCCGCCTCGCGGCGCTGCTCCCGCTCGGCCCGTCCGAACCCACCGCCCCGGCCGCCGGGGCACGAGAGGTCCGCCCATGAGGCTCGCCCTGATATCCGGCGACGGGCTGCCGGTGAGCGGCCTGCTCACCGTGTTCCGCAACGTCGTCGCCCTGGCTCGGCAGCAGCACGAGCTCACCCTGCCCGTCCCCGCCGATCTCGGCTTCTCCTGGCGGCCGGACAAGCCCGCCTTCTACCCCGACGGCAGCGACCCGACCGGCCACCCCGACTGGCTGGACGTCACGACCGCGCGCCCGGTCGCCGACAGCGCCCGGCTGGCGAAGGAACTGACCTGGATCCGCGACCGGGTGGCGATCGGCGAGACCCTCTCCCCCGACGAGAGCCGGGAGCTCGACGCCCGGATCGAGCTGCTGGCCGGCCCGTACGAGGAGCACTTCGCCCGGCTGCTGACGGACCACCGGGTCGACTGGGCGGTCGCCGTCAACATGACCCTGACCGACGCCGTGCCGGTCACCCTCGCCCTGCACCGCGCGGCGGCCCGGTACTGGGCGGACGGCCGGCCCGGCGGCATCCTGTTCTGGGACCACGACCTGTTCGGCAGCTACGCCGTCCACGAGGGCACCACCCGGGTCTACCCGGTGCGGCCGAACGCCTTCACGCCACTGCCGGGCGGCCACCCGTCCCACCGCTGGGCGGTGGTCTCGCCGGGGCTCGCCACCGAGGCCGACGGCTACCCGACCGCGCTGCGGCCGACCACCGTGCCGAACGTGCTGCCCGTGGTCCGGCCCGGACCGACGGACCGTCACCGCGAGTTCCTGGCCAGGTTCGGGATCGGCCCGGAGCGTCCGGTCGTGCTCTGCCCGGTCCGGGTCTTCCGGGTCAAGGGCGTCGAGCTGTCCGTCGAACTGCTCGCCGCCGTCCGGGCCGAGACCCGGCGGCGGGGCGAGCCCGATCCGGTGCTGCTGGTCTTCGGCTCGCTCGGCGAGGACCCGGAGTACGCCGCCGAAGTCCTGGCGGCGGTCGACGAGTTCGACGTCGCGGCGGACGTCCGGTTCCTCGACGGCGTGCCGCTCGCCAGCCACCGGGACCGGCACGGCCGGTGGCACCTGGACGAGGCCGACCTGCTGGCCCTCTGCGCGGCCTCGCACGGTGGTGTCTTCTTCACCCCGAACCGCCCCGACGTCGAGAGCGTCGGCCTCGGCCCCGCGCTCGCGGCGCTGGTGCGGGTGCCCTGCGCGAGCACCGGTTACGGCGTCCTCGACGAGGTCTACGGCCCGGGGTTCCGCCAGGTCCGGGTCCTGCCCGGCGCCTACCCGGAGGCCGGCGCCGCCTTCGCCGACTGGATCGCCCGCACCCGCGACGGCGACCGGGACGCCCTCGACGCCCTGACCCGCAATCAGGAGATCGTCGCCGAGCGCTTCCCCGACCTGCCCTGGACCACCCTGCTGTCGCAGCTGGCGGCGGCCCTGCACCCGGAGGTGTGAACGATGGCTCCGACCCTGCCCGCCGACATCGCGGAGACGACCGTCGACCCGGCCGACCGGCCCGGCCTGCGGTCACTGCTCGACAGCCTGGTGCGCCGCTACGACCGCGCCGACGCCCCGGCCTTCCTCCGCGACGCCCCCGGTCTCGGCGCCGCCCTCCCGTTGGCCCTGCACGAGCGTCTCTTCCAGATGCGGGAGTTGGACGACACTGCCGCGCTGGTGGTCCGGGGCGGACCGGTCGGCGACGGCGTGCCCCCCACTCCCGGCCACTGGCAGGACCGCGTCCCCGGCGCGACCCGGTACCAGGACTTCTGGCTGACCCTGCTGGCCTCCCAGCTCGGCGAGCCGGTCTGCTGGAGCACGCTGCAGGGCTCCCGGCTGCTCGGCGACGTGCTCCCGATCAAGGGCGAGGAGGAGGAGCAGACCGGCCACGGCAGCGCGACCGAGCTGGCGTTCCACGTCGAGGACGCCTTCCACGACCGGCGCTGCGACCTGCTGGCACTGCTGACCCTGCGCAACGTCGACCGGGTGCCGACCACCCTGGCGACCACCGGATCGCTCGACCTCGCCGCGCTCGACCTGGACGTCCTGTTCGAGCCGCGCTTCCTGATCAGCCCGGACCCCGAGCACCTGCGCGGCCTTCCCGCCGCCGACCGGCCGCAACCCCGGCTCAGCGCCGTCCTGCACGGCCGCCGCGACTCCCCCGCCCTCCGGGTGGATCCGGCGTTCACCCGGGCACCCGAGGCCGATCCGGCGGCCCGGCGCGCCTTCGACGGACTCTGCGCCCAGCTCGCCGACCGCCTGGTGCCCGTCGAAGTCCCGGTCGGCGACGTGCTCCTGATCAACAACCACCGGGCGGTGCACGGCCGACGGCCGTTCCGGGCCCGGTACGACGGCACCGACCGCTGGCTGCGCAAGGCCACCGTGCTGCGCGAACTGTCGCACCCGGACACGGCCCTGCCCTCGGCCCGCGCCCGCGTGCTCAACCCGTTCTGAGCCGCTGACCACTCCGAGCCGACCACCACGAGGAGTCCCACCATTCCTGCCGCCCTTCCCCTTCCCCCTGCCACCGGCCGCACCGTCACGGCGGGCCCCCGATGAGCGCGCCGGCCCAACTCCGGCTGCTGGCCCGGTACGGCCGGCTGCGCCGGATCCTGCTCTGGTCGTTCGTCGCCCGGATCCCGCTCGGCGCCGTGACCCTCTCGCTGTTCCTCGGCACCAGGATCAGCACCGGCTCGCTCGAGTTCGCCGGCTGGGTCAGCTCCGCCGCCGTGGTCGGGATGGCGGCGGGCGCGCCGGTCCAGGGGCGACTGCTCGACGCGTTCCCGCTGCCCCGGGTGGTGGCCGCCTTCGCGGCCGGCCAGGTCCTCGCCCTGGCCGCACTCGCCCTGGCGGTCACCGGTGACCGCCGGGACTGGGTGGTGGTCGCCCTGGCCTTCCTCCAGGGGGCGTCGGTGCCCGCACTGTCCTCCTGCACGCGGCTGGTGACCAAACGGTCCCTGCCGCCGGAGGAGCTCGGCACCGCGTTCGCGCTGGACTCCGTCCTGCTGGAGGTCGTCTACCTGGGCGGGCCCGCGCTGGCCGCCTGGGCCGTCACCGCCGTGGGCGTCCGGCCCGTGCTGGTGGCCGCCGCGCTGCTGACCGCCGTCGGCACCGTCCGGTTCCTCCGGGCGGCCGGTCTGCCCGCCCTCACCGGTACGGCCGACGACGCACCCGCCGGGCCCGGCCCGGAGTCCACCGACCGGCCGGCACCGGCGGCCCCCGGCCGGTTCACGGCCGGCAGCTTCGTCCTGGGCATGGCCCTGCTCGCCGCGCCGTTCGGCCTGATCGAGGTCGCCCTCACCCAGCGGGCCACCGAGGAGGGCGCCACCCTCGCCTCAGTGGGGACCTACCTGACGATCATGGGCGTCGGCAGCGTGATCGGCGGCCTGGTCCACGGCGCGCTCCGCTGGCGGGGCGGGGTCTCCGTCCGCTTCGTGCTGCTCGCGCTCGGCCTGGGCGGCGGTCTGGCCTCCGTCGCCGTGGTGTCGGGCCCCGCGCCGGTCGGCCTGGCCTTCGCCCTCGCCGGGCTCTGCGTGGCCCCGCTGGCCGCGCTCGGCTTCCAGATCCTCGACCTGATCAGCCCGCCGGGGGCCTGGATGCAACTCCAGGGCTGGGGCTCGGTGGCGAACACCGCCGGCCATGCCGTCGGCCTCACCCTCGGCGGCTACGTGGCGGCCGCCCAGGGCTCGTCCGCCGCCTTCGGGCTGATCGCCGTGGCCGTGCCACTGGCGGTGGCCCTCTCGCTGCCCGCCCTCCGGACACCGGCCCGCACCCGACCGGCGGCCACCGTCGGAGCGGCCTGACCCCGGTCCGCCGGTGCACCGCTGCGCTGCGGGGCCATGCGGTGAATCGGGCGCAGCCGTTCCGCAGTTGACGGCGCGTCACCGTGGCCGCCGATGGCCCGACGGTTACCGTGACCTGGCGAATTGACCGCATTCCCGGACCGGAAGGAGTGCAGGACGATGGACCGACGAGGGTTCCTGACCGCCCTGGGCATCGGCGGCACGATGGCCCTGACGGGCACCGGCCGGGCCTACGCGACCGGACCGGACCGACCCCGGGCACCCCGCGACACGACCGCCCCACCGGACTGGTCGGCCCTGAAGGCCCGGCTCGACGGCCGACTGCTGCTGCCGCAGGACCAGGGCTACGCCGTGGCCCGGCTCGGCTACAACGAACTCAACGACGTCCAACTCCCGGCGGCGGTCGCCCGTTGCACCTCCCCGGACGACGTACGCAGCTGCCTGGACGCCGCCCGGGGTCACGGCGTACCGATCGCCGCCCGCAGCGGCGGCCACAGCTACCTCGGCTACAGCGTGCCCAACGACGGGCTCGTGATGGACCTCCGCCCGATGGCCCGGGTCCAGGTCCAGCCCGACGGCACGGTACGGGTCGGCGCCGGCGCCCGGCTGATCGAGGTCTACGCCGCCCTGGCCGCCGCCGGACGGCTGCTGCCCGCAGGCTCCTGCCCGACGGTCGGCATCAGCGGCCTCGCCCTCGGCGGCGGGATCGGCGTGCTCAGCCGCCGGTACGGGCTCACCTGCGACCGGCTGGTCTCGGCCCGGGTGGTCACCGCCGACTCCCGGCTGCTCACCGCCTCCCCGTCCTGCGAGCCGGACCTCTACTGGGCCCTGCGCGGCGGGGGCGGCGGCAACTTCGGCGTCGTCACCGAGTTCACCTTCAGCACCGAACCCGCGCCCGACCTGACCGTCTTCGCCCTGCGCTTCCCCGCCGAGGCGGCCACCTCGGTGGTCGGCGCCTGGCAGGAGTGGATCGCCGACGCCCCGTCGGAACTCTGGACCAACTGCGTGGTCTCAGGCGCCGACCGGCCCACCGCCCGGGTCGGCGGCTGCTACGTCGGCCGCCCCGGCGACCTGGACCCGCTGCTCGACCGGCTGGTCACCGCCGCCGGGACGCAGCCCACCTCCCGCACCGCCCAGAGCAAGAGCTACCTCGACGCCATGAAGTACATGGCCGGCTGCGCCAACGACACCATCGCCCAGTGCCACCCCGTCTCCGAAGGCGGCCGGCTGCCCCGCGAGGGCTTCGTCGCCGCCTCCCGCATCCTCACCGCCCCGCTGGACGCCCAGCAGGTGACCCGGCTGATGACCGGTCACCCCGGGATCGACCTCCTGCTCGACTCCCTCGGCGGCGCGGTCTCCCGGCTCGCCCCCGACGCGACCGCCTTCCCGCACCGCTCCGCGCTCGCCTCGGCCCAGATCTACGCCGGCGCCACCCCGGCCGGACAACAGGCCGCCACCGCCGCCGTCGACGCCATCCGCGACGGTCTCGGGGCACTCGGCGCCACCGGCGCCTACGTCAACTACATCGACGCCACCCTTCCCGACTGGGGCACCGCCTACTACGGCGGCAACCTGGCCCGCCTGAAGTCGGTGACCCGGCAGTACGACCCCGACCAGGTGTTCGCGTTCCCCCAGTCCGTGGCCCGCGCCTGACGGTGCCTCAGCTCTCAGGCCGCCTCCCGCCCCTCCCGCCGCCGGGTGGCCCGGACCGCCACCACCGTCACCACGAAGACCGCGGCGCCGCCGAACACCAGGGCCCGGTCCACCGGGACCGAATCCGCCAGGCTCCGCTTCGTCTCCTCGTACGTCCGGGTCGACCCGCCACCCCGCCCGACGGTCCGGCAGCTGTCCCCCGGCTCCATGGCCTTCCCGTCACACTCCGGGACACCCCTGCTGTGGTTCGACCAGGCACACCCCCCGAAGAGGCTCAGACCCAGGGCGATCACGGCAACAACCTTCAGCAGAGTCCTCATTCGCCGGAGCGTACCGACCGGTACCCCACCGACCGACCCGGGTTCGCCAGAGGGTCGCACACGGTTCCACCACCGTTCACCGATGCCCCGGCCCCGTAAGTTGCTCGGCGGAGGATGTCGAGAACGGGCCACCGGCTCCGTCCCAGGGACAGCAGCGGCGGCCGGCCCCGGCTGCACCAGGAAGAAGGAGAGACCAGCATGGCGATTCAGCGGATGGACAACGTCGGCATCGTCGTCGAGGACATGGATGCCGCCATCGCGTTCTTCGTGGAACTCGGAATGGAACTGGAGGGCAGGGGTGAGGTCAAGGGCCTCTTCGCCGACCAGTGCACCGGACTCGACGGCGTCCACTGCGAGATCGCGATGATCCGCACCCCCGACGGCCACAGCCGGCTCGAGCTCGCCAAGTACCGCAGCCCGGCAGCGACCAGCACCGAACCCCGCAACCGCCCCCACAACATCCTGGGCACCCACCGCGTCATGTTCGCCGTCGACGACCTCCAGGACACCGTCACCCGCCTGCGCCCCCACGGCGCCGAACTCCTCGGCGAGATCGCCCGCTTCGAGGACAGCTACCTGCTCTGCTACGTCCGCGGCCCGGAGGGCATCATCGTCGGCCTGGCCGAACAACTCCACTGATCCGGTCGGGCATCCGCGCCAACGGAGGCCCGACCGGCAACATCAGCTCAGAGCCTCGGCCCATGAGCGAGACGCATCCCACCAATCTCGGTGCCGAGCCCGGAAGTCGCGGTCAGCGATGCCGTCCGGCGAGGAGCTCGTCCAGCGGGACCAGCGCGCCGTCGCCCTCGCCGGCGGTACGCCGCCACAGCTGGACGCCATCGCCGGGCCGCAGCTGCTGGCTGTTCTCCCAGCCGGTGATGATCAGTTCGGCCAGGCGCTGGGCGTTGACGCGGTTGCGGCCCAGGGTGGCGCTGGCGAGCTCGGGCTGCGGCTGGCCGTGGCCGTCGTCGGCGTGGAGGTACCAGCGCTCGTAGGGGCTGTAGCGGCCCTGGTCGTCCGGCGGGCTGAGGTGCTTCGACAGGTGCCAGGTGCGGCCCTCGTGGACGGTCGTGGCGTTGCCGGCGGTGTGGCCGGTCCAGGTGAGCTGGGACTTCCAGGGCACTGCGGGGTCTCCTTCGGGGTGCCGTCCGCGCTCCGGGCCGAGCCGGCGCGTGCGGCGCTTGGTGAACAGCGGGCGGTGATCCAGCCGGCCGGGCGCACAGACGCCCGGAGCCGGCTTCGCCGCCGCTGGGGGCGGTGCGAGTGGCGGGGGAAAACGAGCGGGCGGCAGCGGTCAGGTCGTCAGCGCCCGCCGTACCGCTCACGCCGCACTCCCTCACCCTCCTGCCCTGTCGATGCCGAGCATCGTAGTCGGCTGCGCCCCGATCCCACGCCGACGCCAGGCTCCCCAGCGCTCAAGGAGTTCGTACGCAACGAGAACCGAGCCCGGGTCGTCCGCAGGACGTCGGGCAAGGAGCACCGCCGGGGCCGGTCCGCGGCACCCGGCGACCGACCGTACGGACCACCGCGCCGGTCAGGGCGTGCTGATGCTGCAGTCCTTCACGGTTTCGTCGCAGCTCTCGGCTCCCCTGGCTGTCCCGTAGAACAGGGCAGCCATCAGACCCACGACTGCGAGCGCCCCGACGGTGCGCAGTACGGCGTTCCACCAGCCGGTGGCGTGAAGGCAGAAGTCGATCAGGACCACCCCGATCGGGAGCGCCCCGAAGAACATGAACATCCCGAAAATGAACCACCCTTCGGCCCCCATGCAAGCACGTTGCCCACACCCGGCCCCGCCTACACCGGCCTCAACCCCTGTCGGTACTCACCTCCCCTGCGGTCCGGTCATTCCGCCCGGCAGACCTCTGGCTTCGCCACCGGCCCCGCGGCCCGCACCATC
This sequence comes from Kitasatospora sp. NPDC101801, assembly GCF_044766665.1. Classification (NCBI taxonomy): domain Bacteria; kingdom Bacillati; phylum Actinomycetota; class Actinomycetes; order Kitasatosporales; family Streptomycetaceae; genus Kitasatospora; species Kitasatospora sp. NPDC101801. The sequence continues at coordinate 42,400 of NZ_JBIWML010000005.1, forward strand.
GGGCTCTGACGTGCATACTTACCGGATGATCAGCAGGACGTTGAGGTGATGACGCGGTGAAACTGGCTGAAGCGCTCGCGCAGCGCACGGCTGCGGCCCGGCGGGTCGAGCAGCTCCGGGCGCGCGTCGTCGGCAGCGCCCGCTACCAGGAGGGCGAGGAACCGGCCGAGAACGCGGCGGAGGTCCTGGCCGAGGCGGGCAAGGTGCTGGACGAGCTGGAACGGTTGATCCGTCAGATCAACCTCACCAACTCCACCGCACGCATCGAGGGTGGCGGCACCCTTACCGACGCCCTCGCCCGCCGGGACGTCCTGCGGATGCGCCACTCGGTGATCACCTCGGCCGCCGACGCCGCCTCCGGGCACGACCAGCGCGGGACGGTGCGTCAGATGCGGTCCGAGCTGAGGATCCTCTCGGCCCTGCCGGTCGCCGAGCTCCGCGCCCGGGCGGACGTCCTGGCCAAGGAGATCCGCGAGGTGGACACCCTGATCCAGCGCACCAACTGGGAGATCGACCTGCTGGAGGACTGACCCCACGAGCCGGGTGTGGGAAAGCAGGTAGTCGCCACGGAGGCGTGCACACACCGCGGGCCGGCGGTTCATCCGGCCCTTGGCGCGTGAAGAGCAACGCAGGGGTTCGACTCCCCACTCACAGTGCAGCTCAGCACCGCGTACAAGTGACAGTGCACACCGCACAGTTCATCACCACGTGCAGATCCGGACGACGAGGGCGGGAACGGGGCACCCCACACCCCGATGCGAGGGCCGTGCACACCAGCACGGCCCTCGCATCCACACCACCCGGGGGCAGGTCGGACAAGCGATCCTGATCCTCCCTGTCGGTCGTGCTCAGAACTCGCTGGCCGGCCTGCCGGACCTGAGGTGCCGTGAGGAACTGGACGTCCCGGTGGTGACCGCCCCCGCCCGTGGCCGGGCCAGGTGGCGGGTATTCGCCTGTGCTTGTCACCACCCGTTGACAGTCATCACACGGCCGCCGCAGGATTCACCCGCCCTGCACAACCCGGGAGCTTCAACCCGTCTCCCGGATCTGCGGGTGCCCCGTGCCACCGCCGCCTCCGAAGGGACCGTCCCCGATGCGCCGTACCGCAGCACTCCTGACGACCGCTCTGCTCCTCGCCACCGGCGTCCTGGCCGCCCCCGCCGCCAACGCCCAGCCCGCGTCGGTCCCCGGCCCGGGCGGCGGCTCGTGTTTTGCGTACCCTTCCGGCCCTTTCGGGATCGGTGTCTGTTCCGGCATCGAACCGCGCCGCGCCTGGGCCGTCCACGCCACCTGTGAGTCCGGCATCAACGTCACCAGCGGCCTGCGCCTCGGCGACGGCACCGCCACGGCCAACTGCGGCAGCGGCCGGATCCGGTCCACCTCCGTCGCCATCGGCCCGCTCGTCCCGTAGCGCCTGCCACACCCGCCGCGCCACGCGGAACGCGGCGGGTGGATCCCGTAGAGTCGGCCAATGGCGAAGTACTTCGACGTGCACCCGCAGTCCCCCCAGGCCCGCACCATCGGCACCGTGGCCGACAGCCTCCGCTCCGGCGCCCTGATCGCGTACCCGACCGACTCCTGCTTCGCTCTCGGCTGCCGCATGGGCAACCAGGAGGGCCTCGAACGGATCCGGTCGATCCGGCGTCTCGACGACCGCCACCACTTCACCCTGATGTGCGAGAACTTCGCCCAGCTGGGGCAGTTCGTCCATATCGACAACGCGGTCTTCCGCGCGGTCAAGGCGGCCACACCAGGCAGCTACACCTTCATCCTCCCCGCCACCAAGGAGGTCCCGCGCCGTCTGATGCACCCGAAGAAGAAGACGGTGGGGGTCCGGATCCCCGACCACGTCGTCACCCGGGCCCTGCTGGCCGAACTCGGCGAACCCCTCGTCTCCAGCACCCTGCTCCTGCCCGGCGAGGACGAGCCGATGACCCAGGGCTGGGAGATCAAGGAGCGGCTCGACCACGTGGTGGACGCCGTGCTGGACTCCGGCGACTGCGGCACGACCCCGACCACGGTCATCGACTTCTCCGACGGCGAAGCGGAGATCGTCCGACGCGGAGCCGGCGACCCCACCCCCTTCGAATGACGACACCGCCCGGCTGACCTACCGTCACCCCGCTCCCCGTCCGGGAGCGGAAAGGCCTGGCCCGGGGCGTCAGCGAAGTCCTAGGCTCCCACCATGAAGATCTGGACGGAGCACCCTGCCCAGAGCGAGGTCGAAGCGGTCGTCCGTCACTACTTCGACCTGCTCCGGGCCGGGCGGATTCCCGAAGCCGAGCGGCTCGTCGATCACGCCCCGGTCCGGCACGTGCTCAGGTCGCTGTGGGCCGGCTCGGTCGAAGCGGACACCGACGAGGACGAGGACGAGGCGGGTTCCAGCCCTGCCGCCGACGCGTGGGCGCAGGACCTGTCCTGGCTCGCCGAACTCGACCTCGCGGACTTCCACTGGGGCCACTCGGGCACCAGCTGCTACGTCGAGATCAGCTACCGCGCGCAGATCATCGAGGTGTCACTGAACTTCCGGGTCAAGCCCGTTGACGCCGGCTGGGTCCTCTCGGGACCGGCCACCCTCTGGTAGGGCGGAGTCACCCGCCCGTACGGACAGCTGATGCGCACGAGGGGATCAGCTGCCACCGTCCGTCACGTCCGGCGGTGCGAACAGTGCCCGGACGGTTGCGGTGGCCAGGTCCCGCAGCCAGGTGTGAGCGCGGTCGTCGTCGTAGCGCTGGTGCCACAGCAGGTACAGCGGGACCTCGGGCAGCGGAAGTGGCAACGGCACTGTGGCCAGGCCGAGTTGTTCCCGCGCTGCACGGGTGACCGCGTCGGGGACGGCGACGACCAGGTCGGTGTCGCGGGCGAGTTGCAGGGCGAAGGCGGCGGTGGGCCCGGCCGCGACGACGCGTCGTTCGAGGCCACGGACCGTCAGGGCGTCGTCGATCGGGTCGTGCAGGCTGCCACGGCGCGAGATGGTGAGGTGCTCGGCGGCGGCGTACCGCTCGATGCCGAGCGGGCCTTCGGTGAGCGGGTGGCCCGCTCGGACCGCGAGGACCAGCCGGTCGCTGCCGACCAGGCGGTGGCGGATGTCGGGGAAGGCCGGAGTGCCGGAGCTCGATTCGAGGTCGACCTCACCCCGGCGCAACTCGGCGTCGTCCGTGCCGGGTTCGGCCGACAGGCGGAGCCGTACGCCGGGCGCCTGGCGGTGGACGGCGGTGATCAGGGCGGTGCCGCAGGCGGCGGTGAGGGCGTCGTGCCAGCGCACGGTGAACACCCGGTCCAGGGCTGCCAGGTCGAGTTCCTGCTGCGCGGACAGCAGTTGGTGGGCCTGCTGGACGAGGGCGTGGACCTGGGCGCGCATGGCCAGCGCGCGGGTGGTGGGGACCATGCTGCGGCCGGTGCGGACCAGGATCTGGTCACCGGTGACCTTGCGGATGCGGCCCAGGGAACGGCTCATCGCCGGTGCGGTGACGTGGAGGCGTGCGGCGGCGCCGGCCACGCTGCCCTCCTCCAGCAGTGCGTCCAGGGCCATGAGCAGATTCAGATCCAGTTGCATGGCAGTAACTCTACAAGTGAACAGCATGCACTTGTTGTTAATGGCCGAGGAGCCTACCTTCGAAGTGCAGGCGCGAGACGAACCCTCCGCCCACATCGAACCCAGGGAGCCCACCATGAGCAACACCGCCATGCCTTTCGCCGCCGACCAGACGCTGCTGTCCGAGGTCACCACCGCCGTGCGGACCGCAGGGCTCACCCTGCGCGACCGCCACACCCCGGACGCCCGGGGCGTGAGCCTGGAGGAGGTCGTCGCCGAGATCCACGCCAACGACGCCGCGGTGCTGGACGTGCTGCGCGAGCCGCTGCTGCGGGCCCGGCCGGGGTCGCAGTGGGCCGAGGACGAGTTGGCCGGCGGTGCGCTCCCGGCGGGGGAATGGTGGGTCGTCGACCCGGCCGAGGGCAACATCAACCACGTGCACGGCATGGAGGACTGGGCCGTGACCGCCACCCTGGTCCGCGACAACCAGCCGGTGCTCACCGTCGTCCACCTGCCGCTGACCGGCGACACCTACACCGCGGTCGCCGGCGGCGGTGCCCACCTCAACGGCCGGCCGCTGAAGGTGTCCGCCAAGACCGACCTCGGCGCCGCCCTCGTCGGCACCGGGCAGGCCAGGCCCGGCGAGGACGAGCGCACCTTCCGGCGGATCGGCGACTCGGTCACCGCCATGCTGGTCAACGGTCTGGTCGTGCGCGTGTCCGTCCCCGCCACGATGCAGCTCATCCACGTCGCGGCCGGACGCACGGACGCCTTCTGGCAGTTCTCCGACGTCCGCTCCGGCCTGGTCGCCGGTGCGCTGCTGGTCGCCGAGGCCGGCGGCACCGTCACCGACCTGGCGGGCGCGCCCTGGAGCACGGCCAGCCGCGACTTCCTGGCCGCCGCCCCCGGTATCCACACCGCCGCCCTCGACGTCCTGTCCCCGATCGCCTGACCCCACCCCTCCGCTCTCCTCCCCACCGCAAGGAGCATCACCACATGACCAGCATCGGCATCCTGGGCGCCGGCCGCGTCGGCGCCAACCTGGCCGGCAAGCTCTCCGCCGCCGGACACCACGTCACCCTCGGCGTACGCGACCCGGCGGCGGCCGCAGGGCTCGCCACCGGCACCGCTGCGCAGATCGCCTTCGCCGACCAGCGCACCACGGCCCGCACCGCGGACGTCGTGGTCAACGCGACGCCTGGCCACGACTCCCTGGAGCGCCTGGCCGACCTACGCACCGAACTCTCCGGCAAGCTCCTCGTCGACGTCTCCAACGCCACCCGCGACGCCGGTGACGGCCTGCCAGGTGACCTCTGCTACCCCGGCAGCAGCCTCGCCGAACGACTCCAGGCCGCCCTCCCCGACACCCGCGTGGTCAAGACCCTCAACACCATGCTGTTCATGGTCATGACCGCTCCCGAGATCCTCACCACTCCCCCGACCGCCTATCTCTCGGGCGACGACCCGAACGCCAAGGAGACCGTCGCCCGCCTGCTCGCCGACCTGGGCTGGCAGCCCGGATGGATCGAGGACCTCGGCGACATCACCACGGCCCGCGCCACGGAGGCCATGATCCTCCTGGTCCCCCACGTCCTGCGCCGACACGGCTTCAAGCCCTTCGCCGTCTCCCTCGCCCGCTGACCCGTCAGGCTCGGGTCCGGACCGAAACCGGTACCGTCGTCGTCCCGAGGACCGATCCCGCCCTCGTACGCCGGGCGGAGCGCCCGGGGCGACAGCGGCGACCGGACTTCGACAGGCGTCAGGCGTACCGCCGTTGTGGCAGGCTTCAGTCCCGAGCCAGCCGTGAGGAGCGACGGTGACACCGCATGACCCAGCGTCAGCCGACGACGCGGACCGGGACCCGGACGAGCACGTGCGGTTCGCCCGCTACCGCAGGGCCTTCGACGAGGTGGCTCCGGCGGACGCGGCCGCCCTGGTCACCCGGGTACTCACCGATCCCGACAGGGCAATGGCGAACAGCGCCGTCTGCGAGTACCTCGACCGGCAGGCCGCCGCACTGCTCACGGACCCCGGCTACCCGTCCTGGCACCTGGAGATGACCGGCCCGGTGTCAGTGGACGCCTTCTCCGCACGGCGCCTCGACGAGTGGACCCTGCTCCGGACGATGGCCCTGTGCGAGCCATGGGACTCGGCGCAGCTGCTCACCGCCTCCAACTGGCTCCAACTCCGCGCCGCCGAAACGTCGCCGGCCACGGCCGCGCTCGCCGTCCTGGCCGACAACGGCCGCACCCGACGCATCCGCACCGTCGCCGGCACCCGACTCACGGCCACCCGACGGTGATCATGCCGGCGGCGGGGGCGACGCGGTGGAGCCCAGGTGTCTTGGCGGTACCACCCCGGGCCGGCCGGCTGCCTGAGCCGACGGCTACTGCGTGACGACGGCGATGCAGCGGCGAAGTTCCCCGGCCGCCTCGGCGGCGCCGTCGACCGTGACGCCGCTCGGCTCGCCCGCGACGGCGCGGTGCCAGACCCAGCGCAGCAGGTCGGCGGGTGGGCCGCTGATCGTCACCTCGGCCGTGTCGTCGGCGCCGTCCTCGACCGCGAACCGGCCGGGGCCGGTTCGCACTCGCCAGGACGCGCCGTCCGTGCGCGCGGCGTACGTCCGGCCCCTTGTCCGGCTCGCGCGTCAGTGCTGGTTAGGCTGCTGCCGAGGAGGCGATCATGGGGATTGAGCTGGAACTGCATTCCGTTCGACCGGCGCGAAGCAACTGGAACATGTCCAGGACCTCGCTCCTGCGGGGCTCGTACGAACACGGCGAGGCATTGGCGGAGGTGCTGGCCACGCTCAAGGTGAACGGCCCCGGCAAGCTGTGGGCGGTGGACCCTTACGGCAACACACAGTTCAACGAGCAGGAGTCGCAAGCCGCGCTCGGCGAGATCGCCGGACTGCTGACGCAGTGCTCCGACGCCGCGCAGACCGCTGCCGTGACCGACCTGGCGGCGCTGCTGAAGGCCTGCGCGACGACGCCGGGAAGCTACTTGTGGTTCATCGGGGACTGATCCGCCCGGTGCGGTGGTCGGCAGTGGGGCTCGTCGAACCTGACGGGTGGGCCGGAAGACGCCGGCGAACAACCCGCCCGGTCACGAACGGCACGGTGACCGGCCGTCAGCCGGTCGTCGCCAGGACAAGCGCCGATCAGCCTCATCAGCCATGCCGGAGAGGGATCTGACGACAGGCAACTGTGGAAACACCCTCCCTCCGAGGTCCGGAGCGGTCACCGTAGAGCAATGAGGAACTTGTACTTCGAGGCCCCCACCGGCTACGAGCCGCTCCCGGACGGACCACCCGCCGTCTTCCTGGCCGGCGGGATCACCGGCTGCCCCGACTGGCAGGCCGAGGCGGCCGAGGACCTGCTGCGCGTCGGCCTGATCGTGCTCAATCCGCGCCGGGCGGACTTCCCGACGGCCGACCCGGCCGAGGGGCCGAGGCAGATCGGCTGGGAACACCGGCATCTGCACGCGGCCGACGTCACGCTGTTCTGGTTCTGCGCCGAGGAGGTCCAGCCGATCGCGCTGTTGGAACTCGGTGCCGCGCTCGGCGAAGGCCGGCCGATCGTGGTTGGCGCCCACCAGGGGTACGGGCGACGTCTGGACGTGGTCGGGCAGGTCCGGCTCGCTGCACCCGGCCTGCCCGTCCACGGGTCGCTGGAGGAGACGGTGGACGCCGCGATCGTCGCCGCCCGCCTGACCGCTCGGTGCCCTTCCACCTCGCCGGTCCGACCTCGCTGACCATCCGGCGGGGCCACCGCCTTGGTGGTGTCGGGTCTGGGCAGGGCCCCTACATCTGCTCGAAGTGGAAGGAGCGGATGAAGCAGTCGCGCGGCTGGCCGATCGCGAACAGGACGCAGTCCAGCACGGATCGGGCGGTCAGCGGGTCGCTCCCGGTCCGGGATGCCTGGTCCCAGCCGGGGTGGAGCGGGTCGCCGTCCGTGAAGTCCGGAGGGTAGAGCGAGATGACGCGGATGCCTTCGGGGCGGAGCCGGTGGGAGAGGATGTCGGCGAAGCCGGCTTGGGCGGCTTTGGCCGCGTAGAACGCGGGGTGCGCCTGGGAGCGGTGGTTGCCGGTCTCCGCAGCCGAGGAGACCAGGGTGACCACGTCCGCCCCGACGGAGGCGCGCAGCAGGGGCAGGAAGTGTTTGACCGTCAGGACCGTGCCGGTGGCTCCGGAGGCGATGGTGTCGGTGATCGCGACGTCGTCGGCGTCCAGCAAGTCGGGGCCCACCAGGTAGCGGGCGCCGTTGTTGACCAGCACATCCACCCGGTCGGCGCGGGCCGCGACCCCGTCGGCGAACGCCCGTACGGAGGCCGGGTCCGCCAGGTCGCAGGCGAACGCGTCAGCCTTCGCGCCGCTGTCGGCCGCCACCTCGTCGGCCACCGCCCGGGCAGCCGCCGACGAACGGGCGGACACGAACAGGCGTGCGCCCGAACGACCTGCCTGCAAGGCCAACGCCCGCCCGAAGCCACGCCCGGCCCCGGTGATCACCACCGTGCGCCCGGTGAGATCCACCCACGCACCTCCTTCTGTCCCGTCTTGATCATTACGAGCGTAGCCGTACCTCGTCGTGGTCCGACATAGGGTCGGCCTGGTGAGATCGGCGAGAAGCGGGTGGTACTGATGACTTCGGAACGGGATCGTCGGCGGGAGCTGCGCGACGCCTACAAGGCAGGGGTGAAGCGGGACGAGTGGGACGTGCTCGGCATCGGGCGGGAACAGCTCGACGATCTCCTCGCCCATCTCGAGGAGAAGCTCGGGGAGACCGGATGCGACCACTCGTTGCGGCATTCCCGGGACTGGGCGGATTCCCGGGGCGAGCCGTGGTCCGAACTGGAACAGGGCCTGCAGGCGAGTGGTGGCGGCTGCGACTGCGAGGTGCTCGCGAACGTCGATCCTGATGAGCAGCTCTGATGCTCGCTCAGGTCACGTCAGGGAGCGGGCTCCAGGAAGACGCCGGCGCCGTGGATCCGCCACCGCACGGCCCGGACGACCGTTCCCGCTGCGAGAGGCGACCCTCCGGGGCGGCTGCCCCGGACCCGCCGACGCGCCCTGCTGCTCCTGACGCCGGGGCAAGTACCATCGGGCCATGACGGTTGAGCTGACGGCCCATCTGGACGACGCGCTGGTCGCCCACCTCCAGCAGGAGGCGGAGCGTGCGGGGATCGACCTCGACACCTATCTGTCCAGGGTCCTGACGGCCGATCACCTGGCCGCCCGGGGCACCCGCGAGGCGCAGATCGCCCGCGCGGCCGCCCACACCGCTGCCGCGTACCACTCCTGGGACCGGGCCGGCCGGTCCGAGGACGGTGCGCTGAGCTTCGAGGACGTCTTCGGCCGGTGAGCGCCGACCACGGCTTCGGCGCCCGCTTCTCCGCGGAGGCCGGCAAGCTGATCCGCACCGCCCTGAACGAGGAGCAGCGCAAGCAGCTCCAGACCGCGCTGGAACAGGCGATGGCCGACCCCTGGTCCTGGCCGCCGAGCGACCGGGAAGACCTGGACGACAGCATCCGGCAGATCGTCCTGCCCGAGACGATCGCCCACTACGTCGTGCTCCCGGACCCACCCGTGCCGCACCTGTGGATCATCACCCTCACCATCCTGTGAACCACCCCTCCGCCCCACCGAGGGCCGGCGCCGACCTGGGCGGCCCCGTAGACCCACCGGGCGCCGACCGTGTGGTGACCGGTTCCGTGCACTGCTTGCCCACCTGCCGGAGCATCGAGCACTCGACGCCCCGGCGGCCGACCCCCGACGACTTGACGCCGGTCACCCGCAATCGGCTCTGGTCGGTCCGCTCTGTCGTCTACGACACGGCGGTCATGCCCACCGTCAACCGGCCGCGACTGCCGGACGCGATCCGGGCGCAGCCCCTGGTACGGCGGGAAGGTCGCTGGGGGGTCCACCGGCCGCACCACCGGCACGAACCTGGTTCCGGCGCGGCCCTGGAGGCCCGGCGTCCGACCACCGCTCAGCTCGCCGAGGTCGGACTCGTCTCCCGACACCTGGCCGGCCGCTGACCGAGCCCCTGGCTGCGTTGCCCTCTGCCGCCGAGCCTTGCCGATCCCCCGGTGAGCTGTGGCACGCCGTCACGCAGAGCAAGCGGTTGGTCCTATGAAGTTATAGGTTCCCACGAACTGATGCGGTCGTCAGACTCACACCCGGCGGGTCAACTCCTGGGAGCCTCGCTCAACTTCTCGCCGCCGCCGCGCCCCCAGGTCTGCCGCGCACATCCGTGCCCGCGCCTGACGGCCGGGCACGGGTCCTGATCCGTTGGGACGACCGGTGGCGTGAGGTCGCGGGCGAGTCGGCGGCAACGGTTCCGTCCCTCCGCTGCCCGATCGAGGCGCACCGGCGCCGACGGTGCGGTCAGCCGACCGGCCGCGTCCGTCCTGGAATACCGACGATGGGAAACATGTCATGCGTAAGACCTTCCGCTCCGCGATAGCCCTGGGCTTCGCCGCCGCCTCGCTGGTGCTCGGCACCGTCTCCGCCGAAGCCCGTTCCGCCCCTCCGACCTCCCAGGGCGACTTCGCCGGGTGCCGCACCGGCTGGGTGTGCATCTACGCCGACGCGAGCTGGAACAGCCGCATCGTCTACCAGTGGCAGAACTACGGCGCCCACAACCTCGCCAACATGGAGGGCGCCCACCGGGTGTTCAACAACCAGACCGGTGGGGCCGTCGCGTACCTGTGTCTCGGCTACGGGGCCTCCAACTGCCCCGGCGGCAACGACGTTCAGCCGTGGGAGTACTGGGACACCAACCTCAGCCCGATCAACTCCGTGTGGATGCCCGCGCCGTAACCACAGCGCCCCGAAGCCGGCCAGGCCCTCGTACCGCAACGGCGGTACGAGGGCCTGGCCGGCTTGTCGCGCCATCGCAGGCGCCCACCGCTGGGTCGGGTCGACGCACCGTCAGCCCCCGCAGGGACGCTCCCGTCCCGGAATTCCACCGGCCGACAGCGAATCCGCGCAGGTCGGGCCTGCGGTCCGCCGCCGCCGTCCGATCCCGGACCCTCTGACCCGCTCAGCGGCGGGAGCGGTCGGCCGGCCGTCGGGAACGGCCCGAGGTCGCGTGCAAGGGTGGCAGAGTGCGCCTGTGTGCCGCCCGAAAGGGGGGAGTCTCGATGGCGAAGCTGTCACGCGACGCCGAGTTCACGGCATTCGTTGTCTCGGGAAGCGGGTGGCTCCGCAAGGTGGCCTGGCCTCCACCCGAGCCCGGTCATTGCGGGCCCGCCATCAGCACCGTCGACCCCGTCGGCGTCCGCGCACTCAGCACCTCCGACCGCGCGGCGCCGGCCCGCCCCGTCAGGAGGCGAGGTCCTCGGTGCCGGTGCAGCAGTTGCCCGGGGCGCTCTTGCCGAGGGTGTCCGCGTCGGCCTTGACGACGTAGACCTCCCAGGGCTCCCGGCCGGGGCCGGTCACCCAGACCTTGTCCTGGAGGGCGTAGCAGCAGGAGGTGTCGTTCTCCTCGGAGGTGGCCAGGCCGACGTCCCGGAGGCGGGTGGCGGCGGCGGCGACCTGCTCGGTGCTCCCGACCTCGACGCCGAGGTGGTCCAGCCGGGTGTCCTCGCCTTCCTGACCCTCGATCAGGACCAGCTTGAGCGGCGGCTCGGCGACGGCGAAGTTGGCGTAGCCGGGCCGGCGCTTGGCGGGCCCGGTACCGAAGAGCTCGGAGTAGAAGGCGACGGAGGCTTCGAGGTCGGCGACGCGAAGGGCGAGCTGAACGCGGGACATGGTGGTCTCCTCGATCCGGATCCTTGATTCGACAGCTGTCGATACAGCGAGCTTGCCTCTCGGGATAGATGGCTGTCAACATAGACACATGTCGAATCTGGAACTGCCGGTGCTCGGGCCGGACGACGCCCCGGCGTGCTGCTCGCCGCTGGTCCGCGAGCCGCTGGACGAGGCGGCCGCCGTCGACCTGGCGAAGATGTTCAAGGCGCTGTCGGACCCGGTACGGCTGCGGCTGCTGTCGCTGATCGCCTCGCACGAGGGCGGCGAGGCGTGCGTCTGCGACCTGACGGGACCGTTCGACGTGTCCCAACCGACGATCTCCCACCACCTCAAGGTGCTGCGCGAGGCCGGGCTGGTCGGGTCCGAGCGGCGTGGGACCTGGGTCTACTACTGGGTGCTGCCCGCCGCACTGACCCGCCTGTCCGCGCTCCTGGACACCCCGGCCGCCCCGGCCACCGCAGGGGGATCCAGATGATCGGGGCACCGCCGCCGGCCCGCCGGGCCGTGGCCGAACTGGTCGGGACCGCCGCCCTGGTCGCCGTGGTGGTCGGTTCCGGCCTCCAGGCCACCGAGCTGTCGCGGGACGTCGGCGTGCAGCTGCTGGCCAACTCGCTCGCGACCGTGTTCGGCCTCGGGGCGCTGATCCTGCTGCTCGGCCCGGTCTCCGGTGCCCACTTCAACCCGGTCGTGACCCTGGCCGCCTGGTGGACCGGCCGCCGGAGCGGGGACGGGCCGAGCCTGCGGGAGGTCGCGGTCTACGTCCCGGCCCAGACGGTCGGCGCGATCGGCGGTGCGGTGCTTGCGGACGCGATGTTCGCCGAGCCGCTCGTCCGGTGGTCGACCCACGACCGCTGGGCTCCGCACCTGTGGCTGGGCGAGGTCGTGGCGACCGCCGGCCTGATCCTGTTGATCTTCGGCCTGACCCGGACCGACCGCGCGCGGTTCGCACCGGTCGCGGTCGCCTCGTACATCGGCGCCGCCTACTGGTTCACCTCCTCGACCAGCTTCGCGAACCCGGCGGTGACGATCGGACGCGCGTTCACCGACACCTTCGCGGGCATCGCTCCCGCCTCGGTGCTGCCGTTCGTCGCCGCCCAACTCGCCGGACTGGCGGTCGGCCTCGCGCTGGTCGCGGCCCTGTTCGGCCGCCCGGCGCCCGCCGCCGAGGACATCCCCGTCCCGCGTGGCGACCACCACCCGGCCACGGCCGCCCACTGACCCCGCAGGCTCCGGCCCGTACCCGAAGGACAGTTTCGTGAGCAGTTCCGCCGTCCCGTCCGTGCTGTTCGTCTGCGTTCACAACGCCGGGCGGTCTCAGATGGCCGCCGCATTCCTCACCCACCTCGGCGGCGGACGGGTGCAGGTCCGCTCCGCCGGCTCCGCCCCCGCCGGGAGCGTGAACGCGGCGGTGGTCGAGGCCCTCGCCGAGGTCGGCATCGACATCTCCGCCGAGATCCCGAAGGTGTTGACCGTCGAGGCGGTGCAGGCCTCCGACGTGGTGATCACCATGGGCTGCGGCGACGCCTGCCCCTTCTTACCGGGCAAGACCTATCTGGACTGGAAGCTGGACGACCCGGCCGGCCAGGGCGTCGAGGCGGTCCGGCCGATCCGCGACCAGATCGAGGCCCGGATCCGCGACCTGCTCACCGAGCAGCTCGGCATCGGGCCCGCCGCCTGACCGGCCGCCCCGCCCTCTCCTCCTCTCCCCCAACACCCGAGGCGGTCAGCCCAGTCCACCGAGCATGATCCGGGCTATCAGCTCACGACGGCTCGCCACCCCGGCCTTCGCGAACACCGACTTCAGGTGGTCCTGCACCGTGTACGGCGTCATGGCGAGCACCCGTGCCACCTCCTTGGTGTCGCAACCGCGCACCAGCAGCAGGGCCACCTCCTGCTCACGGGCCGTCAGGCCGTACGCGGAGAGGTAGAGCGGTATCGCGTCCGCCGGCGTGGCCCGGGTCGCGACCACCGTGACCTCCCCGCCCGCCGAGCCCCGCAACGCCGAGGCGTGCAGCACGAACCAGTGCCCGTCCCGATCCTGCACCCGGATCTTCGCCTGCGAGACCGGCAGCCCGGCGGCCGCCCGACGGGCCCCCTCGGCGGCCATCGCGAAGGCGATCGGCACCGACAGCGAGGTCCGCGACGGATCCGCCAGCCGGGCGAGCAGTTCCTCCGCCGGCCCCGACACGGCGATCGGACGGTTCGTCACGCCCAGCACCATCACGGCCGGCCCGCCGCCCGATCCGCCCGGTCCCGGCGCCTCGGGCGGCGGGGCGTGGCAGGCACTCAGCGCGCGGCCGAGGTGCCGGGCGGCGGTGTCCGCGAGCTGACGCTGACGGGCCAGGTACGGACCCCGGTCGGGCGCCCGCAGGAACGCGGCACAGCCCCACATCCCGCCGTGCGCGTCGAACACCGTCCGCAGTTCGTCGCCGAATCCCGCCGGTGCGACCTGCTCCCGGTACCGGACGCTGTGCTCCGGTCGGCCCCTGGTCGCCCGGCTCAAGGTCTCGGCCCGGAAACCACTGCGCCGGATCTTCGGAAACGTGGCGAGGTCGTCCGCCCACACCTCCAGCCGGACCGCCTCCTCGAACGCGCCCAGGCCCAGATCGTCGCTGAGCACCGAGTTCACCAGCCCGGTCGCCGGATCGGCCGTGTGCCAGCAGACGGCATCGAACTCCAGTACCTGGCGCAGCAGTTCATCGGCTCTACGGAACACCGCAGCCACCGGAAGCCCGGCCACCGCCAACTCCCGTAAACCCTCCATCGCCTGCCGCGCCGCCACCCCACCCACCCCACGTACTCCCATGGCCGGAAGCTAGCACGCCCGCCGGGACCACCCCCTGACCTGACCTCAGCCCGCCCGCTCCTGTGCCTGACAGCCAACCTGCGGTGAAGGCCCCCCAATCCGATTGCCGTCCCCGTGGCGGGTTGCGCACACTGCTGGGATGCGCTTCTCCGTCAACATCCCCAACTTCGGTGACTTCGCCGACCCCCGGAACGTCGCGACGGTGGCGGTTGCCGCCGAGCAGGCCGGCTGGGACGGGCTCTTCGTCTGGGACCACGTCCTGCACCGCCGGCACCAGGGACGCCCCTTCGGCGATCCCTGGATGCTGCTGACGGCAGCCGCACTGGCGACCTCACGGATCCGACTGGGCCCCCTGCTGACGCCGGTCCCCCGTTACCGTCCGGAGCAACTGGCCCGTCAGGTGGCCACCTTGGACAGTCTCAGCGGGGGCCGGGTGATCTTCGCTGCGGGCCTGGGCGGTCCGATCGAGGACGAGTACCGCAGCTTCGGCGACGCCGCCGAGCCACCCGTCCTCGCCGAACGGCTGGACGAGGGACTGGAGTTGTTGCGGCGCTTCTGGTCGGGTGAGCCGGTGGACCACCGTGGCGGGCACTACGAGGCCCGGGACGTGACGCTGCTGCCGGCAAGCGTTCAGCAGCCCGGTCCGCCGGTATGGATCGGCGGGTTCTGGCCGCGTCGTTCGCCCATGCGGCGGGCAGCGCGCTGGGACGGCGCGGTGCCGCTGTTCGAGACCGCCCGGCACGGACAGGTGCCGGATGCGGCGGAGGTACGGGACCTCGTCGACTTCGTGCGCAAGCACCGTACGGCCGAGGCCGGGCGCCCCTTCGAGTTCGTGCTCGGCGGTGCCACGCCCCTGAACGCGGCGAGGGCCAAGGACGTGATCGGTCCGCTCCACGACGCCGGCGCCACCTGGTGGGACGAGCGACAGCTCCAGCTCGGCCCCGACCTGGACCGCCTGCCCCCGGTGCTGCGCCGGATCGAGGCGGGGCCGCCGGTGATCTGACCGAACGCCGAGGCTCTCGATCCACCTGCCCCACCTCCACTCCCGTGACCTGCAGTAACAGCATCAGATCGAACTAGTGACCGATTCATGCGAAGGGGAACCCCGACTTCCCTTTTTCGTTCATTTGTTCGACAGTGGGGGCATGGAGGCATCCCTGGCCACTCTGGCACCCCGGCTCCAGCTGTCCCGCCCGGGGCAGCTGGTCCCGGTGCTGCCCGCGCTCGAAGGTCTCCTTCCGGAGCGGGGTCTGCGCCCGGGTGCGGCGGTGTCGGTGACCGGCGGCGGCACCGCGCTGCTGCTGGCGCTCGCGGCCGCCGCGTCGACCGGCGGCACCTGGTGCGCGGCGGTCGGTGTCGAGGGGCTCGGCCTGCTGGCGGCGGCCGAGCTCGGGGTCGACCTGACGCGCCTGGTGGTGGTCGAGGACGCCGGCGACCAGTGGGCCCGGGTCGCGATGGCCTTGGCCGACGGCGTCGGTGTGCTGCTGTTGCGCCCGTCCGGCCGGGTCTCGGACCGGGTGGCGGAGCAGGTGGTCACGGTGACCAGGCGCAGCGGGTGTGCGCTGGTGGTGTCCGGGGAGTGGCCCGGTGCGCGGGTCCGGCTGCGGGTGGCGTCCCGGTCCTGGGAGGGCGTGGGCCAGGGACACGGCCGGCTGCGGGCCCGTCGCCTGGTGGTGGAGGCCGGCGGTCGGGGGGCCGCGGCCCGTGAACGGCAGCACGAACTCTGGCTGCCGGACCGCCAGGGCGCGGTCCGGACCGCCGGCCCGAACGCGCACCGTCCTGAGGCGGACGCGACGCACGATCCGTTGGCGGTGGTCTGAGGTGCCAAGGACCCAGGAGGACGTCCACGGGGAAGCCGTACCCCCGCGGGTGCTGGCCGTCTGGGTGCCCGACTGGCCCGTGATCGCCGTCCTGGGTGCGGAGCCGGGGCCGGACCGGCCGGTCGTCGTGGTCGAGCGCGGCCGAGTGCTGGCGGCTTCCGCCGCCGCCCGGCGCGGTGGGGTGCGGCAGGGGCAGAAGGTGCGCTCGGCCCAGTCGCTGGTGGCCGGCCTGGCGGTGCACGAGCGCCGGGCCGACACGGAGGCCGGGCTGTTCGAACCGGTGGCGGACGCGGTGGGCGTGCTGGCCGCACGGCTGGAGGTGGTGCGCCCCGGGATGCTGGCGCTTCCGGCCGCTGGTGCGGCCCGGTTCCACGGCGGCGAGGACGCGCTGGCGGAGAAGGTGGTCGACGCGGTGGAGGCCGTCGGCCACGCGTGCCGGATCGGAGTCGCCGACGGCCTGTTCGCGGCGCAGTTGGCGGCCCGGGCCGAGCGGGTGGTACCGATCGGGGAGAGCGCCCGGTTCCTGGCGGCGATCCCGGTGTCGGAGCTGGCGGAGCCGAAGCTGGCCGGTCTGCTCGGGCGGCTCGGCATCGTGACGATCGGTCAGTTCGCCGGCCTCCCGGTCGGCAGCGTCGCGGACCGCTTCGGCCGGGTCGGCGTGGTCGCGCACCGGCTGGCCCGGGGGCTGGAGGCCCGCCCGGTCGTCGCCCGCCCACCCGGGGTGCACCTGACGGTGGAGCAGCGTTTCGACCAGCCGTTCACGGTCATGGAGCCGCTGGTGTTCGCGGCCCGGGCGCTGGCCGAGCGTCTGCACGCCGGTCTCGCCGGGGCGGGCCTGGCCTGCGGGCGGGTCGAGATCGAGGTGGAGTGCGCCGACGGCACGGGTGCGTCCCGGGCCTGGCGGCACGAGGGCCTGCTCTCCGTCGGGGCGGTGGCCGAGCGGATGCGCTGGCAGTTGCAGGCCTGGCAGCAGCGGCAGTTGTTCGACGAGGCCTCCGGCGGGGTCGTGGTGCTGCGGCTGGTCCCGGACGGGCTGGTACGCGATCCGGGCCGCCAGCTGTCGCTGGCCGACGGGAATCAGGAGGCCACCGAGCGGATCGAGCGGGCCGTGGCCCGGGTGCAGGCGATCCTCGGCCACACCGCGCCGGTCACCGTCGAGCTGGCCGGCGGCCGCACCCCCGCCGACCGGATCGTCCGCACGCCCTGGGGGGATGCCCACCGGGAGCGCCGCGCGGACGGACCCTGGCCGGGCCGGCTGCCCTCGCCGTCCCCGACCCGGGTGCCGCCCGCCCCGGTACCGGTGCGGCTGCTGGACGCCGAGGGCCGGGAGGTCGAGGTCACCGCGCGGGCCGAGACCCGCAGCGCCCCGGCCCGCCTGGTCCTGCACTCGGGAGCCGTCGAGGTGACCGGCTGGGCGGGACCGTGGCCGGAACAGGAACGCTGGTGGGCCCCGGACGAGGCCCGGCGCACCGCCCGGATGCAGGTCACCGTCGCCGACGGACGGGCCTTACTGCTCGCCGTCACCGGCGGCCGCTGGCGCCTGGAAGGCGACTACGACACCTGACCCCCGATCCCCCCAGCAAGACCGGACACCGCAGCATGGGTTTCACCAACCACCCGAAGACACCGTGGCGCGACCTGCACCACGCCATGACCGGCACCCGGCCGGGTGACCGTACGGTCATCCCCTTCCCCGGCCCCGAGCCGGCCCCGGCTCCGCCGCCGTCCCCACCTGCGGGCAGCCGTCCCGGCCCCGGCTGGGCGGAGCTGCACGTCCACACCAGCTACAGCTTCCTGGACGGCGCCAGCGATCCGGCCGAACTGGTCGACGAGGCGGCGAGGTTGGGCATCGGCGCGCTCGCGGTCACCGACCACGACGGCCTCTACGCCGCCGCGACGTTCGCCGCCGAGGCCCGTCGCACCGGCCTCGCCACGGTCTTCGGGGCGGAGCTGACCCTGGACGCCGCGCTCGCGCCGACCGGCGTCGCGGACCAGGACGGTGAGCACCTGCTCGTCCTGGCCCGGGGGGTGGAGGGCTACCGGCGCCTGGCCAAGGTGATCGGCGACGCCCACCTGGCCGGTGGCGCCAAACGCCGCCCCCGGTACGACCGCGAACGGCTCACCGACGCGCACGCCGGCCACTGGGCGGTCCTGACCGGCTGCCGCAAGGGCGCCGTCCGCCGCGCCCTGGAGAGCGAGGGGCCGGCCGGCGCCGAGCGCGAACTCCGGCTCCTCGCCGACCGGTTCGGCCCCGGCAACGTCTTCGTCGAGCTGACCGACCACCACCTGCCCGGCGACGACGACCGCAACGACACCCTGGCGGCACTCGCCGCCCGAACCGGGCTCCCGCTGGTGGCCACCACCGCCGCCCACCACGCCGCCCCCGCCCAGGGCCGGCTCGCCCAGGCCCTGGCCGCCCTGCGCCAGGGCCGCTCGCTGGCCGACGCCGAGGCGTACCTGGCGGCGGCCGGCACCGCCCACCTGCGCTCCCCGGCCGAGATGGCCCGGCGCCTGGCCCCCTGGCCCGGCGTCCAACAGGCCACCGTCGACCTCGCCCGCGAGCTCGCCTTCGACTTCAAGGCTCTCGAACCCGAGATGCCCGGCTTCACCGTCCCGGACGGCCACACCGAGATCAGCTGGCTGCGCCGCCTCACCCTCGAAGCTGCTGCCCGTCGCTTCGCCCCGGGCAACACCAAGGCTCACCAGCAGGTCGCCCACGAGCTGGACGTGATCCAGCAGTTGAAGCTCGCCGGGTACTTCCTGATCGTCCACGACATCGTGGCCTTCACCCACCGGTCCGGCATCTGGTGCCAGGGCCGGGGCTCGGCCGCCAACTCCGCCGTCTGCTACGCCCTCGGCATCACCGCCGTCGACCCGATCCGCTACGACCTCCTGTTCGAGCGCTTCCTCTCCCCGGAGCGCGACGGCCCACCCGACATCGACCTGGACATCGAGCACCGCCGCCGCGAGGAGGTCATCCAGTACGTCTACGACACCTACGGCCGCGACCACGCCGCCCAGGTCGCCAACGTCATCACCTACCAACCCCGCCTCGCCGTCCGCGACGCCGCCCGCGCCCTCGGCTACGCCCCCGGCGACCTGGACCGCTTCGCCACCGCCACCGGCTGGCACGAGATGCCCCCGGCCGACGCCGGAGTGCCGGACGACGTCCGGGAGTTGGCCGCCGGGCTGCGCGGCCTGCCCCGCCACCTCGGCATCCACTCCGGCGGCATGGTCCTCACCCACCGCCCGATCGCCGAGACCTGCCCCACCGAGTGGGCCACCATGCCCGGCCGCTCCGTGCTC
The DNA here is from genome assembly GCF_044766665.1 of Kitasatospora sp. NPDC101801. Classification (NCBI taxonomy): domain Bacteria; kingdom Bacillati; phylum Actinomycetota; class Actinomycetes; order Kitasatosporales; family Streptomycetaceae; genus Kitasatospora; species Kitasatospora sp. NPDC101801. Next base: position 61,617 of record NZ_JBIWML010000005.1, read on the forward strand.
CAGTGGGACAAGGACGGCTGCGCCGAGGCCGGACTGGTCAAGATCGACCTCCTCGGCCTCGGCATGCTCTCCGCCCTGCACGACGCCTGCGACCTGATCGAGCGTCACCACGGCCTGCGCTACGACCTGGCGACCATTCCCAAGGAGGTGAAGGAGGTCTACGAGATGCTCTCCCGGGCCGACACCGTCGGCGTCTTCCAGGTCGAGTCCCGCGCCCAGGCCGGCGCCCTGCCCCGGATGCGCCCGAGCGAGTTCTACGACCTGGTCGTCCAGGTCGCCCTGATCCGCCCCGGCCCGATCCAGGGCGGCTCGGTCCACCCCTACATCCGCCGCCGGAACGGACACGAACCCGCCACCATCGCGCACCGGTCGATGAAGAAGGCCCTCACCAAGACCCTCGGCGTCCCGCTGTTCCAGGAGCAGATGATGCAACTCGCCATCGACTGCGCCGGGTTCACCCCCGCCGAGGCCGACCAACTGCGCCAGGCGATGGGCTCCAAACGCTCCCACCAGCGCGTCGCGGCCCTGCGCGAGCGCCTGCTCGCCGGGATGAAGAAGCGCGGCATCCCGGACGCGGTCGCCGAGGACGTCTACACCAAGATCGACGCCTTCTCCGGCTACGGCTTCCCCGAGTCCCACGCCGCCTCCTTCGCGCTGCTCGTCTACGCCAGCGCCTGGCTCAAGCTGAAGCACCCGGAGGCGTTCACCTGCGCCCTGCTGGCCAACCAGCCGATGGGCTTCTACTCCCCGCTGAGCCTGATCGCCGACGCCCGCCGACACGGCGTCACCGTGCTGCCCGCCGACGTCAACCACTCCCACCCCGCCCCCACCCTGGAACCCGTCCCGGGCACCCGCCCCGCCATCCGGCTCGGCCTCGCCGCCGTACGCGGCCTCGGCGACGACCACGCCGCCACCATCACCGCCGGGCAGCCGTACACCGACCTGGAGGACTTCGCCCGCCGTACCGCCCTGCCCGCACCCGCCCTCGAAGCCCTCGCCACCGCCGGCGCCTTCGCCGGCCTCGGGGTGACCCGCCGTCAGGCCCTGTGGTCCGCCGGGCTGCTCGCCCGCACCACCGGCGACATGCTCCCCGGCACCACCCTCGCCCTGACCCCACCGGACGGCGTGCCGGAGATGACCGCGATCGAGGAGACCATCGCCGACCTGTGGGCCACCGGCGCCTCCGCCACCACCCACCCCGTCCAGCACGCCCGCCCCCACCTGGACCGGTGCGGCGCCATGACCGCCGTCGGCTTCAAGGACGAGGCGGTCCACGGCACCCTGGTGAGCGTCGGCGGCCTGGTCACCCACCGCCAACGCCCGCCCACCGCGGGCGGCGTCCTGTTCATCTCCCTGGAGGACGAGACCGGCCTGGTCAACATCGTCGTCCAGCCGCACGTGTGGGAACGCCAGCGCAAGGTGGCGCTCGGCAGCGCCGGCCTGCTCGTCCACGGCACCACCGAGCGCCGCGACGGCGCGATCAACCTGGTCGCCACCCGTCTCGTCCCGCTCACCCTCGCCCCCGGCGCCCGCAGCCGCGACTTCCGCTGACCAGTCGGCCGAGGAAGTCCCGCCGGTCGATGACAGCCGGGCCCCGGCGAGGGTCAGCACGGCAGTTCACCCTGGCCGACTCGAACCACCCCCGACCACACCGTCCTGGCCCGAGCGCTCCACGCCTACCTGCGCTGGCGCAACGCCGACGCACGCCCCCCGGCATCCTCGCGGCCGAACGACGAGAACGCGCCCGCAGCCGCAGCGAGCGGCCCACCGCGAAGGCGGCACCGTCCCGGTCCGTCCGGCCGGCCAAGCCCTCGGAAGGGTCCGCAAGGTGATCCTGCCCGCACACTCTCGAACCCGGTGGACGTCTCCGGTCAGAGCACTAGCGGCGGTCCCAGTGGAGGTGGAGGACGGCGAGGTCGTCGCTGTGGCGGCCGGCGTTCAGGGTGTGGGTCTGCTGGATGAGCAGGTCGACGTGGGTGGCCGGGTCCGCCGGGGCCGAGGCGTTGATCAGCGCAAGCAGTCCGTCGACGCCGAGCCGCTCGCCGGTGGAGCCGTTGTGCCCCTCGGTGAGGCCGTCGGTGTAGATGGTCAGGGAGCCGGTGTCCGGGAGCGGGACGACCGTGCGGGGCCAGTTCCGGAAGCCGGGGAGGATGCCGAGCGCGATGCCGTGGGCGGCGGTCACCTCCCGGGTGCCCTCGGCGGTGGCGAGCAGGGGTTCGTGGTGACCGGCGAGGTGGAAGGTCGCGGTCGCCCGGCCCTGGTCGAGGGTGAGCAGGGTGCAGGTGGCGAACTGCGACTCGCTTCCGCGTTCGGCGACCAGGACGCGTTCCATCAGGTGGAGCAGGTCCTCACCTCGGTGTCCGCCCAGGATCAGGGAGCGCCAGGCTATCCGGAGCAGGACACCGAGGGCGGCGGCGTCGCGGCCGTGTCCGCTGACGTCGCCGACCACGGCGTGCAGGAGTCCGTCGTCGCCTTCGACGACGTCGAGGAAGTCGCCGCCGAGCAGGGCCATCGCGGTGCCGGGCAGGTAGCGGCTGGTGACCGTCACGGTCGAGGTGCCGAGGATCGGCGGCGGCAGCAGCCCGCGTTCCAGGCGGGCGTTCTCCTCCGCGCGCAGGCGGATCGTCTGAGCCTCCATGCTGGCGCGCTCGGTCTGGCTGCGGTAGACGGCGTAGCGCAGGGTGCGGCGCAGCAGTTCGGGCTCGACCTTGCCCTTGACGAGATAGTCCTGGGCCCCGGCGGCCATCGCGTCGGTGCCCGCCCGGGCCTCGGCGAGGCCGGTGAGGACGATGACGGCGTTGTGGGGTGCGAGGTCGCGGACCGCGGTGATGGCGGCGGTTCCGGTGGCATCGGGCAGGTGGAGGTCCAGCAGGATGCAGTCGATCTGCTGGGCGGCCAGCACCGCCTTGGCCGCGTCGAGGGTCGATCTGACGGTGAGTTCGAAGCGCAGGCCGGTGTCCAGCAGGAGTTCCTCGACCAGGATGACGTCGGCGTCGTCGTCCTCGACCAGCAGGACGCGGTAGGTCGGCTCGTCCTCGGCCGGGCCGGGCTGGGTGGTGGTGGCCGAGGTCATCGCGTCTGCGGCTCCGTGTCCGCGTGACCGGCCTCCGGCACGGTGGAGTGGCCCGGGGTCTCGAGTGGTTCGGGGGCCAGGGTGAAGCTGATGCGCGTGCCGTCGCCGTACTGCGGGTCCACGGTGATGGTGCCGCCGTGGAACTCGACGATCTTCCTGCACATCGCCAGGCCTATGCCGCTGCCGCTGTAGGCGTCCTTGGTGTGGAGGCGCTGGAAGATGACGAAGACCTTGTCGGCGAACTCCGGGGCGATGCCGATGCCGTTGTCGGTGACGGCGAAGTGCCACAGCTGGTCCCCGCGCGTCGCCGAGACGTGGATGCGGGGTTCCTCATCGGGTCGGCGGAACTTGACGGCGTTTCCGATCAGGTTCTGCCAGAGCATCCCCATCTGGGTGGGGTCGGCCACCAGGACCGGCAGCGGGTCGTGGGTGATCCGGGCACCGGCCTCCTCGATGCCGACGCTCAGTGCGTCCAGGGTCCGCTCCAGCGTCTTCTCCAGGTCCACCTCCTGGTGGCTCTGGTGGACCCGGCCCACCCGGGAGAACTCGAGGAGGTCATTGATCAGGACCTGCATGCGGTTGGCACCGTCGACGGCGAAGTCGATGTACTGGTCGGCCCGGGCGTCGAGCTGACCGCCGTAGCGGCGCTGGAGCAGCTGGGTGAAGCTGGAGACCTTGCGCAGCGGCTCCTGAAGGTCGTGCGAGGCGACGTAGGCGAACTGCTCCAGCTCGGTGTTGGAGCGCTGCAGATCGGCCGCCTGCGCGTCCAGGCGCATCCGGGCCTCCTCGATGGAGGACAGCTCCCGCACCAGGCGGCGGCGCATGGAGTCGATCTCGCCGCTGAGGCGCCGCAGGTCGGCGGGGCCGGTCGCGGTGATCGGGTGTCCGAAATCACCGCCGGTGATGCGCCGGGCGTCCTCGCCCAGCTGCTCCAGCGGCCGGGTGATGCCCCGGCGCAACCCTTCGAAGACCAGCACGGTGAGCAGGGCGATCACCACCGCGATCGCCGCGAAAACCCAGTTGCGCACCCGCATCGTCGCCAGGAGGTCGTCGCGTGCCTGGGTGCGGTCGGCGCGCAGGTGGTCCTGTTCCCGCAGCAGTTCGGCGCGGACGGCGTCGAAGGCGGCCTTGCCCCCGCCGGCGGTCGCGGCGGCCTCCGCCGAGGGTGCGCCCGGTGGGGATGCGGCGATCGGACGGGCGATCTCCTCCTGCCACCTCGTGATCGCCGCCTCGACGGAGGCGAGGTCCCCCTGTGCGGCGTCGTTGCCGCGCAGGAGTTCGGCCAGGCGCGCGACGTGGGTCTGCTGGTCCCTCACGCCCTGCTGGTAGGGCAGGAGGAACTCAACGTTGCCGGTGAGTCCGTAGCCGCGGATCCCGGTCTCCTGGTTGAGCAGGGCGGCCTCCAGGCGGAACGAGGTGGACATCGCCGGTGAACGCACGTCGACCAATTCGGTGCTGATGGTCTGGGTCCTGTCCAGCACCCAGAATCCCGTCACTCCGAGCACGGCCAGCACGGTCAGGGAGAGGGCGACGCCGGCCCGCAGCCAGCGCCTGGTCGTCCACCTGGACAGGCTCCGCTCACGCGACGGCCTGCGGTTGTCCTGCATCGTGTTCGCCTCTCCGGTGGCAGCCGTCCCGGCAGAGCGGCGCAGCGCATACTGTAGAGGCATCACGACAAGCGTTGTTGTCGCAGGGTCAGATCCGGCCTACTGTTCCGGCTATGCCTGGCAAGAACTTCGTACTGCGGTCCACCCCGCAGGAGACAGCAGCGATCGCCGATGCGGCGGTGGGCCGGCTCGCACGGCGCATGGTCCTGCAGTTGCTGGAGGAGTCCCCGACACCCGGGGCGGGCGGTCCGGCGCCGGCGCTGGGCATGCTGCACGTCCTGGACCACCTCCAGCGGGCCGCCGAACGCCTGCAGCGTGAGGCGGCCGTCACCGCCACCCGGACCGGGGCGGGTTATCCCCAGCTCGGCTCGGCCTGCGGCCTGACCCGCCAGGGTGCGCGGCAGCGCTGGCCGGGGATCCACGACCATTCCGATGAAGCACCTACGGAGACCTTGATGATGACCAGCCCCGCCCGCGCCTTCGACGTCCTGCTGGTCGAGGACGACGCGGCCGACGCCATCCTCATCGAGGAAGCCCTGGCCGAGCGCGGTGCTCGAAACCTGGTCCAGGTGACCGACGGGCTCGCCGCTCTGGAGCACCTGCGCGCGCCGGGCGCCGTCCGGCCGGACCTGATCGTCCTGGACCTCAACATGCCCCGGATGAACGGCCGTGACCTGCTGCGCGTCCTGAAGGCGGACGAGGACCTGCGGACCATCCCCGTCGTCGTCCTCACCACCTCATCCGCACCCGACGACGTCACCGGCGCCTACAGCAGCCACGCCAACGCGTACGTGACCAAGCCCGTCAACCTGGAGGAGTTCGAGCAAGCCGTCCAGAGCATCGACGCCTTCTACCTCGACACCGCCACCCGGCCGCCCCGCGACTGACGCGCCGACCGGCGTCGGTGGCGGGGCGGGGCGCTGAACCCGCTCCGTGAAAGCACGGAAGGGGGCCCGGGCACCGGGCCCCCCTTCTTCGCGGGTCGGCCTGGCGACCGACCTCGCGCCCGCCGCGGAGCTGGCCTGCCCTGACACCGCGTCAGGTCCGCCCGGGCCTTCACGGCCTCCGGCCGAGCGCCTCGGGCTGCCCGTGCTGAAGCATCTGGTCCACGTTCCCGGGTGTGGGCGGTCGCGGTGCGGGCAGTCGCTGGGTAGCCAGCGCGCCGCACGACCTGAGCCCGCGCGGTAACGGAGCGAGGAGGCGTCGGTCATGACCGGCATTCCGATCTGGGAGTCCACGAGAACGGCACCACGGTGCACGAGCTCGGGAGAAGGCCATGACGCGTAGTCGCGGGGATGCCCGCCTCCGCCATCCCCGGCACGAGCGGCGTGGCGAGGCCCGGCTTCCCGCCGTTGTCGCCACGCTGGCCGCCATCCTTCTCTACGTGGCCCTCCCCCAGCAGCTGCTGGTGGCGCCCCGCTACGTCCTACCGGCGCTCGAACTGCTCCTGCTCATCCCGCTGATCGCCGTCAACCCCCTGCGGCTGACCCGCCAGAACCGCATCTCGCGCGCCCTGTCGCTCACACTCGTCCTGTTGATCGGGGCCAGCAACCTCGCCTCGCTCGGCATCCTCGTCCACGACCTCGTCACGAAGGGGGTGGCGGACGGCGGCCAGCTCCTGATCGCCGCCCTCCAGGTCTGGCTGACGAACATCATCGTGTTCGGCCTCGCGTACTGGGAACTCGACCGCGGCGGCCCGGTCAGCCGAACCCAGGCCCCGCGCGCCGAGCTCCCCCTCGCGGACTTCCGGTTCTCCCAGGACGAGAACGACGACGCCGTCGAGGAGGTCGCCGACGGCGCCAGCGGCTCGTCCGACTGGGTCCCCACCCTGCCGGACTACCTCTACATCTCGGTGACCAACTCCACCGCCTTCAGCCCCACCGACACGATGCCGCTCTCCACCCGGGCCAAACTCCTGATGAGCATCGAGAGCATCGCCGCCCTGATGACCTCCCTGCTCGTCATCGCCCGCGCCGTCAGCATCCTGCACTGAGCGGCCCGTCGCCCCGCACCGACCGCGACGGGAGCGCCGATCGGCGCCACCCGGGCCGGCCGACGGCGCCCGGCGAGTCGCCCGGCGGTCATGGGGAGAGGAGCAGAGTGGGCCTCGGCGGAGTGTCCCTGCCGGTCGCGGAGTTCGGCGAGCACCTGACGGGTGCGTAGGAGCGGGCCGGGTTGCCGGGCAGCCGCTGGTCCGTCAGGTTCGGGTCGTCCTCGAACGGGCCGGGCGGCTCGACGAGGTGGATCCGCCCGTGCCCCTCGCCCGCCGCCGACTCGGCTCCCCGGACGGCGGTCCCAGGTCGCCTGCGGGCCCAGCAGCCGCACCGCCGGTCAGACGAGCAGCTGGGCCAGGCAGGCGTCCAGATCGAGGTGATCGGTCTCGGTACCGGCGGGGACCAGGGCGAAGGTCTCGTCGAGGAAGTCGCCCACCTGCGCTCCGGGGACGCCGAGGACCGCGCTGCCGGCGGAGCCGCGCAGCTCGATCAGGACCAGGCCGTCCGCGCCGGGCGCAACCAGGACGTCGCCCTCGCCGGCCGGTGCGCGCCGGCCCCGGTCGAGCAGGTCCCGGCCGAAGGTCCAGCAGACCGGCGGCTCGCCCCCCGCGAACGGGTACACCTCGGCCACCCCCAGGTACACGGCGTAGGGCAGGGCACTGTCGTAGGCGAGCCGGCCCGCGAGGACGAACTCCGGGTACGGGCTGCTGAGGACCCGCACGGCCAGGCATCGCAGGACGGTCTTCGAAGCTTCCAACGCTCCCCCTCGGGACGGACGGGGCGGCCGGGCGGGTCGCCCGGTGCCGTCTCGCTGAGCGGCTGCCCCGTCCGAACCGGTTCACACGCGTCCGTGCACAACCCTCGCGGCCCGCCGGGCCCAGAAGCCGGACCAGCGGTGGTGAAGCACCGATCCGTGGACATACTGGTGAGATGACGGATCATCACGGAGCGGGTGCGGAGCGGCGGTTGGGCCGGGCGTGCACGGACGGGCGGGTGTCGTGAGCGACGCGTCCGGTCCCTACACGGTCTCCGCCGAGTTCTACGACCTCCTCCAGGCGGAGCCCGACCGGCGGCGGGCCGAACGCCGCTTCGCCGGGGCGGCCCGCCGGGCGACCCTGGCCGTGGTCGAGGTCGGTGCGGGCAGCGGGATCGTCACCGAGGTGCTGCTGGCCGCCGCCGCGGTGCCGGTGCACGCCGTCGAGCCTTCGGCCGCGATGCGCTCGCTGCTGCTGAGCCGGCTCGCCTCCGTCGGGGCCGACCGCCGCGCCCGGGTCACCGTCCACCCCGATCCGCTCCAGGAGGCGGGCCTGACGGAGACGGCGGACCTGGTCGTCGCGTCCAACGTCGTGGCCGGCTTGGACCCGGCAACGCGCCGCGCCGTCTGGAAGGCCGTCGCCACAACGCTCGCCCCGGGCGGCCTGCTGCTCTTCGACCCCCCGCCCCCGGCGCTCCCTGCCGACCGTGAGAAGGTCGGGACGCTCGGCCCGGTACGCGTGGGCCCGGACCACTACTTCGCGGACGTCTCGCGGGCGCCGGACCGCGGCGTCATCCGCATGGAGTTCAGCTACCGCGTCGAGCGGGACGGCCGCGTCCTGCGCCGGGAGCGCGAGGCCTTCGACCTGTGGCCCGCAGAGCCCGACCTGATCGCCGAGGAACTCACGGCCGCGGGCCTGCACCTGGTACAGGCCCCGGAGCCCGACCTGATGGCTGCCCGGCGCCCGGGCTGACCCGCACTCAGGATGCCGGGCGGGTACGGCGTGAGCACCTCGGTGACGATCCGGACCGCAGTGCCGCTCGGGACCGGAGCCCGGGACAGCGGTGGGAACTGCGCCGCTCCAGCGCACGGATCTGCCGGAGCCCCTCTCACCGGGGAGGCCACCCGAGCGGGACCGGCCGATCCCGGGCGGAGCACAGCTTCCGCCCTTCCCTGACCTGCCGTGCAATCGGCCTGCAAGGTTTGTGCACCGCCGAATCCCTAGGTTGTCCGTACCTCGTCAAACGATTCGGATGACGGGCAACTGAAGGGAAGTTCGGGATGTTGACGACCTTGAAGAGCAAGATGACGGCCGCCGCCCTGGCAACGGTCGCGATCGCGTCACCGGTGGCGCTCGCCGGCGCGGCCCAGGCGGCGGGCGGCACGGCGCCCGCCTGCGTCAGCCGCAGCGTCGACACGTCGCTGAAGAAGGTCTACCTCGGCAACTCCTGCGGCAAGACGATGAACATCACGATCGTCTTCACGAACGGCAGCGAGACCCAGTGCCTCGCCATGCCCTCCGGGCGCACCGCGACGATCAGCTTCAGCCCGTACACCTACAAGCGCACCGCGGTCTGTTGATCGTCACCGGCTGAAGGAGCGGCCCGGCGACTGCCGGGCCGCCCCCTGCTCACCGGCCGGGCCCCGGCCCGGCAGCCTTTCTCGGCGGTCGAGCCGCGGCGGACGGGCTAGCCATGACCCGATGAACCCTGCTTCGGACAACGGCCTCTGACGACCTGTCAGCAGCCGCCCCCGCCGCACCCTCAGGCTCCCAGTACCTGCCGTACGGCGCCGCGCAGCCACTGGTGGCCGCCGTCCGCGCTGTGGCGTGGGTGCCAGGCCATGCCGATCGTCAGGGGTGGCAGCGGCAGCGGGATCTCCAGCAGGCGCAGCCCCAGCGCGTGCGCCGCGTCGCCGACTGGCGAAGGGGGCTCCCCCGGCAGTGCGGTCGGCACCAGGCAGACCACGTCGGCGGCTGCGGCCAGGGCCATCGCCGCGAGGTGTCCGGGCAGGACGGCGCTGACCCGGCGGCTGAGCCCCTGCTCGGCCAGGGCCGCGTCCAGCGGGCCGGTGAAGCGTCCCCGGCGGCTGACCGCCACGTGCTCGGCGGCGGCCAACCGGGCGGGGGTCAGGGGTCCTTCGGCGAGCGGGTGGCCGGCCCGGACGCCGACGGCCATCCGGAGCGTGACCAGTTCCTCGACCCGGGTCTCCGGGTCGACGTGGTCGATGGACCCGATCTCCAGGTCGATCCGGCCCTCGCGCAGCGCGGGGCCCGCCTCCCACTCCTCGGCCAGCACCCGCAGCGAGACACCGGGCGCCCGACGGCCGGCCAGCCCGAGCAGGCCGGGCGCCAGGGCCGCGCCGACCAGGTCCGAGGTCTGGACGGTGAACGTACGCCGCAGCGCGGCGGGGTCGATCCCGCCGCTCGGGGTGAGCAGTGCCTCCAGCCGGCGCACCACCGCGGCGGCCTCGTCCCGGAGTTCCTCGGCGCGGGGTGTGGGCACCATCGCCTGCCCCGCCCGCACCAGGAGCGGGTCCTGGAGCACCCGGCGCAGCCGGGCCAGGGTGCGGCTCATCGCCGCCGGGGAGGTGTGCAGCCGCGCGGCGGCGCGGGTGACGCTCTGCTCGGTCAGCAGGGCGTCGAGAGCGACGGCGAGGTTGGCGTCGAGGTTCGGGACTGGGCTGCTCACCGGCATGATTCCGTTTCGGGCAATGATCCGTTGCTGGAGTTCCCATTGTGGCAACACGGCTCGGGTCCGCAGGATGAGGGGGCCCCACAGATCCGACCCAGACCGCGAGGTTTTCATGATCGTCATTACCGCCCCCACCGGGAACATCGGCCGGAGGCTGCTGTCGCTGCTGGTCGAGGCCGCGCCCGCGCGCGGCGAGGAGCTGCGCGTCGTGGTCCGCGACCCCGCCCGGCTCCCCGAGACCGTCCGCGGCCGGGTCGAGGTGGTCACCGGCTCGCACGGCGACGCCGAGACCGTCGACCGCGCCTTCACCGGGGCCGACGCCGTCTTCTGGCTGGTCCCGCCGGACGGCTCGACCACGCCCGACGAGGCGTACCGCGGCTTCACCCGCCCGGCCGCCCGGGCCTTCGCCGCCCACGGCGTCGGCCAGGTGGTCGGGGTCTCGGCGCTCGGTCGCGGCACCCCGCAGGCCGCCCGGGCCGGGCTGGTCACCGCCTCTCTGGCGATGGACGACCTGATCGCCGACTCCGGCGTCGCCTACCGCGCCCTGGCCAACCCGTCCTTCTTCGAGAACCTGCTGGAGGACGCCGACTCGATCCGCGAGAGCGGCGTCTTCACCGACACCGCCGCCCCGGACCGTCCGGCCCCGCTGGTCGCCGTCGCCGACATCGCCGCGACGGCGGCCGAGCTGCTGCTCGACCGCTCCTGGACCGGGGTCGACACCGTCCCGGTACTGGGCCCGCAGGACCTCTCCCCCGACGACCTGGCCCGCATCATGACCGAGGAACTGGGCCGCCCGGTCCGCTACCAGCGCCAGCCGTACGAGGAGTTGCGCTCCACCCTGCTCGGTTACGGCCTCGACGAGGCGTTCGTCGAGGGCATGGTCGAGATGAAGCGCGCCAAGGACCAGGGCCTCGACTCGGGCGTCACCCGCTCACCGCGGACCGGCCCGGGCACCGGGTTCGCGCAGTGGTGCGCGCAGACCCTCAAGCCCGCCGTCCTCGCCGCACCGGCGGCAGGCGACCCGCACTGAGGCCGGCGGCCGGAGCGGCGCGCGCGAAACCCGTTGGCGAGCGGCGGCGACCGCTGCTACGGTTCCGGTGGCCGTGCGAGAGAACAAGGAGGTGGTACCCGTGAACACAGTGACGACATGGGTGCTCCTCTCCGGGGTCATGGTCGGGCGATAGGTCGTCCGGGAGCGCCGTTCCAGAGCACTCCCGAAGGGCACCACCATGCAGTTCATTTCCGAGCAGCGCTTCGACGACGGCGTCCTCGAGCGCGAGTTCACCCTCGGCGAGATCCCCGGCACCCTGTGGACGACCGGGTCCGCACCGGCACCGCTGATCCTGATGTCCCACAACAACGGCCTGCCCAAGGCGGATCCCCGCCTGATGGCCCGGGCCCGGTACACGGCGGCGCGCGGCTACGCGGTGGCCACCATCGACGCCGCCGGGTGCGGCGACCGGCCCCGTACCGCTGCGGAGGAGCAGGCCCGCGCCGAGCTCCGCCAGGCGATGCAGGCGGGCGAGCCGGTCGACGAGATCTTCGAGTCCTTCATCGGCCCGATGGTCGAAAAGGCGGTCCCGGACTGGCAGACCACCCTGGACGCCCTCCTCTCGCTCCCCGAGATCGGCGGCCCGGTCGGCTATTCGGGCGGGTGGACCGCCCTCGGCATCCGGCTGGCGGTGGTCGAGCCGCGGATCGCGGCCGCCGGCTTCTTCGCCGGGGGCTACGTGCCTCGCGCCCAGCGCGAGGAGGCCCGGCAGGTCACCGTTCCGCTGCTGTTCCTGCTGCAGTGGGACGACGAGGGGAACCCCCGGCAGCGGGCCCTGGACCTGTTCGACGCCTTCGGCAGCAAGGAGAAGACGCTGCACGCCAACCTGGGCGGACACGTCGGCACCCCGGCGTTCGAACTGGAGGACGGCTGCCGGTTCCTGGACCGCCACCTGAAGTGACACCGGGCCGCCAGGCCACCTCCCGCCGGTGAGCGGCGTCGGCCACGACACTGCTCACCGCCAGACACTGTGGGCCGCCGCCGAGTTGGCGGCGGCCCACAGTGTCTGAAGCTCTCGCGCGACGAGCGGCCTGCGAGCGCTGTCGGCGACGGCAACACCCGTGGGGACGTTACCGGGCCCTGTCGCGGGCATGCATGGTGATCTTCCTGCCTGCCGACGCCTGCCCAACACCCGCAAGGGGTCTGGACCGCACTCGCCGGCTCCTGACCAGGGTGAACCGATCTCCGGCTACGAACATCGTGCCGGAACCCCTCACGCCATGACCTCGCCGTCGGTGACCGGTGCGAGGTTCCCCGAACGGCAGCGCGGGTGGCGGACCGGCTCGGCAGCAACTGGCCGCCACCGAAACGCCGATGACGCTTCGTCAGTGGTTTGCGCCGACCGGGCCATGACGTCAGGTCAGGCGGTAGCCGCGACCGACCACGGTGGTGATCGGGTCGGGGCCGCCGAGCTTGTGGCGCAACGTCTTGACGGTGGTGCGGACGGCCGTGGTGAAGGGGTCGGCGTTCTCGTCCCAGACGCGGTTGAGGAGGTGCTCGGCGCTGACGAGTTCGCCGTCGGCGCGCAGGAGTTCGGTCAGCACGCCGAACTCCTTGCGGGTGAGGGCGACCGGACGGCCGGCCCGGCGGACCTCGTGCCGGCCGATGTCGAGGTGCAGGTCGCCCCGGGTCAGGACGACGGGCCGGCGGTCGGGGGCCCGCCGGCCGAGTGCGGTGACCCGGGCGATCAGCTCGCGGAAGGCGAACGGCTTGGCCAGGTAGTCGTCGGCGCCCAGTTGGAGGCCCTCGACGCGGTGGTCGAGGGTGGCGGCGGCGGTGAGCATCAGGATGCGGGCCGGGGAGCCTTCGCGGATCAGGGCCCGGGTCACGTCGTCGCCGTGCAGGACCGGCAGGTCGCGGTCGAGGACCAGCACGTCGGGGACCACGTCCAGCGCGCGGCTGACGGCGGCGGCGCCGTCGTGCACGACGTCGACGACCATCCCGTGCTCGCGCAGGCCCTCCGCCACGAGGCCGGCCAGGACGGTGTCGTCTTCGACGACGAGGACTCGGAGCATGGTGGTCACCTGACGGGGAGGGTGAGGGTGACGGTCAGTCCGCCACCGGGGCGTGCGGCGGCGGTCAGCCGGGCGCCGTGGGCGTCGGCGACGGCGTCGACGATGGCCAGGCCGAGGCCGGCACCGGTGGTGCCGGTACGGGTGGCGCCGCGTTGGAACGGCTCGCGCAGCGCGGGCACGTCGCCGGGCCGGATGACGGGGCCGGTGTTGTCCACCCGCAGCCAGCAGGTCCGGTCGCCACGCCCGGTGGCCAGCCAGACCTCGCCGGGATCGGTGTTGTACCGGACGGCGTTGTCCAGCAGGTTGCGCAGGAGGAGTTCCAGCTGGGTCGGGTCGCCGGTGCAGGGCGCGGCGTCGAGATGGGTGCGCAGTCGCGGCGCGTCGGCCGGCCAGGCGGTGGCGGCGTCGGCGGCCAGGCGGTCGAGGTCCACGGGGGTGCGGGTCGGGCTGTGCCGGGTCTGGGCGAGGTGGAGCAGGCTGGTGAGGATCGCGTCGCTGCGGGTGGCGGCGGTGGCGATGGTGGCCAGCGCCTGGCGGTACTGGGCCTCGGGCCTGGTCTCCCGGTCCAGGGCCATCTCGGCGGCCGTGCGGATGATGGTCAGGGGTGTGCGCAGTTCGTGGGAGGCGTTGGCGACGAACAGGCGCTGGCTGCGGAAGGCGCGTTGCAGGCGGTCGAGCATGGCGTCGAAGGCGTCGGCGAGGGTGCGGATCTCGTCGCGGGGGCCCGGCAGGGCGATCCGGGCGTCCAGGCTGTCGTGGGACAACTCGGCGGCCGTGGCGGTGATCTGACGCAGCGGGCGCAGCGCGCGGCGGGCGACCAGCCAGCACAGCAGCAGGGACACGACGGTCAGGACCGCGAACAGCGCTCCGGTGTCGAGGACGATGGTGCGCAGGGCTTCGGTGCGGGCCTGGGTGGTGGCGGCCTCGACGTTGGCCGGCTGCACGGAGGCGGAGGGGGAGGGCAGCGATGTCGCTGCCATCGCGCTGGGGTGGGCGACCGGGCCGCTGGGACCGACGCTGCCGGGCTCGACCGCGACGGGGGTGCCGATGCCGGCGATCACCGCCTGACCCGCGCTGATGAACTCCCGGCGCACCAGGTAGTACATCGCGACGAGCACCGCCGCCCCGGTGGCCACGAACACGGCGGCGTACCAGAGGGTGAGGCGCCCGCGGATGGTGATCATGCTCATCCGCCCATTGTGACCACACCGGGTGTGTGATCCGTGTGTGGCCCCACCACACGGGGTTCCCACCGTGTCGCGGCGAGGGTGGCGGCATGAAGAGGACATTGCGGGCTCTCGGGCCCATCGTCGCCGTCGGGCTGTTGCTGCTGACCGGGACCACGGGATGCGCGTCCGGATCGGATGCGGACGGTGCGTCAGAGGGCGGGGACCAGGCGCAGGTACGGAAGTTCGCGCAGTGCATGCGCGAGCACGGGGTGGACATGCCCGATCCGCAGAACGGCCGGGTCGGCACCGCTCCGGACCCGGCCGCCGCCTCCGGTCCGCAGGCGCTGAGCAGCGCCGGCGCGGTGGACGTGCCGGAGAGCGACGCGTTCGAGAAGTGCCGCACGTTCCTCCCCAACGGCGGGCAGCCGCAGAAGCTCAGCGCCGCCGACCTGGCGCAGCGGGTGAGGTTCGCCCAGTGCATGCGGTCCCGGGGGATCGACTACCCCGACCCGACCGCGGACGGCCAGGCGCAGGCCGTGCCGGTGAATCCGAACGACCCGCAGGCCTCGGCCAAGCTGGACGAAGCGTCCCGCGCCTGCGACGCCGACGGCGCGAACGGGGCGGCGAAGTGAGTCGGCGGACGGTCGTCGTGGCGGCGACCGGTGCGGTGGGCGTCGCGGTGGCGGTCTTCGCCGGCCTCGGCTACGACGGTGGCGGGCCCGCGCCCGCGCCGAAGCCGCCGGCCCCCTCGACGGCGCCGGTCACCCGCGCCACGCTCGTGGACCAGGTACGCCTGGCGGGCCGGGCGGACTTCGGCCCGGCCCAGCCGCTCGCGGCCCGCTCGGCCGGCACCGTCACCGCGCTCGCCGCCCCGGGCACCGTGCTGGACCGGGGCGACGCCGCGTACCGGGTGGACGACCAACCGGTGGTGGTCCTGCTCGGCGCACTGCCCGCGTACCGCGCGCTGGCGGACGGCGTGAGCGGCCCGGACGTGCGGCAGTTCGAGGAGAACCTGCGCGCGCTGGGCTACGGCGGCTTCAAGGTCGACACCGTCTTCGACAAGTCGACGGCCACCGCCCTGAAGAAGTGGCAGAAGGCGCTGGGCCTGCCGGAGAGCGGCACCCTCGACCTGGGCCGAGTCGTGTACGTCGCGGCGCCGGTGCGGGTCGCCGAGCACAAGCAGCGGGTCGGCGACGCCGCCGCGCCCGGCACGGCCGTGCTCACCACCACCGGCACCGCCCGCTCGGTGACGGTGACGCTGGAGGACCGGCAGGTTGCCCTGGTCAAGGTCGGCACCAAGGTCCGGCTGCAGGCCCCGGGCGGCACACCCCTCGAAGGCACCGTGACGGCGACCGGCCCGGCGGACACGGCCGACGGCGACACCGGGCAGAAGGGCGGCGGCAGGACCCGGGTCACCGTCACCCCGGCCGACCAGGCCGGGCTCGGCGGCGGCGACGCGGTCGAGGTGACGGTGGTGCGCGGGGAGAAGAAGGACGCCCTCACCGTGCCGATCGTCGCCCTGCTCGCCGTCGGCGACGGCTACGGCGTGGAGGTGTTCGGGCCCGGCGGCCGGCACGTGGTGCCGGTCCAGGTCGGCATGTTCGCCCAGGGGCGGGCCGAGGTCAGCGGCCCCGGCCTCGCCGAGGGCACCCGGGTGGGGGTGGCCGGGCAGTGACGATCCTCGCCCTGGAGGCGGTCCGCAAGGAGTACCCCGGCGGCGTGGTGGCCCTGGACGACGTCACGCTGGACGTGGCCGAAGGCGAACTCGCCGCGATCGTCGGGCCGTCCGGCTCCGGCAAGTCCACCATGCTGCACCT
Source organism: Kitasatospora sp. NPDC101801 (assembly GCF_044766665.1). Classification (NCBI taxonomy): domain Bacteria; kingdom Bacillati; phylum Actinomycetota; class Actinomycetes; order Kitasatosporales; family Streptomycetaceae; genus Kitasatospora; species Kitasatospora sp. NPDC101801. The sequence continues at coordinate 77,790 of NZ_JBIWML010000005.1, forward strand.
CGCCGGCACCCTCGACCGCCCGACCGCCGGCCGCGTCCTGGTGGCCGGCCACGACGTCTCCGCCCTCGCGGACCGGCGGGTCGCCGCGCTGCGGGCCCGCACCATCGGCTTCGTGTTCCAGCAGTTCCACCTCGCCCAGGGCGTCAGCGCGCTCGACAACGTCGCCGACGGACTGCTCTACCTGGGCGTGCCGCTGCGCCGCCGCCGCGAACGGGCCGGGCAGGCACTGGAACGGGTGGGCCTGGGGCACCGGCTGACGCACCGTCCGCACGAGCTGTCCGGCGGCGAGCGCCAGCGGGTCGCCATCGCCCGCGCGGTGGTCGCCGCCCCGCGACTGCTGCTGGCCGACGAGCCGACCGGCAACCTCGACAGCGCCTCCGGCGCGGGTGTCGTGGCCCTGCTCAAGGAGCTGAACGCGGCCGGGACCACCGTCCTGGTCATCACCCACGACCACGACCTCGCGGCCGGCCTGCCCCGCCGGATCCTCATGCGCGACGGCCGCGTCACCGACGACCACCGACCCCTCGCCCGCCCGGGCGGCGGCGCGGGGGCAACTGCCGGGAGCCGGCCATGACCGACCGTCACCCCACCGCCGACGCCCCGGGAACACCGCCGCGCTCGGCCCTCAAGCCCACCCGGCTCAGGCCCGCCGACGTCGCCCGGGTCGGCGCGGTCGGCCTGCGCACCCGCCCCGTCCGGGCGGCGCTGTCCGCCCTGGGCATCGCCATCGGCATCGCCGCGATGATCGCCGTGGTCGGCATCACCTCCTCCAGCCGCCTGGACCTGGACCACCGGCTCGCCCGCTACGGCACCAACGTCCTCACCGTCACCCCCGGTACCGACTTCGCCGGTGCGGAGGCCGCGCTGCCCGACACCGCCACCGCCATGACCGGCCGCATCCCCGATGTCGAACACCTCTCCGCCACCGGCCGGACCAAGGCGTCCGTCTACCGCACCGACCGCGTCCCGGCCGCCAACACCAACGGCATCGCCGTGCTGGCGGCCCGGGCCGACCTGCCCGCCACCGTCGGCGCCACCTTCGCCGCCGGCAACTGGCTCAACAGCGCCACCGAGCACGGCGAGGCCGTGGTCCTCGGCGCCACCGCCGCCCGCTACCTCGGCATCGACACCGCCTCCCCCGACACCCGGGTCTGGCTCGGCGGCCAGTGGTTCACCGTCATCGGGGTGCTCGCCCCCACCCCGTTGGCCCCCGACCTCGACGGGGCCGCCTTCGTCGGCTGGAGCGCCGCCCGACAGCACCTCGGCTTCGACGGAGGGATGAGCACGCTCTACGTCAGGATCAACCCCGCCGCCGTCGACGACGTACGGACCCTGCTCGGACGCACCGTCAACCCCGAGCACCCCAACGAGGTCCGCGTCGACCGCCCCTCGGACGCCCTGCGGGTCAAACAGGCCACCAACCAGACCTTCACCGGCCTGCTCCTCGGCCTCGGCGCGGTCGCCCTGCTGGTCGGGGGCGTCGGCGTCGCCAACACGATGATCATCTCGGTACTGGAGCGCCGGGGCGAGATCGGCTGGCGCAGGTCCCTCGGCGCCACCAGGGGCCAGATCCGCGTCCAGTTCCTCACCGAGGCACTGCTGCTGTCCGCCCTCGGCGGCGCCGGGGGTGTCGTCCTCGGCACCGCCGTCACCGCCGGCTACGCCGCCACCCAGCACTGGCCGGTCTCCGTCCCCGCCTGGGCCCAGGCCACCGCCGTCGGTGCGACCCTCCTGATCGGAGCCGCCGCCGGCCTCTACCCCGCCGTCCGCGCCGCGCGCCTCTCCCCCACCGAGGCGCTCGCCCAGCCCTGACGGCCCGCCACCGGGTCCGTCCGCCTCGTTCCGATCGGACGGGCGGACCCGGCCGGACCCCTGTCTCCGAAGGGGTCGGTTCCGCTACGCTCCTCGTCGTGCCGGACTCCGTCGAACACCTCAGCGACTACGCCGACGTCATGGTGCTGATCGAGCACCCCGCCGGCGATGTCGCGTGCCCACTCGCCCGGTGGATCAAGCTCGGCCCGGGCCCCCGGCCCTACCTCCGACCGTCCCGGGCCTGGTCGGCCAGCACGGGCGAGGAACTGCCCCTGACCCTGATCCCGTTCCGGTACCGCAACACCCGGGCCGCCCGCCAGGCCATCCGGGACGGCCGGATCCCCGACCCCTGGCCGGGCGCCTGGAGCCCGCCGAGCCAACAGGAAGAGGACGGCCGGTCACCGCACGGCGACCCCTACGAGGACGCACTCTAGGGCGACGGTTTCGCAGCCGGGCTCGCCCCGGGACGAGCGCCGCTCAGGCCCGCAGGAACGCCAGGTCTCCCGGCCGCACCCGTTCGCGCGGCCCCGCCGCCCGCAGCACCACGTCCAGCACCCGCGCCGGCTCGGCGGCGTACGCGTGCGAGAACCACGCCATGTTGGCCTCCACCACGGCCCACCGGTGGCCCGGGCGGTACGGGTCGAGCAGCTGCCCGACGTCCACCACGACGGCGCTCGGCAGCGTCGGCCCGGCCACGGCGACCAGCCGGTCGGCGAACTCCGCGATCTCCCCGGCGACGGCCCGGTCCGCGCGGTCCGTCCCGGTCCCGAGGAGCGGGCGCGGGTCGAGGCGGCCGAACACCGCGTACCGGCTGCCGGTGGCGACCCGGCCGTCCAGCAGGACGAGCCGGTACTCGGCCGCGAACGTCACCACCTCCGACAGCAGCACCGGTGTCGCCGGGTCCAGGCCGGCCGGCAGCCGGGACCCGTCCGCGTAGACGTCCGCCGGAAAGGACTTCTCCCGGGGCGGCTTGACGAACGTCGGCCGGTCGAGCGCCCACGCGTCCACCACGGTCCCGGCCCGGACCTGACGGCCCGTGAACTCCTCCGGCAGCTCGGCGAGCCACCCGTCCGTCGGTTCGAGCAACGCGAACCCGAGCCGGTCCGCCAGCCCCGCACCCGCGACCGGCCCGCCGTACCAGTAGGCCGGCCCCGCCACCGAGCCCGGATCCTCCGCAGGCCGGACCGCCATCCCGCGTCCCGCCGCCTCGACCCGTCCGGCCAGCCGGGGACACGCCCACTCCGAACCACCGCCCTGATCCCGAGGATCGTCAGCACCGGCGCGGCAACGAGGCAGGCCAGCAGACCGAAGACGAGCGCAGGAAACGCGTACACGATGTCCCCCGGCGTCCTGCCGTCCGACGACGAACCACCGCAGCGCAGTTCCACTCCGGTCCGAGAGCTGGGAACAGCTCCACCTCCGGCAGGCCACCTCTGTCCGCACCCTGGTGCACTCCGCCCCGCCCCCGCGCAGCTGAACCTGCCGCAAGCAGGGGAGTACCTCCTCGCCCTTCGCGATGGCAACGAACTCCCGGACGAGCTGGTACGCCTCGTCCGGGCGGTGGGGCCTCCGTCCACGACCAGCGGCAAGGGCTGAGTGTCACGCAGGCGGCGGGCTCAGTCTGGCCGCCACGGCGTCGAGGACCCAGTCCAGGCCGGTCGCGAAGGAGGTTTCGGCGTCCACGTCCGTGCCCTCGTGTACGGCCTTGGCCAGTGCCGGGAAGCGGCCCGTGGCCAGCATCCTCGTCACGTGCGGGCCGGAGGCGCGCTGCCAGTCGCGCTTGGACAGGCCCGTGGCGCGCTCGGCCCGCAGGTTCGCGACCTCGCGCCGGATCGCGCCGGTGACGTAGGCGCTGACGGTCTCCACGGCACGCAGGACGGTGTCGACGTCGGCGAGGCCGTCGAGGGCGGCCAGCTTGGCCTCGGTCACGGCGAGGCCGTTCGGACCCAGGGTCGGGCGGCCGCCGAGCAGGTCGGCCAGCCACTCGTGGCGGAGTGCGGCCTGTCTGGTGCGGTGGGCGAGGAGGCGCAGCGCCTCCCGCCAGTCACCGGGCTGCTGCTCGGGGAGGATCTCGGCCTGGACCTCGTCCACCAGGAGGTCCAGCAGCTCCTCCTTGGTGGCGATGTAGCCGTACAGCCGCATCGGGCCGGCGTTCAGCCGGGCGGCGACCTTGCGCAGGGACACCGCCTCCAACCCACCCTCGTCGGCCAGCGCGACGGCGGCCGCGACGATCCGCTCCCGGTCGAGCGGCACGGGGCGTGCCGACGGCTCCGGTCGGTCCCACACGGTCATGGTCACACCGTTCTGCTGTGCTGGATCACCTTGACGCAATACAGTGTATCGACATGAGACATCGTATCGCCGTCGTCGGAGGCGGCCCCGGCGGCCTCACCTTCGCCCGGGTCCTGCACCGCCACGGCCACCCCGTCACCGTCCTCGAACGCGACCCCTCGCCCGACGCCCGGCCCCCGGGCGGCATGCTCGACCTGCACCAGGAGCTGGGCCAACTCGCGCTGGAGAAGGCGGGGTTGCTGACGGAGTTCGAGGCGCTGTCCCGTCCCGAGGGACAGGCCATGCGCATCCTCGACCCGGACGGGACGGTGCTGCGCGACTGGCCGGCGCGGCCGGACGACCGGGCCAATCCGGAGATCGACCGCGGACGGCTGCGCGACCTGCTGCTCGGCCCGCTCGACGTCCGGTGGGGCCGGGACGTGACACAGGTGGTGCCGGGGCGGGACCGGGGCGGCGCCCTGGTCCGTTGCGCGGACGGGCGGGAGGAGACCTTCGACCTCGTGGTCGGCGCGGACGGCGCCTGGTCACGGACCCGCCCGGCCGTCTCCCCGGTGACACCGCACTACACCGGCGTCACCTCGGTCGAGACCTCCCTCGACGACGTCGACACCCGCCACCCCGACCTCGCCCGGCTGGTCGGCGAGGGTTCCGTGGCCGTGTACGGCGTGAACCGGGCGCTCGTCGCCCAGCGCAACAGCGGCGGCCACGTCAAGGTGTACGCCCAGTTCCGCGCGCCGCTGGACTGGCACACGGACCTGGACCTGGCCGACGCCGAGGCCGTGCGATCGAGCCTGCTCGCGCTGTTCGACGGCTGGGCCGCTCCCGTCCGCGACCTGCTCCGCCACGGCGCCGCTTTCGTCCACCGCCCCCTCCATGTGCTGCCCGTGTCCCACACCTGGACGCACGTCCCCGGGGTGACGCTCCTGGGCGACGCCGCCCATCTGATGCCCCCGTTGGGAGCGGGCGCGAACCTCGCGATGCTGGAAGGTGCCGAACTCGCCGAGTCCCTCGCCACCGGCCCCGAGGACCTGGACCGGACGGTCCGCGCCTTCGAGGAACGGATGTGGGAGCGGGCCGGCCGGTGGGCGAAGATCACCACAGCCGGTCTGGAACGCCTGGTGAGCCCGGACCCCGCCCAGGCCCTCGCCCTCTTCGACCGGGTCCACCCGTCCTGACGGCCGGGAACACCGGAGCCTCCGATCCCTGGAGTCGCCCCGTTGACAGTGCCACGACGGACTCCTAGCGTGGCGCCGTCGATTACCCGCGAGTAGGGACTGCAGATGGCCACGGCGCGCCCGTACGACCTCGTCCTGTTCGGTGCCACCGGGTTCACCGGCGGGCTCACCGCCGAGTACCTGGCCGGGGCCGTGCCCGACGGCTGCCGCTGGGCGCTCGCCGGGCGCAACGAGCGCAAGCTCGCCGCCGTCCGGACGCAGCTCGCGGAGGCCGACCCGCGCTGGGCCGACCTGCCGCTGCTGGTCGTGGACGCCGCCGACCGCGAGGCGCTCAGCGAGGTGGCCGCCTCGGCCCGGGTGGTGCTGTCCACGGTCGGGCCGTACCTGCGGCACGGCGAACCGCTGGTGGCGGCCTGCGCGGAGAGCGGCACCGACTACGTGGACCTCACCGGCGAGCCGGAGTTCGTCGACCGGATGTACCTGCGTCACCACGAGCGGGCGGTCGCGACCGGCGCACGGCTGGTGCACGCCTGCGGCTTCGACTCGGTGCCGCACGACCTCGGCGTGCTGTTCACGGTCGAGGAACTGCTGCGCGGTGGCGGCCCGGTGACCCGGCTCTCGGTGGAGGGTTTCGTCCGGGCTGGTGGCACCGTCTCCGGCGGCACCTTCGCCTCGGCGATGACGGCCTTCTCCCGGCCCCGGGCGATGGCGCGGGCCGCCCGGGCCCGTCGCGCGGTCGAACCCCGGCCGAAGGGGCGGCTGGTCCGGACGCCGGCCGGCCGGCCGCACCGGTCGCGGGCGGCGCGGGCCTGGGCGGTGCCGATGCCCACGATCGACCCGCAGGTGGTGTCCCGCTCGGCGGCCGCGCTGGACGAGTACGGCCCGGACTTCGGCTACACGCACTACGCGGCGGTCCGACGGCTGCCGATCGCCCTCGGCGGTGCCGCTGCGGTGGCTGCCCTCGCCGTCGCCGCCCAACTGCCTTCGCTGCGCCAGGCATTGGGGAAGCTGCGGAAGCCCGGCGACGGTCCGAGTGCGGAGCAGCGGGCCCGCTCCTGGTTCACCGTCCGCTTCCTGGCCCGGGCCGAGGGCGGACGGACGGTCTTCACCGAGGTGTCCGGCGGCGACCCGGGCTACCAGGAGACCGCGAAGATGCTGGCCGAGTCGGCCCTCTGCCTGGCGTACGACGATCTGCCCCCGGTGGCAGGGCAGTTGACCACGGCGGTGGCGATGGGCCGGCCGCTGATCGACCGGCTGGTCGCGGCGGGGATCTCCTTCCGGGTCCTGGACACCCCGCCGTCCTCCAGGTGAGTACGCGAGCCGGGAGCCGCCCACCCGGCTGAGCGCCGAGTCGGTCACCGGTGAGTCCACGACCACCGGGACAACAGCGTGATCCGGCCGCGTGCCGGGGAACGAGGGGAACCGCCGCGCCGCTGACGGGTACTCACCGCACCATCGAGCCGAAGAGCCCCGGCCCGCCGCCACGTCACTCCCGGCACCGGCCCGCGACGCCGCCCCCGGCGACGTCGCGGCCCGGCTCAGCGCACCGGGCGGTAGGTCGCGATGATCACCCCGCTGCTGGTCGGCAGCGCGCTCACCAGCTCCAGCTTCTTCATCGCACCGTCGGCGGCGAACAGCCTGCTGCGCCCCTCGCCCGCCACCACCGGGTGGATCAGCAGCACCAGTTCGTCCAGCAGGTCCAGCTCCAGCAACGAACGCACCAGGGTCGGGCTGCCCGCGACGGTGATGTCCTTGCCCTCGCCGGCCTTGAGCTCGTTCACCGCGGCCACCAGATCGCCCTTGACCAGCGTGCTGTTCGCCCAGTCCGCGACGCTGTCCAGGGTCGAGGAGACCACGTGCTTGGGCGAGTCGTTGATCCACTTGGCGAAGCCGGCGTCCTCCCCGTCGGTCACCGTCGGCCAGTACCCGGCCCACTCGGTGAACGTCACCCGGCCCAGCAGGATGGTGTCGGCGGACTCCAGCGTGCCGGAGAGCGCCGCTCCCATCTCCTCGTCGAACGCGAACTGCCACTCGTTCGGCGACTGGGCGACACCGTCGAGCGAGACGAACAGACCCGAGACCACCTTGCGCATGATTCCTCCACGATGAGTGCGGGACCCACCGCCCGTCCCGGTCGGGACGGGCCGGTCCCGTCGGCCACGTCGTGAACACTAGGCGGGCCCCGAGGTCAGGTCTTGTACAGAAGCGACAGCGGCTCGGCCGTGTCCCGGCTGCTCAGCTGCGTGGCCGTCCGACCCACGTACCGCTTCAACGACCGGGCCAGGTGCGGCTGGTCGAAGTACCCCAGCCGGTGCCCGACCTCCAGGGCCGGCTCCCCCTCCCGGATCAGCACGGCGGCCTGGCGGGCCCGCCCGATCTGCCGGACGGCGCCCTGGGTGAGGCCGGTCGCCGCGACGAACCGCCGTTGCAGGGTGCGGTCGGAGACCTCCGGGCCGGCGCCGCCGAGCACGGCGGGCACCACCGGGTCCAGCTCCACGATGCCCTCGCGCACCATCCGCAGCACGAACGCCTCGGCGTTGTCGTAGTCGGGGACGTGCCAGGCGGAGCCCTTCAGCCACAGCGAACGCCGCGTCACATCCGGGATCGGCGCGTTGCCGCCCACCAGCCGGCTGACCGGGATGTGCGGCATCGACGTGCCCAGCGCGAAACTGATCCCGAAGAAGGCGGCGTCCCCCGGCACCGGCGCCCAGGACGCCTTCGCCTCCGGACCCAGCACCGCCGCCTGCGTCAGGCCGTGCCGCTCCCAGAACACCAGCTCCCAGTGCGACGTCGCAACCGACATCATCCGGCCGGCGTCCTCGCTGCGGCTGCGCCACACCCGCTCGACGTGGGCCAGCTCCGACGGCCGGCTCTCGATCACCAGACCCATCCCGCACTCCTCGCAGACCACCCGGCCGACCCCGGCACCTCCCAGTCTCACACCTTCCTCCGACAACGGGCCCGGCCGGCTTCCGCAGCGCCGCCCGGCGGCCTTGCCCCCGGCCGATAGGGTCTCCCTCATGGACCGTCATCTCGATCTCGTCGTCATCGGCACCGGCTCCGGGAACTCGATCGTCGACCAGCGGTTCGACAGCTGGCAGGTCGCCCTCGTCGAGCAGGGCGTCGGGCCGCTCGACAGCTTCGGCGGCACCTGCCTCAACGTCGGCTGCATCCCGACCAAGATGTTCGTCCACACCGCCGACACCGCCCGCGCCCCCGGGCACGGCGCCGTCCTGGGCCTCGACCTGACCCTGCGCGGCGTGGACTGGCCCGCCGTGCGCGACCGGGTCTTCGGCCGGATCGACCCCATCGCGGCCGCCGGCGAGCGCTACCGCGCGACCGGGTCCGACCGCGTCACCCTCTACCGCGGCACGGCCCGCTTCACCGGTGTGCGGCAGTTGCGGGTGGACACCGCGGACGGTCCCGTCACGCTCACCGCCGACCGGGTCGTGGTGGCCGTCGGCAGCCGACCGGTGATCCCCGACGTACCCGGCCTGGACGACACGCTCGGCTACCGCACCAGCGACACCGTCATGCGGATGGACCGGCTCCCGCGCCGGATGACCGTCCTGGGCTCGGGCTTCGTCGCCGCCGAACTGGCCCACGTGTTCTCCTCGCTGGGCGTCGAGGTCACCCTGGTCGCCCGCGGCGACCTGCTGCTGCGTCAGGAGGACACCGACCTCGCGCGCCGCTTCACCGAGCTGGCCCAGGGGCAGTGGGACGTCCGCCTGAACCGCACCCTGCGGCGCGCCGCCCGCACCGGGGACACCCTGCGGCTCCACCTCGACGGTCCCGAGGGCCCCGAGACCCTGGAGACCGACGAACTCCTGGTGGCCACCGGCCGCCGGCCCAACGCCGACCTGGTGGACGCCGCCGCGGGCGGGCTCGCGCTGCACCCGGACGGCCGGATCGTCGTGGACGCCCGGCAGGCGACCACGGTGCCCGGTGTCTGGGCCCTCGGCGACGTCTCCTCCCGCTGGCAGCTCAAGCACGTCGCGAACCACGAGGCCCGCACGGTCCAGCACAACCTGTTGCACCCGGACGCCCCTCGCAGCTCCGACCACCGCTACGTCCCGCACGCGGTCTTCTCCGCCCCGAGGATCGCCTCGGTGGGGCTGACCGAGCAGCAGGCCCGGGCCGACGGACGCCGCTACGTGACCGCCACCCGCGAGTACAGCGGCATCGCCTACGGCTGGGCCATGGAGGACACCACCGGCTTCGCCAAGATCCTGGCCGACCCGGCCACCGGCGAGCTGCTCGGTGCCCACATCATCGGCCCGGAGGCGCCGACCCTGATCCAGCCGCTGATCCAGGCCATGTCCTTCGGGCTGGACGCCCGCACCATGGCGGAGAACCAGTACTGGATCCACCCGGCCATGCCCGAACTGGTCGAGAACGCCCTGCGGGACCTCCCGCTGGACTGACGCACCGTCAGCCGGCCGCGAGCCGCCACGCCTCCAGGTCGCGGTACCGGATCGGCCCGGGCCCCCGGCCGACGTTGCTGCCGACCAGGTGGAGCCGCTCGGCCCGCCACGGCCGGCCGGCGAACCCGGCCAGGGCGGCGGCCGCCTCCGGCACGCTGGTGGGATCGTCACGGCGGGCCCTGGCCAGGGTCAGATGGGGCCGCAGCGGACGCTCGTTGAACGCGATCCCGCAGGACCCGACCACGTCCCGGACGTCGGCGGCGAGCCGGTGCAGTCCGTCCAGGTCCCCGTCGATCCCGCTCCACAGCAGCCGGCCGTCGAAGTGGCCGCCGCCGCGCAGGCCCAGGTGCAGCACCGGGTGCGACGCCGCCAGGCCGGCCAGCGCCGACCGCAACGGCGGGACCGCCGTGGCGGGGAGCTCACCGAGGAACGCCAGGGTGACGTGCCAGTCCTCGATCCGGTTCCACCGCAGCCGCGGGTGCCCGGCAGTGGCGGCCCACAGGGCCTCGGCCAGTTCGTCCTTGGCCTCGTCCGGCGGGGCCAGCGCCACGAAGACGCGGATGGTCGAGGGCTCGGGAAGATCGTTCACCAGGGATTTCTAGCACCTCCCCGACGCCCCGCGACCCACCGCGCTAGGCGGTGCTCTCCCCGGGGCGGGCCTTGCTCATCTTCACGGCCCTGGCCTGTGCCCAGCGCAGCAGCAGGACCGCGATCACCAACGCCATCAGGGCGGCCCGGCCGACCGGCCCGGCCGACCCGGCGCGCAGCGCCGAGGAGAACAGCGGCGTCAGCACCGCCACGCCGACGGCGGGCCCGGCCGCGTACCAGGCGGCGAACAGCACCGGGCCCGTCCCGCCGCCCGCGCCCTGCGCCGGGGAGAACATCAGGTCCTTGCGCAGCACCCCTCGGCAGGCGTTCACCAGCCCCGCCGCGACCAGCGCCGGCGCGGCGGCCGGGGCGAGCCAGGCCGCCGGACCGGTGCCCGCCGCCAGCAGCGCCCCGGTGCAGGCCAGCCCGAGCAGGACCGCGGCCAGCGTCGGGACGATCGCATGACGCAGCATCAGACCGGCGAACGGGTACGGCGACCAGGAGGCCCGCCGGACGTCGTCCGTCTCGATCCGGGCCGGCTCCAGCAGCTGTGCGACGGCCAGGTAGCCGAACACCAGCGCCACGGCGGTGGCCAGCCAGGACAGCCCGCCGGTGGCACCGTGCGCGAGGACGGCGCAGAGCGCCGCGGGCACCGTCAGCACCACCGCGCGGCCGAGCCGGGCCGGGGAGCGGAGCAGCGCGAGGGTGTCCCGCCACGGCACCACCAGCCAGGCCCGCCGGGGCGCCGGCAGCCGGACCCGGCGCTGCCGGGAGCTGCCGTTGGCGCTGTTCACCGCCAGTCGCGCGCTGCGCAGTTCGACCGTCCGGAGCGCGGCCAGCACCCCGGCGGCCGTCCTGGCCCGCTCCCGGAGCCGGGCCAGTGGCACCGTCGCGGCGGCCCGGTCGGCGAGCACCAGGGCGGCGGCGGTCGACGCCAGCAGCAGTCCGGCGGCCACCCAACCGCCCGCCACGGCGGCCGGGGTCGGCGCCAGGGCGGCGATCGCGGCCCAGCCCCACGGGCCCGACCACAGCTCGACCGACTCCAGCCACGCCACGGGGTGACCGGCGACGGCCAGCCCGCTCTGCACCGCGAGCGCGAGGATCAGCAGGGTCAGGTACGGGGTCAGCCGGCGCACCCAGCGGGCGGCGCGGTCGCTGCGCTCCACCACCAGCGCGGCGCAGGTGGCCAGCAGCGGCATGCCGAGCCCGCCGAGCAGGCACCAGCCGAGCGCGGCCGGCAGGCCGGCCCGGACGGTCAGCCCGAGCGCGACCATGCCGCCGACCGCCGCCACCAGGCCGGGGAAGGCGGCCACCGCGCAGGACAGCCAGAACCACGGTCGGAGCACCGGGCGCGGCCGGACCGGGTGGATCAGCAGCCAGTCGGCCGCCGCCCGGGGCGGCACCACCGGGCCGCGCCACAGGCCGTCCCGGACCAGCAGCAGGAAGGTGGCCAGCCCGATCGCGGTGATGCCGGCGGGCATCGCGGCGAGCAGGTCGCCGCCGTGGCCGGTGTAGTCGGCGCCCATCGACGCCTGCAGGAACAGGCCGAGGCTGGGCACCCCGCCCCAGATGATCAGGATCAGCACCACGCAGTAGACCGCGAAGCCCACCGACTTGGCGCGGCTGCGCCGGTGCGGGGCGCGCAGGGCGCGCAGCAGGGCGAGGGTCTCGTCGGTCCAGTCGTCGTCGTCCGTCCAGGGCTCGACGGCGGACTCGGACTCGACGGCGGGCTCGGCGTCGGCGTCGGCCTCGGCCGCCGGGTGGGCGGTGGTCACCGGGCACCCGCCGAGCCTGCGGCGGTGCGGGCGGCGAACTCCGCCGCCAGGACCTTGCGGGTCGCACCCTGCTTGAGGATCTTGCCGTCCTCCAGCACCACCACCCGGTCGGCCACGTCCAGCGCGAGGTCGGTGTGGTGGGTGACCAGCAACACCGCGACGCCGTCAGCCAGTTCGCCCTTGAGCAGTTCGGCGAGGTGCCGCCGGGCGTCCGGGTCGAGGCGCTGCTCGGGCTCGTCCAGCAGCAGCAGGTCGCGCGGGCGCACCAGCGCGCAGGCCAGCAGCAGGGCCTGCATCTGCCCGGAGGAGAGCGCCGAGGGGAGTGCGTCGGCGCGTTCGGTGAGCATCCGGTCGGTGAGCACCTGGGCGACCCAGTCGGGCGCGTCGGCGACGCCGTGGGCGACGGCGACCAGCAGCAGGTGCTCACGGACGGTCAGATCCGGGTAGCAGGCGACGGTGTCGCCGACCACCGCCACCCGGGCCCGGACCCGGGGGTCGTTCTCGTCCATCGGGATGCCGTCGAAGCGCACCGTGCCCTTGCTGGGCGCGTCGCGGCCGGCCGCGACGCGGAGCAGGGTCGACTTGCCCGAGCCGTTGTGCCCGAGCAGCGCGACACACTCGCCGGCGGCCAGCGACAGGCTCACGGGGTGCAGCACCTCCCGCTCACCGTACGAGCGGCTGACGCCGGTCAGTTGCAGCAGGGCCTTGCGGGCTGCTGCGCGTGGTTCGGCGGCGTTCTTGACCATGGGGGAGGGCGCCTCTCAACGGGTTGTCCGCCCACAGTACCGACCGGTCGGCGGCCGGTCCGACGAGGGCCGCACCGACCCGGATCCGGCGGGACGCCGCGTGTTCCACCGGTGACACCCCGGATCCGGCTGTGAGACGAACCACAGCCGCCCGCCGGTCCCGGCGCCAACTGCCGCCGCACCGGCGGACCACCACCGCGGCCGGAGTCCGGTGCGGGTCGGAAATGATCTGGCTGCGCGCCATGTCCCAGCACACGGACACCCCGGGTGCCCCGGGCGGCCGGCCGCCCCTTCCGCGCCGGTCCTGGTGGTGAACCAGAAGGCCGAGCTGATCGAGCCGACCGACGAGTACGCGGTCTCCGACCAGCGGGGCGCCACCCTCGGCTCGGTGGCCCAGGTCGGTCGGAGCGCACTGCGCAGGTCGCCGACCCGCTGCTCAGCCTGGTCGTGGCGACCGCGCTGACCGTGGACCCCACTGAAGCAGGACGCCCGCGGTTTCGGCTGGCCACACCGCGCGCCGGTCCGGGCCCCTTCCTCCGCACGTCGGAGGACGAGGCTCCCACGCACCCCGAGCCGTCACCCGAAATGCATCCGATCTTGTCGTTCCGGTCTGGCATGATCTCGCTCCGTGCCCACAACGACCCCACGCGAGCGGGAGCGCCGGTGCCGTTCGGCCAGGCCGACCAGGACCGGGTGGAGGCCGAACTCGCCCACGCCCGCGAGCGGGTGGGCCGGGATCTGCTGGCCGGCTGACCCGGCCCCGGCGGAGCAGCGGCCGCGACCGGTACACCCTCGGACGCGGCGGATAATGGGCAGGGCAGCGGGCCGGCCGGGCCGGCGGTACCGAGCGGGTGGAAGGCGGAGCGCGGATGGGCGGGCTGACGGAGGGTCGGCGGGTACGGCTGGCGGAGGACCTCGGGATCGGCGAGGCGGTCTCCGGATCGGCCGTGGTCGGCTTCCTCGCCCTGGGCGCCGGACTCGAGGGCACCGTGGAACGGGTCAACGGCGAACTCCCGGAGCGCGAGGCGGTCCGCGAGTACCGGCGGCTCAAGGCCCTGTTCGAGGACTACGGCCACACCATGCCGACGGAGAGCCGCAGGCGCCTGGAGGGCGAGATCGCCGCCTTGGAGCCGGAGTGGGCGGCCTTCCGGGAGCAGGGGAACCGGGTGACGGTGCGGGTCCGCTTCGACAACGGCTTCGTCCTGGACGGGGCGCACGAGGACGTGCTCGTCCCGGTGTGACCCCGGCGCGTCCCACGGGCCGCGTACTGATCGACTGACCGGACCCGGCCGCCGACGCGGCGGGCACCATTCGAACCGGAGGATGTTTTCCATGGTTGACCGGCCCCTGACCCTGATGGCGGTCCACGCCCACCCCGACGACGAGGCCACCGGGACGGGCGGTGTCCTGGCCCGCTACGCCGCGGAGGGCATCCGCACCGTCCTCGTCACCTGTACCGACGGCGGGTGCGGTGACGGACCGGGCGGCGTGAAGCCGGGGGAACCCGGGCACGACCCGGCGGCCGTCGCGGCGATGCGCCGCCGGGAACTCGAAGCCAGCTGCGAGGTGCTGAACATCGGTCACCTGGAGCTGCTGGACTACGCCGACTCCGGGATGATGGGCTGGGCCGCCAACGACGCGCCCGGTTCCTTCTGGCGGACACCGGTGGCGGAGGGTGCCGCCCGCCTGGCCGAGCTGCTGCGGCAGTACCGGCCCGACGTGGTGGTGACCTACGACGAGAACGGCTTCTACGGCCACCCCGACCACATCCAGGCGAACCGCATCACCACGGCGGCGCTGGAGCTGACCGACCTCACCCCGAAGGTGTACTGGACCACGATGCCGCACTCGACGATGCGGCGGTTCGGCGAGGTCATGCGCGAGCTCGGGGACACCGGCGGGCAGCCGGAGTCGGAGGAGGACTTCGAGTTCCCCGAGATCGGGCTCCCCGACGAGGAGATCCGCACCTGGGTGGACACCGCGGCGTTCAGCGCCCAGAAGTTCGACTCGCTGGCCGCGCACGCCAGCCAGGGCGAGAACATCTTCTTCCTGAAGATGGGCCTGGAGCGGTTCACCGAGCTGATGGGCGTGGAGACCTTCGTCCGGGTCCGGGACACCACCGGCGCGGCGCTGCCCGAGGACGACCTGTTCGCCGGTCTGCGCTGATCCCCCGTCGACTGTCCGGCCCGGTCCGGGCCGGGCGGTCGTCCCCCAACACCTGTGACCGGTAGCGCTGTTGTAGCGTCTGACCGTGATCGACTCCGCGCCGGTGCGCCTGGCCACCTTCAACGTCCTGCACGGGCGGCAGGCCGGGGCCGACGGCCGGCCGTCGACCGCCCCCGGCAGCGCCACCGTGGGCCCGCTCCTCGACGCCGTCGCAGCCCTGGACGCCGACGTGGTGGCACTTCAGGAGCTCGACCGCTTCCAGGACCGGTCCGGCTCCGTCGACCAGGCCCGGGCGATCGCCGAGGCGACCGGCGCCACCGACTGGCGGTACGTCTCGGCCCTGCACGCCCGCTCGCGGCCGGGCCGGATCTGGGAGCCCGACCGGTCCGAACCGGGGATGCGGGTGTACGGCCCGCCGGGTACCGGGCACGACGGCACGGCTCCCTCCCACGGCGTGGCGCTGCTGACCTCCCTGCCGGTCCTGGCCTGGCGGGCCCGCCGGTTCACCGCGCCTCCCGTCGCCCTGCCGGTGGCCGGGCGGGCCGGTCTCACGGTGATCCGCGACCGGCCGCGCGCGGCCCTGGCCGCCGTGCTCCAGGGACGGCGCGGCCCGTTCACGGCGGTGGCGCTGCACCTGTCGTACGTCCCGGGGTGGAACGTCCGTCAACTTCTCGCCGTGCCCGGCTGGATCGCCGACCTGCCCCGGCCGCACGTCCTGCTGGGCGACTTCAACCTCGGCGGCGCGATCCCCACCGCCGCCCTCGACGCGGCCGGTCTGCTATCCCGGTCGCGGTCCGCGACGCCCCGGGCGGCCTGGCGTTCGGCGGCCCGGGTCCGGACCTTTCCGGCGCACCGGCCCCTGGTGCAGCTCGACCACGTCCTGGTGGCCGGCCTCGATCTGTTCCGGCCCGCTCCGATGCGCGCACCCGGAATGCCGATCTCGGACCACCGGCCCTTGGTGGTCGAGCTGCCGCTGTAGTCCGGTCGCCCCACTCACCGTGAGCCGGTCAGATGGGCGAACAGGATGACATTTCCAATGTATTCACGTTCCGCCCGGTTGAAGCGCCCGCCGCACGTGATGATGCGCAGTTCGGCGGCCGATGTCGGACCGTGGACCAGGGAATTCGGAAATTCCTTCCGGGAAAACGTGCGGACGTCGTCCACGGTGAATACGGCCGTACCACCGTCGAGCCGGGTGATTTCGACCACGGCCCCGGCCGGGACGCCGGCCAGCGACCAGAAGACGGCGGGCCCGTGGACCGTGTCCACGTGTCCCGCCAGCACGGCGGCGCCCGGCGCACCCGGGGTCGGGGAGTCGCGCAGCCAGCCCACCGTGCCGGGCAACGAGTACGGCGGCAGCTCCGGCCCGCCCCGGTCGTCGGTACCGAGCGCCAGCAGCGGCGCATCGACGCCGATCGAGGGGATCGCGAGGTGCAGCGGGGTGGACGGGGCCAGCGGGGCGAGCCCGGCGGGCGAGGGCGACGTGCCCTGAGGGTCCGTCACCCGGGCGGCGGGCCGCACTGCGGCGGCCACCGGGGCGCCTGAGACCTGCGCCTCCGGCCCCGGATCGTCCTCGCCGGCGGCTCCGGTCAGGGCGACCAGGAGCACCGCGCCGGACAGTGCCGCCATCGCCCGCCGACCACGGCGCGGCCCCCGTTCAGGCACCGGGCACAGCTCGGCCACCGCCTGCGGCCCGGCCCCGCCTGTGCCGCAGCAGCCGCAGCGCGGCCGCGCCGACGGCCCCACCGGTCAGCGCGATCGCCCCGTACCCGGCCAGGGTCGGGGGACCGCCCACCGGCTGGGAGCCGCCGCCACCGCCGGTGGCGGGCGCCGCCGGGGTCACCACGGTGACGGTCCCGTCCGTCACCGGGCGGCCCTGGCAGGTCGCGGTCACCGGGTACGTCCCCGGGGGCAGGTCGGCGGGCAGCACGAGCTGGCCCCCGGGGCTGCCGGGCGGCAGCTGCACCGGCGCGGGCACCGCCGGGGACGACAGGGTCACACCGCCGTCGGGGCAGGGTGTCCCGACATTGACCAGCACCGTCCCGCCCGGGTGCGTGGTGGGCGGGTCCACCGTCATGGGCACCGGCACGGGCGGTACCGCCGCGGCTGGGACCGGGCCGGGCCCCGCCGGGCCGCCGGGATCGGCCGGATCGGCCGGATCCGGCTCGGCCGGCTTGGCCTTCGGCGGCTCACCGCACCGGATGGGGTGGGTGGCGCACCACCCGGGCGGCATCCCGTCCCGGGGCGCCGCGAAAGCCGACCCACCCGTACCCAGGAATGCCGCGGTCACCGCGGCACCCGCCAGTCCCACAGCGAACTTGGCCATCTCCGAGCCCCTTTCACAACCGAAGCCGAGTCCGACCCGGGGTCGGACTCGGCTCGCACATCGGACGTTTACGCAATGGTTGCGAAATTACCGCCCCGGCCAAACCCCGGCTCCCTCGGTTGCCGATGACCGACACCCGGCTGGAGTGACCGTTCAACCCGCTCGGCTCAATCCGTCCGCAGGGCAGGACTCCACCATCTGATTCGTTCACGAATCATTGATCAGCGGCCCACTCTGATCTCCTGGGCGAAGCGGGGTTTACCGCACTGCGAACCAGGCCACCACCAGGGTGCCGAGGGCGGAGAGGGCGGCCCAGACGACGGTCGTACGGTGCCCGATCGGGACGGGCGGGTGCGCGGGCGGGTGCTCGCCGACACCGGCGACGGCTCCCCGGTCCGCGGTGACGATGTTGATCGTGGCATGGGCCCCGGCGGTGACGTTGAGGGCCTGGCGTGCGGCGAGGTCGATCAGCTCGGGGGTGGGGCGCTGCTCTTCTTCGGGCATGGCTGCTCCCGGACGACGGGTCAGGGCGTGCGGTGCAGGTACAGGATCGCGCGGAGCCGGCGGGCCTGGTGGCGGCGTTCGGCGGTGCGAGCCGATCGGGCGGCGAGCGAGATGGCGGCCAGTACGGCCGCGTACCCGAGGCCGAGGACGGTCATCGCGAGGATGCCGGGCTCAAGGATGAACATCGTGGTGGTCCCGGTGGTCGGAGGTGGTGCCCGGCGGACGGTCGGGGCCGGGCACCACCGGGGAGGGCCTCAGCAGTGGCCGACGAGGTCGGCGAGCTGGGGGGCGATCCGGCGGTCGGGCCGCTCGGCGATCTCGTCGAACCAGCCGGAGTCCCCGCAGACCACCAGGTTGTTGACCATCTCGGCGATCACCACGGGCGAGCACGCGCTGCCACCGTGCTGCTGCTCCGTCACGGCGGGCACGGCCCGGTGGTAGCCCGGCACCGCAGGCAGGCTCGGCGGCAGGGCGTCGCCGATGCCGTCGGTGCTGCCGCACGCTTCGACGAACCACCAAGCGGCGTCGGACATCTCACCGCGCTGGAGGTGGTGCAGGTGCATCGCGAAGGCGGCGTTGCGGTCCCCCGCCCCGGCCGCGATCTTCCACCAGAAGCTGGCGCTGACGGGGTGTCCGGCCAGGTGGAGCAGGTAGCCGAAGAGCAGCGCCCCGCTGATCTCGGTGTCGAGGTCGTCGTCGCTGAAGATGGTGTTCTCGGCCTGCACCTCGTACGGGTCGTCCTGGTCGCGGCTGGCGAACCGGGACAGCAGGTTCAGCGCCTTGGGCCTGGCGATCGCCTGTCGGGCCATCTGGTTCAGGCTCTTCCGGGCGCGGTTGTACTCGTGCCACCAGGCGGGCCGCTCGTAGCTGCCGGCCTGGTGCCGGGCGACGGTGGCGGAGATCCGGCGCAGTGCGTCGCCGATGCGGTCGCCGCTGGGCACCGGAGCCTGCTCGGGCAGCTGGGTGAGGTTGAGGAACTCGCCGACGATCTGGTCGCGTTCGGCCGGGCGGGTGCGGTGACCGGTGCCGAGGAAGCCGGTCTCCAGCAGGTGCTCGACGTCCCGGTCGTGGTCGGCGAGACGGTTGTCGGCGGGTCCGCCACCGTTCGGGTCGATGGTCACCGGCGGGCTCCTCTGCTGGGGCTCTCGGACTGGGTGGGCTTGAGCAGCTTGCGGCGCTGCAGGACGGTCCTGAGGTGCGTCATGGCCTTGTCGTAACTGCGGTCGACGGTGGCGGGATGGACGGCCAGGACGCTGGCGGCGAACAGGGTGGTGCGGCCCATCAGACGCTTGAGCACGACGGTGTCGAACTCCCGCTGGGTCAGCCGGCCGAGCGCCTGGTAGAGACCGACGTCGCTGTCCTCGGCGTCGGGGTCGTACAGGAGTTGTCGCATCTGGTCGAGAATCTGCCGGGCCCGACCCAGACGGTCACGGACGTCCGTCTCGATGCCCCGGCAGATGACCCGCACCCGCACGGCGGAGGTCAGCATCGACCAGCAGTGGTCCTCCAGGTTGGGCGAGCGGAGGATCCTGGGCCAGTCGATCGCTATCTGCGAGAACACCTCGACGGCTACCTCGGTCGCGGTGTGCCGGTCCGCCAGCATCTCGACGGCGAAGCCCACGAAGAAGTCGTAGTTGGTCAGCACGTAGGCTTCGAAGTCGACGGGCAGGTTGTCCACCGGGCTCTCCACCCGGGCACCCCACACGGTGACCTCGGGCTCGGGGTCGGGCGCACGGAAGGGACCAACCGGGGTCGGGTCGTCGGTCACTTAGGCCTCCCAGCCCGGGTACCCACTGCGAGTCCTGCCCGCACCACCCGACCGGACCCGCAGCTCGTTCGTTCTGCGCTGGCGCTTCCATCGCTGCGGACCGGGCTTGACCGAGGAGGTGTTCATAACGTTCCTGATTCGTCGAGGGTTGAGGTGCGATCGGTTCGTTCCGGCCTTGTTTCGGCCTGGTTCCAGCAAACCAAGCGACCGCGTCTGTTCACGCACGCCGAAACCACCGATTTCGCCGATCAGCCAACGATCATGACGGGCCGTCAGGTCACCGGCCCGTCAGATCGCCTCGCGCACTGGGGTTTGCCCAGCTCATGGGAGTACCCGACGACGGTCACGCAGACCGCCCGGCCGGCCACCTCGGGCGCCGGAGGTGACGGGAGTCACACTCCCCGGGCCGGACGGTGGTGCGCGCACGACGGCCGGCCGGCCGGGGCACCGGTGATCACCTGATCGGGGCACGGCTCCGGCCCGCTGCCCGGCCGATGAGGTTGCCGACCACCACGTAGACGACGGCCGCGATGCCGTAGTCGAGCAGCACCTGGAGGGTGTGCCCGGAGACCGTGAACAGCCCGCGCGACCAGCCGGCCAGCCAGTCGGCGGCCGAGTGGAACCAACTCACCACCGTGTTCCCCTGGTTGGCGTCGAGCAGGTCCATCAGGATCCAGATGACCAGGATGCCTGCGACGATGTGGGCGACTGCTCTGATGATCGAATGGATGCCTCTCATGGCCCCCGTCTGCCCGCATCGGCGCCGATGAACCAGCAACGGCGCGGCCAACTGGCCTGACTCGCCCAGGCGTTGTCACCCCACGGGCACAGCGCGGAGACCTGCTGTGCACGGTCCGCCGAAAGTAGGGCAGGCTGCTGGAGAGCGAACGCTACGAGTGGAGGTGGCCGGGTGACCGGCAGCGAGGTGTTCTGGTGGGTGGCGGGCGGAACGGTGGTCGCGGTCACCCTGGCGACGGCGGTCGTGCTGGTGGTCAAGCTGGTCCGGGCCAAGAAGATGCTGGGGGCGACCGGCATCCCGATGTCGAAGAAGGTGCTGTTCTGGGCGGCCATCGTCTACCTGGTCAGCCCGGTGGACCTGTTGCCCGACCCGATCCTGCTGGACGACATCGGCTTCCTGCTGTTCGCCCTGCGCTCCCTCACCCAGGCCGGCGCGGCGGGCGCCGACGGCACCGGGGCGGCCGCCGTCCCGCCGTCGAAGCGGCCGCCCGAGACCTTGGCGTAGCCGCGCTCAGCCCAGCAGCGCGGCCGCCTCCCGGCGTACGTCGTCCAGCCAGGCCGCCCGTTCGGCGGCGGTCGAGTCGCCGACGGTCCGCAGGACCACCCGGCGCACCTCGCCGACCCCGACGTACGGCAGCACGCAGGCAGCCCAGATCCGCTCCAACGGGTCGCCGAACTCGTCCCGCTCCCGCTCGGCGGGCGTGTCCGAGGTGTTGAGCACGAGGGCCCGGCCGGCCTTCAGCAGTCCGGCGGGCTCCCCTTCCGCAGCGCCCAGCTTGTAGGCGACGCCGGGGGCGAGCACCCGTTGCACCCAGCCGGTGAGGACGGCCGGCGGCATGCCCCACCAGTTCGGGTGGACGAAGACCAGGGCGTCCAGCGTGCCCACCTCCGTCCGGTGCAGCGCCACCTGCGGATCCTGCGCGGCGTCCGCCGCCCCGACCGTCCCCGTCTCCTCGGCGGACAGCAGCGGCCCGAACCCCTCGGCGTACAGGTCGTGCGCCACCACCTCGGCTCCCCGCTCCCGCAGCTCCCCCACCACCGCGTCGTACATCGCGTGGTTGAAACTCCCCGGTCGCGGATGTGCGAGGTACACCCCGATGCGCATGTCTCTCCCCCGGTGGCTCGGCCGTCGTCGACCACCGTACGGACCGGCCGCGTTCCCGCCCCACCCGGGGTCGGCCGCAGCACGTCCGCACCGGCCCGACGGACCGTCACCCCCCGCGCGCGGCCCGGCCCAGCAGGAGGTCCCGCTCCCGGGTGTTCCGGGCCAGCGCGGCGGCCCGCTCGAACTCGGCCCGGGCCTCGGCGGGCCGGCCCAGCCGCTCCAGCAGGTCGCCCCGGACGCTGGGCAGCAGGTGGTAGTCCCGCAGCGCGGGCTCCGCCGCCAGCGCGTCCACCAGCTCCAGGGCCTGCGCCGGCCCCTGGGCGTAGGACAGCGCGACCGCCCGGTTCAACTCCACCACCGGGGACGGGTTCAGCCGGGCCAGCCGGGCGTACAGCCCGGCGATGGTCACCCAGTCGGTGTCCGCCCAGTGCGGGGCGAGGGTGTGGCAGGCGGCGATCGCGGCCTGCAGGGTGTACGGACCGGCCTCCGGCCGCGACACTCCGGCCCGGGCCAGGGCCGCCGCCCCACGGCGCATCAGCAGCCGGTCGAACCGGGCCCGGTTCTGCTCGGCCAGCAGCACCGGCTCGCCGTCCGGCCCGGTCCGCGCCGCGAGCCGCGCGGCCTGGAGCTCCACCAGCGCGGCCAGTCCGTGCACCTCGGGCTCCTCGGGCATCAGCCCGGCCAGCACCCTGGCCAGCCGCAGCGCGTCCTCGCACAGGGCCGGCCGCAGCAGGTCGTCACCGGCGGTGGCGGCATACCCCTCGTTGAAGACCAGGTAGATGACCTCCAGCACGGAGGCCAGCCGCCCGGCCCGGTCCGCACCGACCGGGACCTCGAACGGCACCTTCGCGGCGGCGATGCTCCGCTTGGCCCGGACGATCCGCTGCGCCACCGTCGGCTCGGCGGCCAGGAAGGCCCGGGCGATCTCGGCTGTGGTCAGCCCGCCGACCAGACGCAGCGTCAGCGCGATCCGGGCCTCCGCCGAGAGGACCGGATGGCAGGCGGTGAAGACCAGCCGCAGCAGGTCGTCGTCGATGTCGTCCGGCTCGGCCACCTCCGGCGGCGGCACGTCCTCCAGGGTGCGGCCCACCTCGGCCAGCTTGCGCGCGTAGACCTCCCGACGGCGGACCAGGTCGATCGCGCGGTTCTTCGCCGCCGCCGTCAGCCACGCCCCCGGCCGGTCCGGGACGCCCGTCCGCGGCCACTGCTCCAGCGCGGCGACCACCGCGTCCTGGGCGATCTCCTCGGCGATGCCGACGTCCCGCACGATCCGGGTCACGGCGGCGATGATCCGCGCCGACTCGATCCTGAACACCGTCTCGACCGCCGTCGCGTCCCACTCCGTCACGGTCACCCATCAGAGCAGCCCCGGCCGGGGTGGGGCAAAGCGGCGCGCGGGCCGCTCTGCCCCACCCGGAACCGCACGGGTCAGGCCGAGGGCAGCTGCGGCGCCTCGTCGAACTGCCGGACCTCCGCACCGACCTCCCAGCCCACCGGGTGGGTGGCCAGGAAGCGCCGGGTCCACTCCACGGCCTCCGCCATGTCCTTGCACTGGAGCATCGCGTACCCACCGACGACCTCCCTGGCCTCGGTGAACGGGCCGTCGGTCAGGCTCAGCGCACCACCGGACCACTTCACCCGGACTCCTTCGGAGGTCGGCTTCAGCCCGTTGGTCTCCAGCATCACCCCTGCCTTGGTGATCTCCTCGAACAGCGCGCCCATCCGCTCCTCGAAGCCGGGATCGGCCTCGAAGGCCGCGGCCTTCTGCTCGTCGATACGGATCAGTGTCAGGTAACGCGGCACGGTGCACTCCTCAAGCCCGGAAGCGGGGCCGTTCCCCGCCTCTCACCCGTACGTCGAACGGGGACCGACCGAATCGACACTCCACCGGAAAGAAATTTCCCGCCACCCAGCGGGCGCCCTTCCCCGTGCGGAGCCGGGAAGGGAAGCCCCGCGTGCCCGGCCGGGCAGACCTGACTGCCCCTGCGGCCCACCCCGGTCACTGACGGCCCGTCAACCCGCCCTCCGGCCGGACCGGTTCGAGAACCGGAGTGGACGCGGAGCAGGGACTTCACTACGGTCAGACGTCAACCAACGATCCGGATCATCACTCGAACAGATGAGGCCGGCCGGGCAGAAGGAGCACCTCCCTTGGCTTCCCACCGCCGCCCCAAGCAGCCGAGCCGGGCCCAGGTCTCCGTGCTGACCGCTGCCGCAGCGACCGTGGTCGCCCTCTCCGCGCAGTCCGGCGCCCAGGCGACACCGGCCAAGCCCGGCAAGGACGAGGTCAAGGTCCAGGTCGACGCCCTGTACGAGCAGGCCGAGGCGGCCACCGAGCGGTTCAACGGCGCCAAGGAGCGGACCGAGCAGCTGCGCAAGCAGGCCGACCAGCTCCAGGACCAGGTGGCCCGCAGCCAGGAGCAGCTGACGACCCTGCAGAGCGGCCTGGCCGCCGAGGCCGCCCAGGAGTACCGGGACGGCGGGGTGGACCCGACCGTCGCCCTGATGCTCTCCTCCGACCCGGAGAACTACCTGACCAAGGCCTCCAGCGTCGACCAGGTGAACCGGACCCAGGCCGAGACCCTGAAGTCGCTCCAGGACCAGCAGCGCCGCCTCGACCAGCAGAAGCAGGAGACGGCCGCCGTCCTGGCCGAGCTGGACCGCAACACCCAGACGCTGAACAGCACCAAGACCGAGGTGCAGCAGAAACTCCAGGAGGCGCAGAAGCTGCTCAACCAGCTCAGCGTGGCGGACCGGACTGCGATCCTGCGCGGCTCCGACGGCGCCGCCTCCCGCAGCTCCTCCCGGGTCGACCCCGCCTCGCTCCCCTCGGCCGGCGGCTACGCCGCGGTCGCGGTGCAGACCGCGCTCGCCCAGCAGGGCGACCCGTACCTGTGGGGCGCCGGCGGTCCCGACAAGTTCGACTGCTCCGGCCTGATGGTCTACGCCTACGCGAAGGCCGGCGTCTCGCTGCCGCGCACCTCGCAGGCCCAGGCCGGCGTGGGCACCAATGTCGGCACCGACTGGCACAACGCCCTGCCCGGCGACCTGGTGATCTACAAGTCCGACCGGAGCCACGTCGGCATGTACATCGGCAACGGCCTGGTGGTGCACGCCCCGCGGGCCGGCGACGTGGTCAAGGTGATGCAGGCCGACGCCATCAGGATCAACACCATCCGCCGGGTCTGAGACCGACCGGCCGACGCCCCCGGTTTGGACACCCCCGACGGCCGCTCGGCGGCGCCGGTACCATCGGCGCTCCTGAACGGCACTAGCGAAGGCACGTCCATGATCCAGCGGTTCGGCAGCAGCAAGCGCATGAGTGAAGCCGTGGTGCACAACGGCACGGTGTACCTGGCCGGCCAGGTGGCCGACGACCTCACCCAGAACGTCGAGCTGCAGACCAGGACGGTACTGGCCACCATCGACCGCCTGCTGGCCGAGGCCGGCAGCGACAAGAGCCGGATCCTCCGCGCGGAGATCTTCCTCGCCGACATCTCCGACTTCGCCGCCATGAACCTGGCCTGGGACGCCTGGGTGCCCGCCGACGCCGCTCCCGCCCGGGCCACCGTGCAGGCCGCGCTCTACCGCCCCGAGGTCCGGGTCGAGATCGTCGTCACCGCCGCACTCTGAGCCACCCGCTCCGGGGCCGGCCACCGCCGGCCGGCCCCGGAGCGAGCCCGCCCGGGGTCCGCCGGCCGGGGTGCCGACCGGGCGGCAAGCGTCAGCCGGTGCGCAGGTCGTGGACGCGCCGGATCTTGCCGACCGAGCGCTCGATGGTGTCCGGGTCGACCACGGTCACCTCCACCGAGACGCCGACGCCGTCCTTGACGCTCCGGGCGATCTCGGCCGCCGCCGCGGTGCGCTGGTCGGGCGTGGCGCCGGGACGGGCCTCGACGACCACCGCCAGGTGGTCCAGCCGGCCCCGCCGGGTGATCCGGAGCTGGAAGTGCGGCGCGACGGCGGCCGTCCGGAGCACGATCTCCTCGACCTGGGTCGGGAAGATGTTGACGCCCCGGATGATGATCATGTCGTCGCAGCGTCCGGTGACCTTCGCCATCCGCCGGAAAGCCGGACGGGCGGTACCGGGCAGCAGCCGGGTCAGGTCACGGGTCCGGTACCGGATGATCGGCAGGGCCTGCTTGGTCAGCGAGGTGAACACCAACTCGCCGCTCTCGCCCTGCGCGAGCAGCTCGTCGGTGAGCGGGTCGACCACCTCGGGGTAGAAGTGGTCCTCCCAGATGTGCAGCCCGTCCTTGGTCTCCACGCACTCCTGCGCCACGCCGGGGCCGATCACCTCGGAGAGTCCGTAGATGTCCACCGCGTCGATGTCCAGGCGCCCCTCGATCTCCCGGCGCATCGCCTCCGTCCACGGCTCCGCCCCGAAGATGCCGATCCGGAGCGAGGTGCTGCGCGGGTCGACGCCCTGCCGCTCGAACTCGTCCAGCAGGGTCAGCAGATAGGACGGCGTGATCATGATGATCTCGGGGCGGAAGTCCTGGATGATCTGCACCTGACGGGCCGTCATCCCGCCGGAGGCCGGGATCACCGTGCACCCCGCGCGCTCGGCGCCGTAGTGCGCCCCGAGCCCGCCGGTGAACAGGCCGTAGCCGTAGGAGATGTGCACCTTGTGCCCGGGCCGGCCGCCCGCCGCGCGGATCGAGCGGGCCACCACGTCGGCCCACATGTCCAGGTCGTCCTGGGTGTAGCCGACCACCGTGGGCCGCCCGGTCGTCCCGCTCGACGCGTGGATCCGCCGGATGTCTGCCTGCGGCACGGCGAACATCCCGAACGGGTACGACGCGCGGAGATCCGCCTTGGTGGTGAACGGGAACCGGCTCAGGTCGTCCGGACTGCGGCAGTCCTCCGGCCGCACCCCGGCGGCGTCGAACTTGCGGCGGTACAGCTCGACGTTGTCGTACGCGTGCCGCAACGTCCAGCGCAGACCGGCCAGCTGACGCTCGCGCAGCTCCGCCGGGCTCAGCCGCTCCCCGGCGTCCAGCAGCTCGGCGGGCAGCGGCTCCCCCAGGCGGGGTGCGAGGGCCGGGGCGGTCGGCTCGACACTCATGGGCTCCATGCCTTTCTCCGTCCCGGCCACCGGATTCCGCCCGATGAACCGACCGGACATTCGGTTGGCTTGCTGCCTCGTCAACCAATCAAGCTTTCGAGCCGCCTGTCAAGGGATGACGCATGTTCACGCCCGGAGCACCGGGCCTTGCCCCGAGGGCACTACAGTGGCCCACCGGGGTTGCCCAGCCCACCCCGTGGCACCTCACCACCCCTTTCCCGCCAAGGAGTTGATGTGCGCAGCCCGCTCTCACCGGCCCCCCGCCCGGCCCGTCACCGGCGGTCCGCAGCCGTGTGCCTGCTCAGCGCCGCCGCCCTCGCCCTGGCGGTCCCCGGCGTCGCGCACGCCGGAGTCATCCAGTCGCTCCCGCAGAACGCCGACGGGCTGGAGCAGTCCTTCTCCCCCGCCTACGACTACGACCGGGACGGCTGCTACGCGACCGCCGCGATCAGCCCCGACGGCACCCTCAACCCCGGGCTGAAGCTCGGCGGGGGCGTGAACGGGCACTGCCGCGACTACGCCCAGCTCGCGAACGCCAACACGTACTCGCGCGAGAAGTGCAACAACGGCTGGTGCGCGGTCGTGTACGCGAGCTACTTCGAGAAGGACCAGGCCACCCTCGGACCGGCCGCCATCGGGCACCGTCACGACTGGGAGCACGTGGTGGTGTGGATCAACGACAACCAGGTCCGGTACGTCTCGACCTCGCAGCACAGCGGCTGGAAGTGGTACCCGAGTTCGCAGGTGCGCTTCGACGGGACACACCCGAAGGTCGTCTACCACAAGGACGGCGCCTCCACCCACTTCTTCCGGCTCGCGAACGGCAACGACGAGCCGCCGGAGAACACCACCGGCGGCTGGTTCTACCCGCGCCTGGTCGGCTGGGGCGGCTACCCGGCCGGCCTGCGCGACCGGCTCACCACCGCCGACTTCGGCTCGGCGACGATCAAGATCACCGACAGCACCTTCAACGACGCCCTCAACAACTCCAAGCCCGCCGGCCTCCCGTTCGACCCGTACGCCTGAGACCGACGGGGCCGCTGCCGTGCCGCGCCACGGCAGCGGCTCCGTCGGCGTTCCGGCCTCAGCTCCCCAGCGGCCGGCACCCGGAGTCGACCCCGTTGAGCGACCAACCACCCCGGCCCGGCGCGCACTTCTGCACCCCGTCCCGTGCGAGCAGCTGCTCAGGGAGCGCGGACGCCCGCCGGCCCCCGGACCCAGCGCAGCAGCAGGACACTGACCAGCGCGGCCAGCGCGCACCAGGTGGAGGCGAAGGCGGTCCGCCAGAGGACCGCACAGACCAGCGCGCCCACCGCCATCGCCCACCCGAGCCGGCGCAGCTCCGCGTCGGGGCCGGCCACCAGCGGGCCGAGGGTGGCCACCAGGTAGCCGGCCAGCAGCAGGGGTGCCAGCGGGAGGCCGACCGCGTAGCTGAGGGTGTGCCCGTGGGCCTCCGCCGTGACGGGGCCGGTCAGGATCGCCACCGTGAGCGGCACCGCGGTGGCCGCTCCGAGCACCAGGAACGGCAGCAGACGCCGGGGCCGACCGGCGGCGCACCAGACGCCGACCGGCACCATCACCGCCAGCACCGGCATCGCGATCAACGCCCAGACGAACCGAGCGGCCTGAGCGACCGTCGGGTCGACCCGGCCCTCACCGCCGAGCCAGACCACGGCCTCCACCAGCTGGTGCACACCCAGCAGCAGCGGCAGTGCCGCGAGCGCCAGCTGCCGCCGGTGCCGCACCCCGCTCAGGCA
Organism: Kitasatospora sp. NPDC101801; assembly: GCF_044766665.1. Lineage (NCBI taxonomy): Bacteria > Bacillati > Actinomycetota > Actinomycetes > Kitasatosporales > Streptomycetaceae > Kitasatospora > Kitasatospora sp. NPDC101801. The sequence continues at coordinate 106,034 of NZ_JBIWML010000005.1, forward strand.
CGCCACCCCGAGGCCCGTGACGACGGTACCGGCGACCAGATCCGCCTCGGCGCTCCAGCACATCGGCTCCTCCCAGCGGCCATGATCGCTGGTCCACGGTAAGCCGACACCCCGCCCCGGGCGGTCCGACCCGCCGACCTGGAGCTTCCCCTCCTTCGCCGCCGCTCCCCGGCCACCAGCTCGCCACTCGGCACCCAGCCGCACCACCGGCCCCAACTCGACACCAGCACAAGCGATCTGACCCGGCATCACCCTGGACAACCCACCGTGCGGCCACCCCCGTCTCCCCTAGCCTGGTGGCCGGACACCCCGCGTCCGCCCGGCCGGCGACCGGGCCCCGGAATCGAACGCGACCGCCGCGCCACGTCCCCACCCCTCACACCGGAGGCTTCACCATGAGTCGAACAGGCATGTGCCCCAGGGTGCTCGTCGTCGGTGCGGGCCTGGCCGGCACCGCCACGGCGATCCGCCTGCTCCGCTTCGCGCGCAGCCCGCTCGAGGTGGTCCTGCTGGAGCGGCGGTCCGACTACCGGAACGCCGGGGTCGCGTACCACCGGGACGGCAATCCCTGGGACCACGTCTTCAACATCCAGGCGGGCCGGATGTCGGCGTTCCGGGAGGACGTCCTCGACTTCGTCCGCTGGGCCAACCACGAGGCCGACCGCCGGGGCTGGCCCGAGCCCTGGGCCGGACTGGAGTTCGTCGAACAGGGGCCGGCACCCCGGCGGATCTTCCAGGACTACCTGGCCGACCGGCTGGCCGAGGCCCGGCGGGAGGCCGGCCCGGGTGTGGTGCTGATCGAGGCGGACGGCGAGGCGGTCGACCTGGAGATCCGCCCCACCGGGGTCGAGGTGACGGTCCGGCAGCTCAGCACGGGCGGCCGACCCGCCGGCGAGGGCCCGGAGGCGGCGGTGCTGCTCGCCGACCACGTCGTGCTCGCCACCGGCCTCGAACAGCGCGATCCACCCTTCGCCACCGGCGTACGCGGCCACGCGGCCTTCGTCCGGAACCCGTACTCCGCCTCCGCCGTCAGCAGGCTGGAGGCGCTGCCGCCGGAGGCCACCGTCGCGATCGTCGGCTCCGTGCTGAGCGCGTACGACTCGGCGGGCCTGCTGCTGCGGCGCGGCCACACCGGGCGGATCCACCTGATCTCCAGGACGGGCACGATGTTCCGGACCTACCCCGGCGGTCACGAGCACGGGGTGGTGCGACTCCCCTGTCCGAAGACGCTGCTGGAGCCGTACCGGAACCGGGAGGAGTTCCTCGGCCGGGTCAGGACCGAGTGGGAGACGGCCTGTTCGGCGGTGACCCGGGAGCACCCCGAGGTCGACCCGGTGGTGGTCGCGGAGCGGGTGGCCAAGGCCTGGGAGCCGCACCTGCCGGAGGCGATCGACCGGATTCCCTCGGCCGAACTGCGCGGCCTGCTGGACGAGTTCGGCACCGCCATCGCGGCGTTCCGGGTCGGTGCGGTGGAGTACACGATGTCCGTCATCGAGCGCGCCCTGCACCCGGCCGACGGGCCGGTGCGGCTGGTCGTCGGCCGGGTGGCGGAGATCGCGCCGACCGGCTCCGGGCGGCTGGCCGTCTCGGTGGTCGCCCCGGCGCAGCGGCAGACCATCGAGGCCGATCTGGTGGTCGCCAACTTCGGCCGGGAGTCGGACTACCTCCGGGTCGGCCAGGCCCTCTGGCGGAACCTGCTCCGGAAGGGGATCGCCGTCCCGCACGCCCGCACCGGGCGCGGCCTGGAGGTCGACGGCCAGGGCGCGCTGCTGACCGCCGAGGGCGAGCCCGCCGGGCCGATCTCGGCGGTCGGCGTCCTGCGGGAGGGCGACGAGATCGTCCGGAACGGCCGTACCGGGGCGTTCACCTTCAATCTCGCCGCCATCAAGAACCACTCGATCGCGGTCGCCGCGCGGGCGATCGAGCAAGTGGAACTGCGCGAAGAAGATCTGGCCCGAAACATGGCTCAATTGCACGGCCATCTCGGCAACATTGAGGAAGCGACCCGGACGGGCTTCGAGGACGCTGTTCTCCTGGAGGCGAAGAGGTTGGCCACCCGGACCCGAAATGAGCGGGAACTGCTCGACGCCCGTCTGGACGCCCAACTCAGGTCCGTGGGCGAACTCCTGACCCTCCCGATGGACGCCTTCCGGTCCGACCGCCTGATCAGGGCGGCCGTCAACCGGGCGGCCGTCGAACGACTCACCGACATCTCCGTGACGCCACGACAGCTGCGCCGACAACTGGGACTGGCGGACGCCGAGGATCTGGAGGACTAGTTGAACGGGCGACGGATTCAGGGATTCCTGCTGACCGGTGGCACGCAGAACGTCTTGCACGGCACCTGCAACCGCACCAGAACCCCGCGCGAGGGATCCATCCTCGTCGCCCCTTCCCTGGAAGCCGGCCTGTACGAGGCGATCGTGGCGGCGAGAGCGGTCGTCTGCGGTTCCGGTGGGCTGACCGGCCACATGCAGTCGCTCTGCCGGGGCCGGGGAATCCCGGTGCTCCGGGTCGACCAGGCCGATCTCGCCGACCTGGTCGGTGAGGTGACGCTGCATCTGGAGAGCCAGTCGATCGTCCTCGGGTCCGCTCCGGGCACCGGGGACGCCGGCCCGGACGGCGGCACCCCCTCGGTGGACGACCTGGGCTCGGCCTGCGCGGTCATCGCCGACCTCCAGGACATCGAGACGGTGAACGCCTGCGGCCCGAACGCCAAACGGGTCGAGTCCTTCTTCATCCGGGAGGAGTTCCTCTGCCTGGCGGCGGGCCTGCGGCCGCTGGACGCCCTGGCCGGCGGCCCGGCCGCGATCGCCGCCTACGGGCGGGCCGTCGCGGACCGGCTGTGCGCCTTCGCCGAGGCGCTGCTGCCCGACCAGCGGCTGGTCCTGCGGCTGCTGGACCTCCGCTCCGACCACGCCGCCGGCGTCACCGAGCTGGCCGCCGTCGCGGTCGAGCCCAACCCCGAGCTGGGCCTGCACGGCGCCCGCTGGCTGCTGGGGTCGGCCGAGTACCGGGACGCCCTGCACACCGTGCTCGGCGCACTGCGCGAGCGGCTCGGCGAGGGCGCCCGCCGGGTGCACCTCTCGGTGCCCTTCCTCAACGACGCCGAGGAGTTCGCCCAGCTCAGGGCCCACCTCCGGCTGCCGCCCGAAGTGGCGCTCTCCGCCTTCATCGAGACCCCCGCCGCCGTGCACGCCACCCCGGCGATCTGCGCGGCCGGCGCGGGCGAGCTGTTCGTCGGGGTGAAGGACCTGGTGCAGTTCTACCTGGCCGCCGACCGGGGCAACCACCTGGTGGCCGAGTCCTACCAGACCCGCCACCCGGCGGTGCTGGACGGCGTCCGCCGGGTGGTGGAGTCCGCCCGCGCCGCCGGCACCCCGGTCCGGGTCTTCGCCCTCGGCGCGGACCTCGCCCACTACCTGCGGAACCTGCCCACCCCGGACGGTTTCATGATGTGCACCGCCGAGCTCCGCCAGGTGCTGCTCCGGTCCGCCCCCGACTTCTCCACCCCGACGGGACGGGCGGCCTGACCAGGCCTCAGCCGTCCTTCCGGAGCGTCCGCCCTCACCCCGTCAGGCCCCCGTGGCCTGCGCCGAGGGCGGACGCACCGCCGCCCGCGCCCCGGCACCGCCCGACGGCCCGCGCAGCACCCGGCGCAGCACCTTCGGCGCGAACAGCCCCTGCGGCGGCGAGCTGAGGTTGGCCACCGTCAGGAACGCCCGCGCCACCTCCGGGTCCACCGCCGCCACCCGGTGCAGCCGGGCCACGTAGCGGTTGAGCAGCCGCACCCGCAGCGTCCGCCGGCCCTCCACGAACGGGAACCGCAGGTCGCCGCCGACCGACATGTCCCACGGCACGCTGACGGCCTGCGCCGCCCGCCGGAAGTACTCCCGGACCGCCGCCGGACCGCTCCCCCGGGCCAGGCAGTCCCGCAGCGCGACCGCCTGCAGGGCGGCGGCCGTCATGCCCTGCCCGTACGAGGGGTTGAACTGGCAGAGCGCGTCGCCGAAGACCAGGTAGCCCGCCGGCATCCGGTCGATCCGCTCGTAGCGGCGCCGTACCGACACCGGGATGCGCATTGCCAGCGGCTCCGTCAACGGCTCCAGCCGCTCCAGCAGTTCGTGCAGCTCCGGCACCGGCAGCCGCTCGGCGAACCGGTGGAAGCCGGCCGGGTCCACCGGCGGGACGTCCCCGTTCATCCCGAACAGCGTCACCAGCCAGCGGCCGCCCTCCGCGCTCAGCGCGACCCCGCCGCGCGGCACCGACGCCGAGGCGCCCACCAGGTACGCGTCGGCCGCCGCCTCCCCCGGCCGCCGCCGGTACTCCCGCGACACGTACACCACCTTGGAGTCGACCCGGTCCTCCGGCGCCGCCTCGTACCCCAGCCCGGCCAGCCAGGCCACCCCCCGGTTGCTGCGCCCGGTGGCGTCCACGAACAGGTCGGCCGCCACCGTCTGCGGCTCGGCGTTGACCCGCAGCAGCCGGACACCGGTGATCCGGCCACCGGCCTTCTCCGCCACCGGTTCCAGCACCTCGCAGCGGTCCTGGATCTCCACCCCGTCCAGCGCCGCCACCCGGGTGCGCAGATACGTCTCCAGTGCGGGCCGGCTGACCATCAGACAGGGCAGCGCCGAGTCCCCGCCGCTCATCCGGTGCCCGTCGTTGAACCACCGCACGTCCGCCTGCGCGTCCCGGACCAGTGCGCCCTGCCCGACCAGGTCGTCCCCGAGACCGGGGAAGAACTCCTCCAGCACCTCGAACCCCCGCGACAGCAGCCCGTGCGCGTGCCGGCTCTGCGGCACCCCCCGGCGCGGCCCGCCGCCCTGCGGCAGCGCGTCCCGGTCCACCAGGGTGACCCGCTCGTACGTCTCCGACAGCACCCGGGCCGCCAGCAGCCCCCCGATACCCGCCCCCGCCACGACCGCGTGGCCACCTGGTCCGCTGCTCTCCGGCATGCTGTCCTCCTCGTCCCCGGCGTTACGGGGACAGCATGGCGGTCCTGACTCGGCATCCGATTGCCATCCGATTGCCGCGCCCGTCGGAGCCGTCCCGGACAGCGGTCGGGCCCCCCGGGGGGGGGGGGGGGGGCCCCCCCCGGGGGGGGGCCCCGGGGGGGGGGGGGGGGGGGGGGGGGGGGCGGGGGGGGGGCGGCGCGCCCCCCCCCCCCCCCCGACCAGGGC